>NZ_CAXAQF010000004.1:0-272203 GCF_963970735.1 Pseudomonas sp. RA_35y_Pfl2_P32
AACCGCGTGCCTGTAGCTGCCGCGCCCAATGGTGCGCACCGCCACAACTTTCCATGCCGATCTCACCGCCGGGTTCGATCTTCTCCAGCACCGTTTGCAGCCAGCGATCACGAGGTAAACGTTGCCGCCAGACTGGCCGCTCATGACAATCCACGCCGTGGATCTGAAACACGTTCTTGGCCAGGTCGACCCCAATGCGCATAAGCTTCATGTGTGGACTCCTTCTCACTGTTGACTGTGGTTCGCACTTTCAGTCTGGCACTCAAGATGCCGAGGTGAGGAGGAGTCCATCCCATTGCTTCTGGCCGATTCTGTTGAAAAAGTCGGCCATGGTTTCCACGGTAGAAAAGTACGCGCTTGAGATTGAAATCTTTACATTGAGCAGAGGATTCCGGACTCGGATTTCGCGTAGCAGCGCGCAAAAAAGGCGTTTTCAGTGGTCAGTATGTGGGCAGTCCAAAAGAACCGACTTTTTCAACAGAGTCGACCGAAAGCGGCCGCTGGCTGGCTCCAATGATGGATTGGGCTTCCCCCCTCCCGCGCTTCGCTGTGGGGCCAGGACAGGTTGATCCTTCGGTTATGGTTAGCTGCCGCGCACCGACCACGGTTGCCCGACGCGCTCAAGCGCAGGCATCAACCACCCTCAGCCAAGGCCAGCGTTGCTGATAACTCTGGGCCTTCTGGATAAACAACTCGGGCTTGGGGTTTTTCGGATTGATCCGCAACACCCCCTGCTCCGTGTCGTCCAGGCCATGGGGGGCGTAGAGTTCGCCGGTGGTGATGTCCAGGCCGATGCAGGTGCCGGCGATCAGGTAGCGGTCGACGCCGTCTCGGGTGGAGTGCAATTGCGGATAGTCGCTGCCAAATCGCTGGCGGTACCACAGGTGGACGCGGGCCTGGTTTTTGAATTCGATGTTGACGTCGAGGTCGTGGAACAAGCGGCGGCCGGCCTGGATCACCTGGTCTTCGGCTTCCCAGGACAGGTCTGGGTCGAAGTAGAAGATGTCGTAGTCCTTGACGCCCCAGTCCAGGGGGCGCTGGGCCTGTTGGTTCCAGATGGCCTGGAACAGGCAGCCGGCGGTGAGCATGCATTGGTCCAGGCCGAGCGTCGGCAGACGGGTGGTGATGAGTGCGTTGGTTGGGTTGGCCAATGCGACTTCAAGCAGGGTTTTGGCCGTCAGTGTCATGTTGATCCTGGGTTGTGGGTGGGCTCCGGGGGCTGGCGCTAGCTTAGCGTTGGAGGGGAACAGTTCCCACCCATTGGTAGCCCTCCGCTGCCGTGCGAGACGCTCGAACAGGCTGCGAATGCAGGAAAGTACAGGCGTTTGCTGGCAGATTTTTCTGCTTTGCTAGTATTAGCGAACGGCCTCGACACCGACGCCGGCGGCTTGCCCAGTCGGCCGACACTTCCCTGGTTTGGCTTCACCCCTCTTAACCTGCCTGAGCCCATGGAGTTGCAATGCGCATTCCATTCATTTACGCCTTCTCAGCCCTCCTGTTTGTCAGTGCTGCGGCCAGCCAGGCACAAAGCGTGGCGCCGGCCGCCAGCCCCCCCATTGCAGCCCCGGTCACGGCGCCGACCAAGGACCCGGTGTTTACCCAGGAGCAGTTGGACCAGATGCTGGCGCCCATTGCCCTGTATCCCGATCCGCTGCTGGCCCAACTGCTGATGGCCAGCACCTACCCCGGGGAAATCGCCGAGGCGGTGACCTGGTCCAAGGCTCACCCGGACGCCAAGGGCGATGACGCGGTCAAGCAAGTGGCGAATCAGCCCTGGGACCCGAGCGTGCAGGCGCTGGTCGCGTTTCCCCAGGTCATGGTCACCCTGGGCCAGGATCCGGTCTGGGTGCAACGCTTGGGAGATGCCTTCCTGGCGCAGCCCGACGATGTCATGGACGGCGTACAACGCTTGCGCCGCCAGGCGCAAACCGCCGGCAACCTGCAGAGCAACCAGTACCAGAACGTCACGGTCCAGGCCGCCGCACCGGCACCAGCCCCGCCCGCCAGCTCCAGTAGTTCGGCACCTGCCCCGGCCAGCAGCACCTCGACCATCATCATTCAGCCCGCCGACCCGCAGGTGGTGTACGTCCCCGCCTATAACCCGACCACCACCTACGGCACCTGGCCCTATCCGGCCTCGCCGCCGGCCTACTATCCGCCGCCCCCCACTTACTACCCGGGCTCGGCACTGATGGCCGGGCTGGCGTTCGGCACCGGGGTGGCGATCGTCGGGGCGTTGTGGGGCGATTGTGATTGGGACGACCACGATATCGACATCGACGTCGATCGCTACAACAACATCAATGCCAACAACCGTATCAGCCACAATCAGAACACGTGGCAGCACAACGCCGCGCACCGCAACGGCGTGCCCTATCGCGACAACCGCAGCCGCCAGCAATACGGTCGCCAACTGGACGGTGCCACTCAGCGTGAGGCCTACCGCGGGGACAACGCCCAGCGCGCCCAGGCTCGGGAAAACGCCCGCCGTTCGATGGACCAACACGGGATCGAACGCCCCGCCACCAGCAACCGCGAAGCCCGTGACCGGGTGCGCGAGGCCCAGTCCGGCGCCTCGGCGGGCAACCGCCTGCAAGCGGGTAACGAGCGGCCACGGACCACGGACCGCAGCCAGGGCACGCCCAGGACCACCCGCGACAACCAGCAATCGAGCAAGCACAACCCGCAGGTCAATCAGCGTGACCCGCGTCCCGCGCAGGCCCGGCAAAGCACAAAAAAACGCCCGGCCGCCACTCAGGGCACGGCGCGCAACAATGCCTTTGCCGGGGCGCGCGCTCCGTCCCAGGTCAACGCCCAAGCCAATCGTGGCCGCGCCAGTCAATTGTCCGCACAGCGTCCCAGCGCCTCGCGAGCCGTCGGCCATCAGGTCAGTCGGCCAACCAGCGCACCTGCGCGTCAACGGGGGAGCCGTCGTTGAACAACCATCCTCGTATCAAGCCACTTACCGGCCGACTCCTGCATACCCTGGCGCTGACTGCCGGCCTGGCCTGGTCGTGCCTGGCCAGTGCCCAGCAGGAATTTGCCACGCCCGAACAGGCCGCCCAGTCGTTCGTCGAGGCACTGGGCAGCAAACACGCCGATCACCAGCGCCTGACGGAATTACTGGGCAATGAATGGCGCAGTTTCATCCCCCGCGAAGGCGCTGAACGCCAGGATGTCGATGCGTTCATCAAGCAGTACCACGAACAGCACCAGATCGAGAAAACCAGCGACGGCAAGGCGCTGCTGTCAGTGGGCAGCGACCACTGGACGCTGCCGATTCCCCTGGTCAAAAGCGCCAACGGTTGGCGCTTCGATATCCAGGCTGGCAGTGCCGAAGTGCGGGCCCGGCGCATAGGCCGCAACGAGCTCTCCGCGGTGCAGGCGGCACTGGCCTATCACGATGCGCAGATGGAATATGCGTCAATCGACCGTGACGGCGATGGCGCCCTGGAGTATGCGCAAAACCTCTTCAGCCACCCGGGCCAGCATGACGGGCTCTACTGGGCAGACGACGACAGCGGCCAGATCAGCCCGTTGGGCCCCTCGTTCGGCAAGACCGTCGGCGGTGAAGACTGGCACGGTTATCACTTGCGCATCCTGCATGGCCAGGGACCTTCGGCACCGGGCGGTGCCTACAGCTACCTGATCGGCGACAAGATGAGCCGGGGGTTTGCCCTGATCGCCTGGCCGGCGAAATACGCCGACACCGGGGTGATGAGCTTCATGATCAGCCATGACGGCCAGGTGTTCGAAAAAGACCTGGGGCCGGACAGCGAGAAGCTGGCCCAGGGCATGCCCCTCTTTGACCCGGATGACAGCTGGAAGGAGGTCAGTCCGGACGAAGAGTAGCGCGCAGGGCTCGGGAACCGCGCGCTAGACCAGGTTGCGCTGACAGGACATTAACGCCAATTGGCGCTTGCTGACAGGTTCGGGCGAGCTGTTGGCATGCTGGCCATTATTGAGTCGAACCGGTCTCCCAGGTCCATGGCTGCATAGCCCAGGGAGTCCGCATTCTGCGCAGCGAACCGTGCCCCCAATGTCCGATCGTCATTGACCATGGTGGCGACGTCGGAGAGTGTCAACAACTGGTTGTTCCCGTATAGCATCGTGTCGGCGAGGGCATCATCGTCCTCCACCGTTTCAATGTACGGGATTGGGTAGTTTTTCAGTGCGGCGATTTTTTTGAACATAGCCTTTGCATCTTCAATCTCGCCAACCCGTAACCCTTCACCACTCAGGATACGAGTTGAGTCACGTGCGGGATATTTGTCAATCAGATAGAAAAAATCTTCCGAGCCAGCCCCGTCGAGGCCTATATCGGAATCCAGCTCGACGTGGGTGACTTCGTGGACCAATGTGAGCGCCTGGACACGCGGCGTGGCGTTCTGATCAAAAAACTGTTGATACACGCTAATCTTTTCGGCACTTTGAACCCATCCAGCCAGCGAGTCGCTTTTGATCAGTGTTTTGTCAACAAACTTGTCTTGCACGCTCCCCGACATCAACCCGGCGTATCGACTGAGAATACCTTCGGTCTTTGTCCAAGCAACAATGACCTCATCCCGTACCGTACTATGCTGCGGGCCAAAGTAGGTTTGCATGATATCGCTCACCTGCTGGGGCATGGACTCAAGCAGGTAACGAGCACGGGCGACAGCATCCCTGCCCGTCGTCAAAGCCGTGATGATCTGTTTTTTTTCACTGGCTGAAAACAACCCGTCAACGTCCCGCTTGGTGCCCGGATTGTTAGCGACGAAGCCGTACAGGTTTAACCCATCGATATCGCCCGCGGGGTCAGGGTTAAGCCATCGGCTGAGCCAGGGTGCGTAGTACCTGAAGCCGTAGTAATAGAGTCCCGTCGCGTCACGCTCCTTGCCTGAGTAGCGCCGCGTCTTGCCGTCGGCCTCCACCGCGCTACGCGCCGCCCACCAGGCCGTCCCGCCATACGGGTAGTAACCCTCATGACTGATCACAGCGCCCTGACTGTCCAGCTCCAGGATACTGCTGCCCAAGTGGTCGCCCTGGCTGTAGCGTAATTGCGCTGGCGGCAGGACCTTGCGGCTGCGCTGCCACTGCAGTCGCTGGACCGTGCAGTACCCGGTTTGCACCGTCGCCACCTGCAGGGTTTCACCCGTGGCGCTGTTGGTGCGCAACTCCAGCCCTGGCAGGTAGCGGACCTCAGCCGAGTGCTGAACAGCCTTGGCCTGCTGCACCCGGACCTTACGCAGGCGTTGTCCGTCGGCACCGTACACGTAAACCTCAACGTCATGACTGCCGTCTGGCCGGACCACCTGCGTGACCCCGCGCAATTGGTTGCGCCCATCCCAGGTCATCGCCTGTGCGCCTTCCAGCAACAGAAGGTTGCCGTTGCCGTCGAAGCTGTTGACTAGGTCCGGTGGATGGGCCGAGTCGAGTTGATAGCGACTACGATTACTGCGCTCGGCGACCCGCATCGTGCGGGTCGCCGCCTGGCTGTGCGCCAATTGCAGCAGGTTGCCCCCGGCGTCATAGGTGTAGGCCTGCGTGTAGCGACGCCGCCGGCTGGTATCGCCGCCACCGGGCAGCGTCACCGGCGGCAGGTCCGGGCCGATACCCGCCTGAGCACTCTCTAGACCCGTCGCCTCGATGAGTTGGCCAAGCGTGTCGTAGCGGTAGGTGCACAGTGGCTCGAGCTGCTCGCCGTTGAACCAGTCGGTGGCCTGGGCGTGATCGCGCACGCTCAGCACGCTACCCACCGGGTCGTAGGCATACGCCAGGTCTTGCAGAATCTGGTCCGGGCGCCGAACCCGCAGATGCTGCAAGCGGCCATCGTCATCCGAATACACGGCGGTGGTGGTGACCCCATTGTTGCCGGCCTGCGCCGTCACCTGGCCCGAAGCGTTGTACGCCAGTGAGTGCTGCACCAGCGTGGCTTGCGACTCGCCCGCCGCCTGCAGGCCTATCTGGTGCAACTGGCCGGCGACATCGTAGGCGCTGGTCTGTGTGTTGCCGACAGCATCGGTCTGGCTCAGTTGCCCGCCCAGGGCATCGTGTCTCCAGCCAGTGGTGTAGACCACTGCAGCCTCCTGGCCGCCCTCCAGCAATGCCTCACGCCCCGCTATGACTTCAGGCCAGTCAGGCATCTGCAGGGCGCTCAGGAAACGCTGAGTCTGAACCAGTCCTTGGCCCAACAGTCCATAGTCGACGAACGCACGGCTACCGGCCGGGTCGTCATGGCGGATCGCCCGACCACAGCGGTTGGCTGCCGCCTCTTGCGGACCACCGTAGCCCAGACGCTCCACACAGCGCGATGCCTCACCGGCCAGTTGCTCGTGCTCGCTGGTGGGACGTAGTTGGATGTCATACACCGTTCGCCGGTGCGAACCGCGCCCGTCCCAGCCCTCCACGGCCTGCCCTGCATCACCGAACAGGGCTATCCGCCAGCCGGCATCCACGCTCTCGGAGCACAAGAACCGTCCGGATAAGCCGTACGCCAAGCGCAGATTCGGCTCGCCGCTCGCGCCGCCGTCGGCCCATAGTCGCGCGTCCCATTGGGCAGTCAAATCGCCCTGCGCGTCGAACCCTCGACGTGCCACTCGCGCCTCAGGCCTTAGCCCTGCCTCCAGTCGGTGGTAGGCCACATTCATCACCACCAGGCCGCGCGGGTCGATAACCGCGAGGGCGGGCGTGCCGCAGTGCAGGGCGAGGTCCATCGGTTACCTCCTTGTACGGTGATCTCGGTAGAACAGGCTATTTGATGATATTAGTCGGATTATTCCGCCCCCCCACGCCCACCGACCGACAGCCTCTTGGGTCATCCTGCACAGCTTCGTCAAAGCTGCCCCAGCGCACCTCCCCGCACCGCTCATAACGGGTGAGCAGCACGCCGCCGGGGGTGCTGCTCGACTCCACCAAGGTGAAAGCCGCCGCTTGGGCGCTGTGGTCGAACAGGCGCTTGCCCTTTCCCAGTACGAGGGGAAATATCATCAGCCGCAGTTCGTCCACCAGGCCTGCGGCCAGCAGTTGGCGCACCAGGTCGCCGCTGCCCTGGGTCAACAACTGGCCGCCCTGCCCCTGCTTGAGCGCGTGTATCGACTCCGCCAGGTTGCCCTGCAATCCATGACTGTTGTGCCAGGCCAGCGTATCGGGGTGATGGGTGGCGACGTGCTTGGGCACGCGGTTGAACAGCTCGGCGATGTTGCGGTGGCCGGCGTCGTCCTGGCCGTGCTGCGGCCAATAGGCCGCGAAGATGTCGTAGGTTCGGCGCCCCAGCAGCAATTCGAACGGCTGGGAAAACAGTGCCTGAATCGCCTGGCCGGACTCCGTGTCGGCGTAGGGCACGATCCAGCCGCCGTAGCGAAAGCCGCCGAAGGTATCTTCCTGCGGCCCGCCGGGGGCTTGCATCACGCCATCGAGGCTGATGAACGCAGCAACGATCAGTTTGCGCATGGCTGTCTCGTGCCAGGGCCTGGTGCAACATCCGCGGCGCGCCTCACTCCTCTTCTCTCAACGCGATGATCCGCCCGGATTTTTCGGCGGCCAGCAGCGTGGCATGGTCGGCGGCATTCTGGTTGGCATAGGCGATGGAAAATTTGCCGATGGCCTGGTCGAAGGAGTCGGTCTTGCCCAGGTAACCACTGATAAATGCCGCATCGCCGGATTTGGCGTGGGCACGGGCCAGGGTCAGGCCGCACCACTGGGCGTACATTTTTATCCGGGCGGCGGATACGCCTTCGATGGGCGCGGACATTTTCATGTCGCGCAACTGCCGTACAAAAAAACAGCGACCATTCTGGCTGCGGGTCCAGCCCAGGAAGATGTCACTGGAGGACTGCATCAGGCGCTGCCCGGTGACCACCCGCTGGCCCTGGTTGTCGTAGTCGCTCTTGCCGGCATAGGGCGCCAGGACCGAGGGACAGGCCTCCTTGAATTGCAGGAGCAACGGGTGATTTTCCGCGGAAAAAAACAGGCCGACAAAACAGTAGGTACCGACGCTGCCAATGCCCACCGCCTTGACCGCAATGTCTTCCAGGCGGTAACGATCGAACAGCACGCGCCGCTCATGGGGCAGTGACAGTCGATAGTCCTGCAGCGCCAGATGGACGTTGCGCACGAAGCCCTTTTCATACACATGAAACAGGATCGGCGGTTGATCGATCAGGCGCCGGCGCCCGCCGACTTCACCGCTGATCTTGGGGTAGAGGTAATCGCCGACCCGCATCCTGGCCTTGGCGACCACCTGTTCGCGGATTTTCTTGATTTGCGCATTGGGTGCCATGTCGACGATCGTTTGCGCGTCCAGGCGGTCGTACCAGACATCCATCGGGTTCATCCTGGAAAACCTGCGCAGATTCTCGCGGTAGGCGCCCACGCAGCCGGCGGCAATGGCGCGCGCCTCTTTGTCGCCGAGGTCGTTGTCACGCGCGGCCACGGCAAAACTGATCGCCAGGCGTTTGACATCCCACTCCCAGGGCGCGGGCAGGGTTTCGTCGAAGTCGTTGATGTCAAAGATCAGGTTGCGCTCAGGGGTGGCGAACAAGCCGAAGTTCATCAGGTGGCAATCGCCACAGGCCTGTACGTGGATGCCGGTAGTCGGGGTAGCCGCCAGGTCATGGGCCATCAACCCGGCAGAGCCGCGCAAGAAGGTGAAGGGGCTGCGCAACATGCGGCCATAGCGCACCGGCACTAGGTTGGGCAGTCGATAGCGGTTGGATTCTTCGAGCAGCTCGATGGCATCCCGCTGCTTGCGCACGGGCTTCCATGGGGCATGAAGCCCGTGGGGCAGCCGCTCGCGCAGTAACGCGCCGGCGTACAAGCGTTCCTTGCGCGACTGAAAGACCCGTTCGTCCCCGGCGTCGTCCGACGGCTCAGGGTGGCTGGCGGCAGGCCTGCTTTTTGGCGGGGGCATGTCCACTCCTACGCTCAACGAAGTGTGATTCGCTTGGGCACAGGACCTGATAATTCGACTGTTCCATCAGCCCGCAGAAAACAGGTGCGGCGGTAGGCTTGAAAGCGCCAAAGCTAATGGTTCAAGCGTAGCAGCTCTTGTCCTGGTGGCCATCATGGAGAGCAACGGAATAACCCTGGGTAAAGGGTGTCAATCAACCCGCCCCGGGGCTCCAGCGGCGCCCGACAGGCGAACGCGACGCCGTAGCGTCACGTTCGCCTGGCACTCAGTGCGGGGCGCGGACGATGGTCTTGAGCAGGTCCGCCGGGCTGATGTGCCCGACCACCTGCTGCTGCACACCACTGCCCGGCTGCGGCAGGTCGAGGATGTGGCCCTTGATCTTGCCGACCACGTGCATCTCGCAGGGTTTGCAGTCGAACTTCAGGGTCAGCACTTCGTCGCCGTGGATCAACTGCATCGGCGCGACCTTGGTGCGCACGCCGGTGACGCCCTTGGCCTGTTTCGGGCACAGGTTGAAGGAGAACCGCAGGCAGTGCTTGGTGATCATCACCGGCACCTCGCCCGTCTCCTCGTGGGCTTCGAAGGCCGCGTCGATCAGCTTGACCCCGTGGCGATGGTAGAAGTCCCGGGCTTTCTGGTTGTAGACGTTGGCCAGGAACGACAGGTGAGACTCCGGGTACACCGGTGCCGGCGTGGTCTCGGCCTTGCGCCCGCCCCGTGGGTGGGCGTCGACCCGGGCGGCGGTCAGGGCTTCGATGACGTCGCGGCGCGCCGCCTTGAGCTGGGAGTTGGGGATGAAGTAGGCCTGGGGCGCATCCAGCTTGATCGCTGCGGCGTGGTACTGGGTGGTGCCCAGCTGACCGAGCAGGTCGCGCAGTTGCTCCAGGGCCTGCTCCGGTTTGTTGGCGACGCCGAACGGGCCTTCGAGGGCAACGCTGGCACGGATGCCCTCCTCGCTGGTGGCCGTCAATTCCAGGCGTTCCTCACGCAGGCGCACGTTCCAGTCAACGCCCACCCGGCGTTCGGCGGAGGTCTTGAGCAGGGCTTGCTGCCAGTTGTGGTCCAGGTTGCGGTTAAGCGGATGATTGGGCCGGGCCTTGTACAGGTCCGCGGGCATCTCGTTGGGCTCGACGCGGTAGCGGTAGCGCTTCTCGCCGTCTTCCTCGAACTCGCCCTTGGCCTCGGCGATGTTGGCCCGAAAGCCCACCACTTCGCGCTTGATCAGCACGTTGAGGCCGTCGCCGTTGGACAGCGGCTCTTGCGTGACCACTTGCAGGTCACGCTTGCCGACTTTCTCGACGATGCCCACCGGCAGGCCGGTGAAGGTCGGCGTGTCGAACGCACCGATGTCGATCTTGCGGTCACTGACGAAGTAGTCGGTGCTGCCACGGTGGAAGGTCTTTTCCGGGTCCGGCACAAAGAAGTGCGCGGTGCGGCCGCTGGAGGCGCGGGCCAGGTCCGGGCGGTCTTCGAGCACATCGTCCAGGCGCTGGCGGTAGTAGGCCGTGATGTTCTTCACGTAGCCCATGTCCTTGTAGCGCCCCTCGATCTTGAACGAGCGCACGCCGGCTTCCACCAGGGCGCGGATGTTGGCGCTCTGGTTGTTGTCCTTCATCGACAGCAAATGCTTCTCGAAGGCGACCACACGCCCCTGGTCGTCCTTGAGGGTATACGGCAGGCGGCAGGCCTGGGAGCAGTCGCCCCGATTGGCGCTGCGACCGTTCTGCGCATGGGAGATGTTGCACTGGCCGGAAAAGGCCACGCACAAGGCGCCATGGATGAAGAACTCGATCGCCGCGTCAGTCTCGTCGGCAATCGCGCGGATCTCTTGCAGGTTCAGCTCGCGCGCCAGCACCAGTTGGGAGAAACCCGCCTGGTCGAGGAACTTCGCCCGGGCCAGGGTGCGGATGTCGGTCTGGGTGCTGGCGTGCAGCTCGATCGGCGGGATATCCAGCTCCATCACCCCCAGGTCCTGGACGATCAGCGCGTCGACGCCGGCGTCGTAGAGCTGATGGATCAGCTTGCGGGCCGGCTCCAGCTCGTTGTCGTGCAGGATGGTGTTGATGGTGGTGAACACCCGGGCATGGTAGCGCCGGGCAAATTCCACCAGGCCTGCGATCTCGCTCACTTCATTGCAGGCGTTATGGCGCGCGCCGAAACTCGGGCCGCCGATGTACACGGCGTCGGCGCCATGCAAAATGGCCTCGCGGGCAATGGCGACATCGCGGGCGGGGCTGAGTAATTCCAGATGATGTTTAGGCAGGGACATATTTTTTTAGTCGGCTTGTCACGGTCAGGCGCGCATTGTAGCGGCGAATCTCCTGAGCGGCACCCGTGTGCTGCAAGGTGGCGGCCATTGCCAGGGCAAAGCCGCCGTCCAAGCCCACCGACTCAGGCCTTGGCAGCCATCGCGGTGACTTCCACGCGCATGCCTTCAACAGCCAAGGCGGCCACGCCCACGGCGGCGCGTACCGGCCATGGCTTGGCGAAGAAGCGCTGGTAAACCTCGTTGAAAGCCGCGCGGTCGGCCATGTCGGTGAGGTAGATAGTCAGGTGCAGCACCCGGTCCATGGAACTGCCGGCCTTTTCCAGCGCGACTTTCAGCGCCTGCAAGGTGCACTCGCTCTGCAGCACGATATCGCCCAGTTCCAGGCTGCCGTCGGCACGGGTAGGAATCTGGGTCGAGACCAGCAGGCCGGCGAAACCGACGACGTCGGAAGAGATGGAATCGGCATCCGGATCAGGGATGAAGGTCAGGTCTTGGTTAGCCATGGGTGCTCCTGCTTGAGGGGGAAAAAGTCCCGCAGTCTACCGCCCCCTCGCGCCAACGCTGAGTGATCCGCCGGAAAAAATCCGAGGCACGGAAAAACCCGCGTCACGGCCCAGGCCGGCGCAGCAGATTTTACGAGACAGATATGTAGAGAAAATGGCAGGGGCGGCTGGATTCGAACCAACGCATGGCAGGATCAAAACCTGCTGCCTTACCGCTTGGCGACGCCCCTGTAGATGTAGCGACGAGTGCCGGGCACTCACTTGCTGAACCCTTGCACGACTGACGACCGGTAAAGGCCAGTGCAAGAATGCGCGGAAATTTACCAAGTTTGTTTGGATCTGGGAAGCTTTTTTTCAACAAATTTCTTTGAAAACAGCTACTTGCTCATAAGTCATGGCGGTTACCGGCCCTGCGGGGCAGTTTTCTCCCGCTTTTGCTCGGCCAGACTTGCACTTGCCGACAGTCAGCTAAGCTTTGAGCAGCTCATTGCACACGATGCTCATGCTGCAGGTTTTGGGGTTTTCTGGAGAGCGTCTGCAACGACTGATCAGACTGCCCTCCTCCTTGCCGCAGGATTTGCCGTGATGACCGAGCCCCTCCTAAGCTTCGAATCACTCAAGCGCGCCGCTGCCAATGGCGAAATCGATACCGTGCTGGTGTGCATGGTCGACATGCAGGGGCGCCTGGTGGGCAAGCGTTTCCAGGTCGAGTTTTTCATCGACAGCGGCCACGAAGAAACCCACTGCTGCAATTACCTGCTGGCCGACGACATCGACATGGAGCCAGTGCCCGGTTATGCAGCCGCCAGCTGGAGCAAAGGCTACGGCGACTTTGTGCTCAAGCCCGACATGAGCACCCTGCGCCGCGTGCCCTGGCTTGAGTGCACGGCCCTGGTGCTGTGTGACGTGCTCGACCATCACCATCGCCAGGACCTGCCCCACAGCCCGCGGGCAATCCTGAAAAAACAGGTCGAACGCCTGCGCCAGCGCGGCTACACCGGTATGTTCGCCTCGGAACTGGAGTTCTACCTGTTCGACGAAAGCTACGAGGCGATCCACCAGCGCAACTACCACCAGCCGAAAACCGCCGGGCACTACATCGAGGACTACAACATCCTGCAGACCACCCGTGAGGAGCCGGTGTTGCGGGCGATCCGCAAGCACCTGCAAGCCTCGGGCATCCCCGTGGAGAACTCCAAGGGGGAATGGGGGCCGGGGCAGGAAGAGATCAACATCCGTTACGCCGATGCCCTGACCATGGCCGACCACCACGTCATCATCAAGCACGCCTGCAAGGAGATCGCCCAACTGCAGGGCAAGGCGATCACCTTCATGGCCAAGTGGCGCTACGACGCCGCCGGTTCCAGCAGCCACATCCACAATTCACTGTGGGACAAGAACGGCAAGAAGCCGCTGTTCTTCGACGCCAAGGCCGAGTTCGGCATGTCAACACTGATGCGCGCCTGGGTGGCCGGGCAGCTCAAGTACGCCAACGACATCACCTGTTTTCTCGCGCCCTACATCAACTCCTATAAGCGCTTCCAGGCCGGCACCTTTGCGCCCACGCGAGCCGTCTGGAGCCTGGACAATCGCACCGCCGGCTTTCGCCTGTGCGCCGAGGGCAGCAAGTCCATCCGCATCGAATGCCGGATCGGCGGTGCCGACCTCAACCCCTACCTGGCCTTCGCCGCCCTGATCGCCGCCGGCCTGGCCGGGATCGACGAGCAGCTCGAACTGGCCCCGCCCTTTGCAGGCGATGCTTATGTCGACAGCCATTTGCCGGAAGTCTCCAAGACCCTGCGCGAGGCCTGCAGCGCACTCAAGGGCTCGGGCATGTTGCGCGAGGCGTTCGGTGACGACGTGATCGACCATTACGTGCACACCGCCGAATGGGAGCAGAAAGAGTACGACCGACGGATCACCGACTGGGAACTGCAGCGCGGCTTCGAGCGCTATTGAGACCGCCATGACGTCGACTATCCAACTGATTTCCCCGGTCGACGGCCGGGTCTACGCCGAGCGCCAGCGCGCCGATGCCGGGCAAATCGAGCAGGCCCTGGCAAGCGCCGCCCGCGCCCAGGCACTGTGGAAACGCCGCCCGCTGGATGAACGCGCGGCGTTGTGCAGCGCCGCCGTGGACGCGATGCTGGCGATGCAGGCCGAGATCGTCCCGGAGCTGGCCTGGCAGATGGGCCGGCCGGTGCGTTTTGGCGCGGGCGAGCTACGCGGCTTTGCCGAACGGGCCCGGCACATGATCGCGCTGGCACCGCAGGCCTTGGCGGCGGTGGAGCCTGAACCAATCGCCGGCTTTCGCCGCTGGATCAGTCGCGAGCCACTGGGCACAGTGCTGGTGGTCGCGCCCTGGAACTACCCCTACCTGACCGCCGTGAACAGCATTATTCCGGCGCTGATGGCGGGCAACAGCGTGATCCTCAAGCACGCCTCGCAAACCCTGCGGGTGGGCGAGCGTTTCGCCGAGGCCTTTCGCCGCGCCCATCTGCCCGAAGGGCTGTTCCACAATCTGCTGCTCAGCCACCTGGACACCGGGCAGATAATTGCTGGCGGTCAGGTCCAGCGGGTCAACTTCACCGGTTCCGTGGGCGGCGGCAGGGACATGCAACGGGCGGCCGTCGACGCCTTCATCGGCGTCGGCCTGGAGCTCGGCGGCAAGGACCCGGCCTACGTTCGCGCGGACGCCCACCTCGACCACGCGGTGGAGAACCTGGTGGATGGCAGCTTCTTCAATTCCGGGCAAAGCTGTTGCGCCGTCGAGCGCATTTACGTCGCTGCCAGCCTCTACCCAGCCTTCGTCGAACGCTTTGTCGCCCTGACCCGCCAGTACGTGCTGGGCAACCCGCTGCACGAAACCACCACGCTGGGCCCGATGGTCACGCCCCAGGCCGCGGATTTTGTCCGCGGACAAATCGCCCAGGCCCTGGCCCAGGGTGCCCGGGCCTTGATCAACGCCGAAGATTTTCCCGCCGACGTGCCGGGCAGCGCTTACCTCGCGCCCCAGGTCCTGGTGGACGTCAGCCATCGGATGGCAGTGATGCGCGACGAAAGTTTTGGCCCGGTGGTCGGCATCATGCCGGTGGGCAGTGACGAGGAGGCCCTCGCCCTGATCAACGACAGCGAATTCGGCCTCAGCGCCTCGATCTGGACCCAGGACCTGGCCGCTGCCGAGCAGTTGGGCCACGCGATCGACACCGGCACCCTGTTCATGAACCGCTGCGATTACCTGGACCCGACCCTGGCCTGGACCGGGGTCAAAAACAGCGGGCGCGGCGTCACCCTGTCGAGCCTGGGCTATGAGCACCTGACCCGCGCCAAATCCTTTCATCTGCGCCACGAGATCTGAACCATGAGCCTGACGGGAAACTGGAACTACCCCACCAGCGTGCGCTTCGGTGTCGGGCGCATTGCCGAGCTGGCCGACGCCTGCCGCAGCCAGGGCATCCAACGCCCGTTGCTGGTCACCGACAGCGGCATGGCACGGGCGCCGATCACGGTCACGGCAGTCGACGCCCTGCGCGCGGCCGGCCTGAGCGTGGCGCTGTTCAGTGATCTCAAGCCCAACCCGGTGGAAGCCAACCTGGCCGGTGGACTGGAGGCCTGGCGCACCGGCCAGCACGACGGGGTGATCGCCTTCGGCGGCGGCAGCGGCCTGGACATGGGCAAGCTCATCGCCTTCATGAGCGGCCAGAGCCGGCCGGTCTGGGACTTCGAAGACATCGGCGACTACTGGACCCGCGCCGACGACAGTCGCATCGCCCCGATCATTGCCGTGCCCACCACCGCCGGGACCGGCTCCGAAGTCGGCCGGGCCGCGGTGATCATCGATGAACACAGCCACACCAAGCGCATCATTTTCCATCCGAAAATGATGCCGCGGGTGGTCATCAGTGATCCGGCCCTGAGTGTCGGCATGCCGGCCAAGGTCACCGCCGGCACCGGCATGGATGCGTTTGCCCACTGCCTGGAAGCCTATTGCGCCCCCGGCTTCCACCCCATGGCCGACGGCATTGCGGTCGAAGGCATGCGCCTGGTGGCCGGGGCTTTGGTCCGTGCCGTGCGCACCCCAGCGGACCTCGAAGCGCGGGCCAACATGCTCGCGGCCGCCGCCATGGGCGCCACCGCCTTCCAGAAAGGCCTGGGCGGCATGCACGCGCTGTCGCATCCGGTGGGGGCGCTGTACGACACCCACCACGGCATGACCAACGCCACCTTCATGCCCTATGTCCTGAAGTTCAACCGCCCGGCCATCGAGGAACGCATCACCCGCCTGGCGGCCTACCTCGGCCTGCCTTCCCCCGGGTTCGACAGCTTCCTGGCGTTCGTCCTCAAGTTGCGCAAGGACATCGACGTGCCCCATACCCTGATCGAGCTGGGGGTGGATGATCGCCAGGCCGACCTGATCGCCGACATGGCCGTGGCCGACCCCTGTGCAGGAGGCAATCCGTTGCCACTGACCCGCGAGGGCGCAGCACAGATATTCGCCGCGGCCTACCACGGTCGACTCTAAGAGCAGCCACCTGGCCATGGCCCATGGCACCTCGGGGGCAAGCGGCGTTGAACAAAACCACGGGAAGTTGAGCCGGGTAGATAGCGGTGGGAGCCTGCTCGCGACTGATGCTGTGAGCCGCACAGAGTTGGCTGAAATTGAGACGACCGGACAGGTAGTCGGCAGGGCGCAACCCTAAGCCGCCGTGACCGCAGCAGCGGATATGCCCCCAAAGCCAGGATCAAAAGATCGCAGCCTTCGGCAGCTCCCACACCACCATCAGACACCACGCGCCATCGTTAGGAAACAGCACGAACAAGGCTGCCGCCAGTTCGAGTCCGAGGCTCCCTGGCGGAGCCCGGACTCAACCCGCCTGGCCCGTGACCACCCGGGCGTTGCGCATGAACAAGGCCCGTACCTTGTCCCAGAAGCTGCCCCCCAGGACAAAAAAGCTGCCGACCAACATGGCATCGCCCAGCAACTGGATCTGCCAGACATTGGGCCGCAAGCCCGGCCAGAGGCTGTCGACGTAGGGTTCCAGGACCGAGGAGATCAGCGGCAGACAGAACATCACGATGCCGATGGCATGGCGCACCGGCCCCACTTCCACATCGGCACTGGGTGCCAACCCGGAGACGTAGCCGAACAGGCTACGCTTGACCCGCTGGAAACCGGCCTTGCCCATGACGGCGATCACCAGGATCAGCAGGATCTTGTTGCTGATGAACAGCGCGCCGGTCAGGGCCGCAACTTTCGAACCTGCGACCCCGAGCGACGCCGCGATCGGCACCATGGCCCAGGAGCCGAGCATCACGCAGATGATGCCGATGCCCAATTTGAAGCGCCAGCCGACGGCAGGGGTTTGAGCGACATCCTCGGGGGTCTTCATGAACCGCGTCCCTCACTTGAATTCACGCGCGTTGGCAACCGTCAGGGGGTGACCTGATAACCCTTGCCCTGCAGGCAACTGGTATAGGCGGTGGAGCTGGTCGAGGCGCTGGTCTTTTCCTGCTCGCGGCGCTCCTGCCGTTGCCGCGAGCCTCCCACCACCACGCCAGCGGCGGCGGTCTGCTTGGCGCGGTTTTGACGATAGTCCTGCTTCACATCGTCGTCGACCCGGTCGTACACCTCGTCATGCTGGTTGCCGCGCACCGCGGCCCCCGTCGCACCGGCTGCGGCACCGACAGCGGCGCCGCGCAGGCGCCCCCCGGAAGCCGAGTGGGTGCTGGTGCTCTGGCTGGCCGCGACGTTATGGCATTCACTGATATCGAGCTGGGTTTGCTGTGCGCTCTGACCCTTTGTCGGCACCACCGTTTCCGCCCATCCCAGGGTACAGGCAAGCGACAAGGCGGCGCACAGGCTAATGGATGACAACCTACTCATGATGACCTCCCACAGGCCGTTGCACCGGCTCGGTGCAGTCAATCCAGTGTAGATCAACCACGGTTACCCTCCTCGACAAAAATGCCCCCTAAAGTGGCCGCTGCGCCACCACCGTCAGGGCCGTCGACCTGGCCAGCAGGTAATAAAGGATGCCCGGCACCACCAGGCCGACGATCCAGGAAATATCCACCCCGCCCAACTGCGCGACCATCGGCCCGGAATAGAAGTGGGTGTCGACAAACGGCAACTGGATCAACACGCCAATCACGTAGACGCTGATGCCCAGCACGTTCCAGCGCCCGTAGCGGCCCGCAGGGTCGGACAAGGCCGGAATGTCGTAGCGCTCCTTATTGATGAAGTAGTAATCCACCAGGTTGATCGCGCTCCAGGGGGTGAAGAAGGTCAGCAGGAACAGGATGAAGTACTTGAACGAGTTGAGGAACGAGTACTGCCCCAGCAACGCCAGCGTGGTCGACGCCGCGACAATCAGCAGCACGAACACCATGCGGTGCCGGGCCGTCAGCTGCAGGCGGCTGCGGAAACCACTGATGATGGTGGCCACGCACATAAAGCTGCCGTAGGCGTTGAGGGTCGAGACCGTGACCTTGCCCAGCACCACGCTCAAATACAGCAAGGAGGCGATCACGCCGGTACTGCCCAGGCCGACGATGGTCGCCACTTCATGCCCTCGGAAACCGGCCCCCGCCAACGCCGCAGCGAACACCCCCAGGACCATCGACGCCTGGGCGCCGAGCACGGTGCCCAGGCCGACGGCGGTGAAGGTTTTCCAGGACGAGGTGTTGCTCGGCAGGTAGCGCGAATAGTCCGCCACATAGGGGCCAAAGGCGATCTGCCAGGAGGCCGAAAGCGACACCGCCAACAGGAAGGTGCCCCAGGCAAAGTGGCGGTTTTCCAGGAGCAGGCCGATGTCATTGAGGGTCAGCAGCCGGGTGAACAGGTACACAAAGGCAATGATCCCCAGCACGCTCGCGACCTTGCCCACCAGGTGGATCACCCGATAGCCGAAGATCGTCAGAAACGCGATGCACGCGGCAAAGATCAGGATCCCGGCGCTGTCGCTGACATGAATCAACTGGGCAATCGCCTGCCCCGACAGCACCGCGCCCGTGGCGCTGAAACCCAGGTACATCAGGCACACCAGGACAATCGGGATGGCCGCGCCATAGACCCCGAATTGCACCCGGCTGGAAATCATCTGCGGCAGGCCCAGCTTCGGCCCTTGCGCCGCGTGCAGGGCGACCACCGCCCCGCCCAGCACCTGGCCGAGCAACAGGCCGATCAGCGACCAGAACACGTCGCCGCCCAGCACCACCGCCAGGGCGCCGGTGACAATCGCGGTGATCTGCAGGTTGGCCCCCAGCCACAGGGTGAACTGGCTGTAGAGGCTGCCATGGCGTTCGGATTCGGGGATGTAGTCGATCGAGCGGGTCTCGATCAGTGGATTGCGCTTGGAACTCTCGATGACCTGGGTCATGAACGGCTTTTCCTTGAAGGAGCAGACACTGTTGTTGTTATTGCGGCGTCGACTTAGAACGCCTTGCTGGCAGTGACCACGACGGTGGCCGTGCACAGGTCTTCATAGCCATACCAGCTGGCACATTCGCTTTTTTTCAGGTTGGTGTCGACATAACTCAGGCCCCAGGTGACGCCCACGAACTCACGGCTGAGCTTGGCCTCCCATTCGTTGTAGGCCGAACGCCCGTTGCCATTGGTGGCCAGGAAGGCTTGATCCTTGGTGTCGTTGCGCCCCAGGCGCAGGTCCAGGCTGACCTCGGCCGGCAACAGCAGGGTGTAGCCCAGATAGGCATACAGGGTGTCCTGGTCTTGGCCAAACACATTGGGGGTGTCGTTGGAGTAGAAAGCCCCCACTTTGACCCCATACAGGTCGAGGATGGCGTAGACCTCACTGAGGTTGAATTGGCCCTCCTTCGGGTAGTCGTACTTGACGTACCCCAGGTCGAGGCTGATGGCGTCGGTGGCCTGCCAGTAATAACCGGCGTAGTACTCCACTTCCTGGCGGGTCTTGTAGTCATAGCCAAAGTCCACATTCGAGGTCCAGGCGCCCAGGTACAGACCGCTGCTGTGTTGCAGCGTGGCGCCGAACTGCAGCGCCGGGTCGCCCAGGGTCTGAGAGATGCCGCGGCTGCGGTAGTCACTGGCGGCGGTCAGGCTCATGTCCAGGCTGAAGTCGTCGTTGAGGGGCAACGCCTGGCTGGTGATGGGCATCAGGACCAGGCTGGCCAGGGCGAAGCGTGAAAGTGCGTTCATGGAAAACCCTTGTTGTTATGAGTGTGCGGGTTATTGCAGGCACGACGTTGCCGGGCACCTTGTCAGGCAAGGTGCCCGGCGGTCTGGAGGATCACGGGGTGTGGGGGTAACGTGGCTCAGGACGCGGGGGCGTACACCTGCTTGCCGGCGAAGAAGGTCTTGAGCACCTGGGTGTCGAACAACTCGTCGTCACTGACCTTGAACACATCGCGGTCGAGAATGATCAGGTCGGCCTGCTTGCCCGGTGCCAGCGAACCGATCTTTTGCTCCAGGCGCAGAGTCTTGGCGGCGTTGAGGGTATAGGCGTAGAACATGCTCTGGCGATCGAGGCTCTCCTTGGCATTCAGCACCCCCAGCGGGCCTTTGCGGGTACTGGCCTGGGCGATGGCATTGAACGGATTGGGACCGGACACCGGCCAGTCGCTGCCACCGGCAATCACCGCGCCGGCGTCATGCAACGAGCGGGCGGGGTACTGGTAACCGTAGGCAAACGCACTGATGTAGGGCTTGACCAGTTCCACCGTGTAGGACTCGCCGGTGGCCCACAGCAGTTGCATCGAGGCGATCACCCCCAGTTGCTTGAAGCGCGGGAATTCCTTGGGGTTGACCAGTTGCAGGTGCGCGATGCTATGGGGCACCGGCGTCGGGCTGAGCGTGCGCGCGTAGGCCACGCCATTCAGGGCTTCACGCACCGCACGGTCACCGACCGCATGCATGTGCAGAATCCAGCCGTGTTTCTCCGCCGCCACCACCAGTTCACCGAAGTGCTCCGGGTCGATCAGCAACTGGCCATTTTTTTGGCTGTTCTTGAAGGGCACGATGACCGCCGCCGTTTGCCCGGGAAACTCGAGAATGCCATCGGCAAACACCTTGATCCCGGGGAACGTCAGGTTGGGTACACCCTCGAACTGTTTCATCACCGTGGCCAGGACTTCCAGGTCCGCCGGCCGGCTCTTGGAATTGGTCAACATCAAGGCCGCAACGTGAGCGCTGAGCTCACCCTTCTCGGCCAGTGCCCGGTACAGCGGCAGGACGCCGGTACTGTCGGCGGTCGCCTTGAAGTCGAGCAGGGAATCGCCACTGCCGGCGTTCGCCGCCGCGTCCATCCAGGCGGTGACGCCATATTGGTTGTTGACCCTGACCGCTTCACGCGCGGCCTTGAGCATGGTGTCTGCGCTGGGGGCGGGAATCTGGCTGCGGATCTGGTCCCAGCGCGATTCAGCAAAATAGCCGTTGGGGGTGAAATCCGCCTCGTGCCCGACAAAGCTGCGGTCCTGCTCCGACATGCCCTTGACCAGGGCCGCGTCGATCTGCAGGCGCTTGAGCATGGCGTTGTTGGCCCAACCGGTGTGACCGTCGATACCGCTCAGCACCAGCGGCTGATCGGCCCAGCGCCCCTGGTTGAAACGCTGGCCCAGTTCGCGGTTTTTTTCCCAGTAGGCCGAACTGGCCCCGGCAATGTTGATCACGTCACCGGCCCGGGCGCGCCCGGCCTGGTCCTGCTCGATGATCCATTGTTCGAGCTCCGCCAGCGGCTTGACCTCGTCCAGCAGGTTGGCGCCCATGCTGTCGAAGGCCGCCACCACGGGGTGGCTGTGGGTGTCGATCAGCCCCGGCATCAGCACCTTGCCCGCCAGGTCGATGCGCTGGGTGTTGGCGTCGGCCAGGGCCTGGATCTCGGCGTCGCTGCCCACTTGCAGGATCTTGCCATCTTGCACCGCCACCGCCTGCACCAGCCCCTGGCCGGGCTCTGCGGTAAACACCTTGCCATTGAACAGCACCAGGTCAGCCGCGGCCATCGCCGGTACCGCCGTCAGGGCCAGCGCAGCGGCCAACAGGTTGGGAATCAATCGTTGCATCGGGACGCTCTCTTGTTGTTATCGGGCTGGCATCACCCTATAGAACGCACGCGTAGAACGGACCTCTACAAATGAGGAGGGGGTACACAAACCGTGGTGCGACGTTGCACCTGTGGAGAGAGAACCTGCTTGCGTAGTGACCTCTGGGCCGCTACAAAGTCGTGTAGATACCTATGCAGCGATGAGGCAGGCACAGCCAACAACCAAGGCACCTGACACACCGCTATCGTCGGAACGCCGCCCGGAGCAAGCTCGCTCCCACAAGTTTGCTGCGTGTCAGCTGTTGGAGCGCAACGCCGAGCCCAGTTCAACCTTGCTCTTGACCCCCAACTGCACGTAGCAGTTGCGCAGGTAGGTGCGTACGGTGGCGGGGCTCAAGGTGAGGATCCTGGCGATTTCCTTGTAGGAGTGGCCCGCGGCAAACAGCATCGCCGCCGTGCGTTCGCGGGGGGCCAGAACCACCCCGCGCGGCGGCGCTTCCAGGGACAGAATCACATGCTCGGCATTCGGGCTCAGGGTCAGGGCGCAGCGGCCCAGGCGCATCACACAGGGCACCTTGGCCAGTTGCGCGATGACCTGGGGCGGCAGGATCGAACCGTTCCAGCCTGGCACTTCGCGGCCAATCGCGGCACATAACTGCGCGCCCACGTACAGCAGGCTGCCGTCCGGGCGCGCCACGCCGAAATCGCTGGCGCCGTTGCCGGTGTCGAGGCGGATCATGTCTTGCACTTGGAATCGCCACAGCTGCAACAAGTGATCACAGAAGGCCTGGAACAATCCGGCCTCGCACTCATTGAAGGTCGCATCGCCGACGCCTCGGTACAGGCAGACAAAAAAGTACAGGCCGCTTTCAGGCAACTCGAAGGTGATGCTCATCAGGTGATAGAGATCATGCCGGCGGGCGAAGTCGTTCACTTCCTCGCTGGGGTCGGTGAACTCGCTGTCGCGCATCACCTGCCCCAACCGGGTAAAGGTGTCATTGGCGAAGCAGTCCAGCTCCGCCACCTGGCTCCACTCCTGGACAAAGGACTCCGGCAGGTCGATACGCCCGTGCATCCAGCTTTGCGGCGGCGCGCTGGCGTGGGAGGCCGACATCTCGCCCCACCACCCCGAGGCAAATGGCACCAATTGGCGAAAAGCCTGCAAGCCCTCGGCAATGAAGTGCGAGCCGCCCCGCTCCCGCGCAACCCGTGCCAGCTGGAGCAGGCAACTATTAAATGCCTCGAGCGTGGCCATCGACATCTGTGCAGCGCTTGACTCACCCGCAACCATCACGACAACCCCGACTACTGAACAAGCCTGACGTACCTGAGCGCTGGACCATGCCACAGGCGGCGCAACAGCGTCCAGCCGGGTCATTGCGGACACTGAGTAAAAAGGCGTTGTGTTCCCCCGATCACGAATGTTATGTTAATAACACAGTAACAATAAATGACATAAACATAACAATCCCGTACCTGGCGCGCCCCTATGTCCATGGAAAAGAACAGTTTTCTGCAGTTGCTGGAACTCAAGTTCTCCAGCCTGACCCCGACCGGCAAGCGCATCGCCAGTTACCTGCTCGGCAATCCCGAGCAATTGCCGTTCGAGTCGGCCGACAGCATCGCCCAGCAGACCTCCACCACCGGAATTTCCGTGGGGCGGTTCTTGCGCTCCCTGGGTTACCAGAACATCGATGAGGTCAAGCAGAGCCTGCGTGGCGAAGCACCGACTTCCTGGCTGATCACCGACCGGATTGCCGCCTTCCGCGCCGAAGCCAATGCCGACGATGCCCTGGAGCGCTCCCAGCATCGCGAGATCGAAGCAATCCAGATGGTCTACGCCCTGGCCCGCAGTGAGACCTTCGGCCAGATCGTGCAGCGCATCTACGAAGCCGATGCGGTGTTCATTCTCGGGATCCAGTCCACGCGGGGGATCCTCACGGCCTTCCACAGTCACCTGGAATACATTCGCCCCAAGGTCTACTACGTCGATGGCCTGTCGGGCATCTATGCCGAAACCCTGAACTCCGGTTTCGACAACCCGTACGCCATCATTGCCGACTTTCGCGCGTACTCCAGCGTGACCCAGACCTTCTGCGACGCGGCGATCGACAACGACCTGCCCCTGGCGCTGATCACCGACCTGCAATGCCCCTGGGCCCGTGACTACCCCCTTGACCTGTTGCAGTTGAAAACCGATGTCGGGCAGTTCTGGGACTCCCCAGCGCCCCTGGCGTGCCTGTTGAACCTGATGGTGTCGGCCGTCGCGGAGAAATACGGCGAGCGCCTCGATGAACGCCTGGCCAGGAACCGCCAACTGCAAAAAGCCTTCGGCCAGTTCGAAGGCTGATCCCCCGCCCCACTGAATCCCAACTGGAGTGTTTGCGTGAGCCACAGCCCCCTTGTAGAAATTGACGCCCAGCGTTATCAGGTGCAAATCGATCTGATCTACGCCAGTGCCGACAACCTGGCTGGAAAAGTGATCTACCCAACGGCGCGCTGCCTGTTGCACGCCGCGGCCGCCGAGTGCCTGGACAAGGCCAGCCAACTGGCGCGCCTGGCCGGTTATACCCTGCGCATCTATGACGCCTACCGCCCGCCGTATGCCCAGTACCTGTTATGGGAAGCCTTGCCCAACAACGACTACGTGCGCGATCCCCACCTGGGCTCGCACCACAGCCGCGGCGTGGCCGTGGACCTGACCCTGGTGGACAGCGACGGCGAGCCGCTGGACATGGGCACGGCCTTCGACGCGATGGAAGAAAAGTCCCACCAGTTTTACCCCGACCTGCCAGCGAGCGTGCAGCGCAATCGCCTGCTGCTGCTGGGGATCATGCTCGGCGCGGGCTTCCAGGCCATCGCCACCGAGTGGTGGCATTTCGAGTTGCCGAACGCCGACGACTACCCCCTGCTGGAGGAATGAACCACCCCTGGCCAAGACGTACCGAAGAAACCGCAGAGTTTCTGCCGCGACCTACAACAACAAAAGGCTCCACCCCTGCTTCACCTGCTACTGCCCGGTTATAGATTTTATAAAAACAAACCTGACGTACTTCCATACATCGAATGATCAAGGAAACCGGCATGACCCCAATCACCACCGTGACCCGCAAACCTTTCCCCGGCGTCGGCAAACTGCTGCTGAGCGTGCTGTGCAGCGCGCTGAGCCTCGGCGCCTGGCAGGCCGCCACCGCCGCCGTCGCCCAGGACACCCTGGTCATCGGCAAACCCGCCGACCCGCAGACCCTCGACCCGGCCGTGACCTTCGACAACAACGACTGGACCATCACCTACCCGTCCTACCAGCGCCTGGTGGGCTACAAGATCGAGGGTGACAAGAGCAGCACCGAAGTCCAGGGCGACCTGGCCGAAAGCTGGACCGTTTCCCCGGACAACCTGGTCTGGGAATTCAAGATCAAGCCCGGCAACAAGTTCGATGACGGCGCCAGCGTGGACGCCGCCGCCGTGAAGTTTTCCTTCGACCGCCTGATGACCCTCAAGCAGGGGCCGTCCGGCGCGTTCCCGGAAGACATGGTGGTCGCCGTGATCGACCCGCAGACCATCCGCTTCACCCTCAAGACGCCGTTCGCCCCGTTCCTGTTCACCCTGGCCCACAACGGCGCTTCGATCGTCAACCCGGCCGTGGCCAGCAAGGGCGCCGACACCAACGCCTGGCTGTCCAGCCACACCGCAGGTTCCGGCCCTTACCGCCTGAGCAATTGGCAGAAAGGCCAGTCGCTGACCATGGAACCCAACCCGCACTTCGCCGGGCCCAAGCCTGCGCTGAAAACCGTGGTGCTGAAGATCATCGCCGAGCCGTCGGTGCGCCGCCTGCAACTGGAACGCGGTGACCTGGACATCATCGAGGACATGCCCGAAGACCAACTGGGCGCACTCGCCAGCAAGCCGGGCGTGGTGGTCAAGGAGTTCCCGTCGCTGCGGGTGACCTACCTGTACCTGAACAACAAGAAAGGCCCGCTGACCAGCGTCGACGCCCGCCGGGCAATGACCGAAGCGGTGGACTACAACGGCATCGTCAAGGGCATTCTCAAGGACAAGGCCAAGCTGCTGAACGGGCCGATCCCGGATGGCATGTGGGCCTACGACAGCTCCCTGCCCGAGATGAAGCAGGACATGGCGGCCGCCAAGGAGAGCCTGGCCAAGGCGCCGCAGAAGATCACCAACCTGAGCTACATGTACTCGGACAAGGACGCCAACTGGGAGCCGATCGGCCTGACCCTGCAAGCGGCCCTGGCACCCCTGGGCATCAACCTCAAGCTGGAGAAAACCGCCAACGCCACCTTGCGTGAGCGCGTCGGCCAGGCCGACTACGACATCGCCGTGGGCACCTGGAGCCCGGACTTCGCCGACCCCTACATGTTCATGAACTTCTGGTTCGACTCCAAGATGCAGGGCCTGCAAGGCAACCGTTCGTTCTACAGCAATCCCCAGGTCGACACCTTGATCCGCGAGGCCGCCACCACCAGCGACACGGCCAAGCGCGTCGAGCTGTACCAGAGCGCGCAAAAAATGGTGCTCAAGGACAGCGTCTACGCCTACCTCTATCAGAAGAGCTACACCCTGCCGATGCGTGATTCGGTCAAGGGCTACGTGTTCAACCCGATGCTGGAACAGGTGTTCAACCTCGCCGGCATGAGCAAGTAAATCCGCTCCCTTGCGCCAGTCAGCGATGGCTGGCGCGGCTGTTGAATTTTGTCGTTGCTGTGACTGAGGTGCCCAATGGCCTTCCTGACTCTGTTGCGCAAGCGCCTGTTCGGCCTGGTGTTGGTCGTGTTCGGCGTTTCGCTGATTACCTTTGCAATTTCCCACTTGATTCCCGGGGATCCGGCCCGGCTGATCGCCGGCGACCGGGCCAGCGATGCGCTGGTGGCGGGCATTCGTCACCAGTTGGGGCTGGACCTGCCGTTGTACCAACAATACGGCCGCTACCTGATGGACCTGTTGCACGGCGACCTCGGGACGTCGATCCGCACCAACCGTCCGGTGCTGGAAGACTTGCAGGCGTTCTTCCCCGCCACGCTGGAACTGGCCCTGGTGGCGCTGTTCCTGGCGATCCTGGTGGGTGTGCCCCTGGGTGTGCTGTCGGCGGTCTATCACAACCGGGCGATTGACCAGATCGCGCGGACCTTGGCAGTCACGGGCATCTCCACCCCGGCCTTCTGGCTGGGCCTGGGGGCCATTGTGCTGTTCTACGGTCACCTGGGCTGGCTGCCCGGCGGCGGCCGGTTGTCCGAAGGCGTGGCGCCGCCGCCGACCTTCACCGGGTTCTACCTGATCGACGCCCTGCTGACCGGCGACTTCGGGCTGTTTCTCGATGCCCTGGAACACCTGATCCTGCCGGCCGCTACCCTGGGGTTCGTGACCCTGGGGGTGGTCGCCCGGCAGATCCGTTCGGCGATGCTCGATCAACTGGGCGAGGATTACATCCGCACAGCCCGCGCCTATGGCCTGTCGCGCTGGACGGTAATCCTGCGTCATGCCCTGCCCAATGCCCTGATTCCGTCGGTGACGGTGCTGGGGCTGACCCTGGGCGACCTGCTGTATGGCGCAGTGCTGACCGAAACCGTGTTCGCCTGGCCCGGCATGGGCGCCTATGTGGTCAAGTCGATCCAGTCCCTGGATTTCCCGGCGGTAATGGGCTTCGCGATCCTGGTGTCGTTTATTTATGTACTGCTGAACATGGCCATCGATCGTCTGTACCGCGTGATTGACCCACGCATTGGCGAGGTGAATTGAAATGTCCCTGACCCTGACAGCCGCGCGTGGTCCGCGCTGGCGCGAAAAACTCGCCTACCTGGCCTACCAGATTCGCCGCAGCCCCCTGACCATGGCCGGCCTGGCGATCACCTTGATGGTGCTGCTGTGCATGATCTTTGCGCCCTGGCTGGCCAGCCATGACCCCAATGCCCTGAACCTCGCCGAACGCCTGGCGCCCCCTTCGGCCGAACACTGGTTCGGCACCGACGAAGTCGGCCGCGACTTGTTCAGTCGGGTGCTGTACGGCAGCCAGCAATCGGTGGGCGTCGGCCTGTTCGTGGCCTTTGCCTCATGTTTCATTGGCGGCTTGCTGGGCTGCTTTTCCGGGGTGATCGGCGGGCGCTTCGATGCCCTGACCATGCGCCTGATGGACATCATGCTGTCGGTGCCCTCCCTGGTGCTGATCATGGCCCTGGCCGCCGCGCTGGGCGCCAGCCTGTTCAATGCCATGCTGGCAATTACCCTGGTGCGGATTCCGTCCTATGTGCGCCTGGCCCGCGGCCAGGCCCTGAGCATCCGCCAGATGGGCTACGTCAAGGCCGCCGAAACGTTCGGCGCCGGGCGCTGGCACATGGTGCACTGGCACGTCGCACGCAATGCCATGCCCCCCTTGCTGGTGCAGTTGAGCCTGGATATCGGCAGCGCCATCCTCATGGCCTCGGCCCTGGGCTTCATCGGCCTGGGCGCGCAACAACCCACCGCCGAATGGGGCGCCATGGTCGCCACCGGGCGCAACTACATCCTCGACAACTGGTGGTACTCGACCTTCCCGGGGCTGGCGATTCTGATCACCGCCACCGGCTTCAACTTGCTGGGCGATGGCGTGCGCGACCTGCTCGACCCACGGCAACAGGGGAAATGACCATGCACACCGCTACGCCTGTATTGGCCATCGATAACCTGAGCCTGGAATTCCCGGCCTACAAGAACAACGTCAAGGCTTTGAACGGTGTGTCGTTGCACGTCAATCCCGGGGAAATCGTCGGCGTGGTCGGCGAGTCCGGTTCGGGCAAGTCGGTCACCGCGATGCTCAGCATGCGCCTGCTGCCCGAGCGCAGTTATCGCGTGACCGGTGGCAGCCTGCACATGCTCAACCGCGACATGCTCGCCGCCCCGGAAAAAGACTTGCTGCAGATTCGCGGTCGCGATGCGGCGATGATCTTCCAGGAGCCGATGACCGCCCTCAACCCGACCCGGCGCATTGGCCGGCAGATGCTCGACGTGATCATCCACCACCAGAAGATCAGCGCCGCCGAAGCCCGCACCAAGGCCATTGCGTTGCTGCGTGACATGCACATCGCCAGCCCTGAACAGGTGCTGGAAAGCTATCCCTTCGAGCTGTCCGGCGGCATGCGCCAACGGGTGATGATCGCCCTGGCGTTTTCCTGCGAACCGCAACTGCTGATCGCCGACGAGCCGACCACGGCCCTCGACGTCACGGTGCAACGCCAGGTGCTGTTGCTGCTGCGCGAGAAGGCCCGGCAAAAAGGCACGGCGATCCTGCTGATCACCCACGACATGGCGCTGGTCTCGCAGTTCTGCGACCGGGTCTATGTGATGTACACCGGCGCCGTGGTCGAGCAAGGCAGCACCGCCGAGGTCATGGGCAACCCACAACACCCCTACACCCAAGGGCTGCTCAGCGGCCTGCCGGAAATGGTCGAGCCGGGACAGCCGCTGATGACCATCCCCGGGCAAGTGCCCAACCTGGCCTCCCTGCCCGTGGGCTGCACCTTCGAAGAACGCTGCCCCCACAGCATGCCGATGTGCGGCAAACGTCCGGTCCTGACCCCCATCCAGGGTAATGAGCAACGCCAAAGCGCGTGCTGGTTGCCGCTCAAGGAGTTTGCGTGATGAACAGCGCGCTGATTCACCCCGTTACCGACGCCGCAGCCGAGATCCTGCGGCTCACGGATGTGCGTGTGCGCTTCCCGGTGAGCAACGACTGGCTGGGGCGACCACGGGGTTACGCCCACGCCCTCAACGGCATCGACCTGCAGGTGCGGGCCGGGGAAACCCTGGGTATCGTCGGCGAGTCCGGTTGCGGCAAAAGCACCCTGGCTCAGTTGCTGATGGGCCTGCTCACGCCTAGCAGCGGTGAGTTGAACTGGGCTGCCGGGAGCAAGGGCCCAGGCAGCAGCAACGTGCAGATCGTGTTCCAGGATCCGCAATCGTCCCTCGATCCCCGCCTGCCCATCTGGAGGATCATCACCGAACCGCTGTACGCCCGTGGCAACCGCAACCGCAGCGAGATGCGCGAGATCGCGGCCAAGGTCGCGGCGCAGGTGGGGATCCGCCCGGAATACCTGGACCGCTTTGCCCACCAGTTTTCCGGTGGCCAGCGGCAACGGATCGCCATCGCCAGGGCCCTGTCCTCGGACCCGGATATCATCGTCCTCGACGAACCGACCTCGGCCCTGGATATCTCGGTGCAGGCGCAGATCCTCAACCTACTGGCCGAACTGCAACGGGCACGCAACCTGACGTACATATTAATTTCCCACAACGTCTCGGTGGTGCGGCACATGGCCGACCGTGTGGCGGTGATGTACCTGGGACAGATCGTCGAACTGGGCAGCGCCGCCCAGGTCCTCGAAGAGCCGCGCCATCCCTACACCCGCCTGCTGTTCGAAGCGGTGCCCCGCCTGGGAGTGGCCCTGCACGCCGAGCAGGTCGCCGCGCCGACCGAGTTGCCCGGTAACCGGCGACTGCCCGAAGGCTGTTTTTTCCGTGAGCGCTGCAGTCTCAGCACCCACGGCTGTGAACAACCGCAGGTGCTGCGTGGCGGTGAGCAGCAGCGAGTCAGGTGTCACGTCCAGCTGTGATCGGGCGGGGCCAGCCGGGGGGACCACTCCCCGGCTGCTAAGGTTGAGTTGCGGATCAGTTAAAGCTCATCGTCCTTTTTACCCGACAACGGCGAGCGGTATTCGTGGCGTTCCTCGGCGTCGGGTGCCTCCATGTTGCTGCCCGGCATGAATACGTTCGTCAGCAGTGCCCGGGCGTCGACCTCCATGACCCCGGGCACGCCGCGCGCCAGTTCAATGGCCTGTTCACACTGGCGATGGGTCAGCACCCTGCCGCTCAAGGTCACCGTGCCGGCGTGGGTCTTGACGTGGACATTCAGGCTCAACGTCTTGTCAAAGAAGGCCAGGGCGGATTTCACCCGGGTGGTGGTCCACGTGTCGTGAACGGCCATGCCCAGGTCGTGGGACAAATGCTGCAAGGAATGATTTTTCATGGCAGAACCCTCTGTTGTGAGCCGTCGTATGGCCAGCAGGCTCGCCGGGCAATACACGCCACAACACAGATTGATTATAGTGCGTGGCGCGCGGTGCCGACTGGCCACGCAAGAAGGCCGCCTGGAAGGCGGCCTAAGGGATCTGCCGGGATGGCTCGCTTGCGTGCCCGGAGGGAATTACTGCGCCATGGCGTCTTTTTTCATGGCGTCTTTGCTCATTGCATCCTTGCTCATTGCATCCTTGCCCATTGCATCCTTGCTCATAGCGTCTTTACCCATTGCATCCTTGGACATCGAATCCTTGTGCATGGCGTCCTTGCTCATGGCGCCCTTGGACATCGAGTCCTTGCTCATGGCGTCTTTACTCATGGCATCTTTACTCATGGCATCTTTGGACATGTTGTCCTTGCCCATGGTGTCAGCGGCATAAACGCTGGCGGCGCCCAGTGCCAGGCACATGGACAGGACTGCAGTGGTGATCTTTTTCATGGTGTAACTCCTTGATGCTCAGGTTGCGAATCGACGCAGCGGGCGCTGCGCCGTGAGTAAAATCGGCGCCCGTCAGCTACCACCGAACCAGTTGTAGCCCTGGTCTTCCCAGTAGCCGCCGCTGTAGGTGTTGCTGACGAAAATCGCCTGGATGTGTTTGGGGTTCTTGTAGCCCAGCTTGGTCGGCATGCGCAGCTTCATCGGGAAGCCGTACTGGCGCGGCAGCACCTCGCCGTCATAGGTCAGGGCCAGCAGGGTTTGCGCATGCAGGGCGGTGGCCATGTCGATGCTGGTGTAGTAGTCGTCGGCGCATTTGAAACCGACATACTTGGCGTCGGTATCAGCACCGATCCGCTTGAGGAAATCGCTGAAGCGCACCCCGCCCCAGCGGCCAATCGCACTCCAGCCTTCCACGCAGATGTGCCGGGTGATCTGTTCGATCTGCGCCATGGCGCGCAATTCCTCGAGGCGCCAACTGCGCCGGTCTGCCACCAGGCCAGTGACTTCCAACCGATACTCGGCCTCCTCGACCACCGGTACCTGGTCGATGCCGTAGAAGGCATTGAAGGGAAACGGCCGGGTGATCATTGACTGCGGATAAGTCGGTGCCAGTGCGTTGGGATTGAACAGCCAGCCCTGCACCCGGTCATTGAACCGCGACATCGCTGACAACGCGGTCTCGACACTGTCGTTGTCGCTCAAGCTGCAACCGGACAACATCGCCACGCCACCCAGGGTCAGGCCCCTGAGCAGGAACGAGCGGCGCGAGCGGTCCTCGATCTGCAACTGTGGCGCGAGGATTTTCCTGGCATCGGCCAGGATGGAGGACTCATCCAACTGTGGACCTTGCGTATGCTTGTTCATGGGCGCTCCTTGCGGCCGACGATCATCGCCCAGAGTGTTTTAGGCACCAGGGCGACCATCAGCAGATGGACCGCCGTGAACCCCACCAACAGCGCCATCGCCACGAAATGCACATGCCGGGCGCCTTCGTAGCCTCCCATTAATTCGCGCAGCGTGGCGAACTGCACCGACTTCCAGAGCACCAACCCGGAGACCACCGTCACCGCGATGTCAAGCATCACGAATAGGTAGGCCAGCCGTTGCACCTGGTTGTAGTGGCTCAGGTCGGCATGCCCCAGGCGCCCCCTCAAGGCGGCCCACAGGTCCTGCGCCACGCCCTTGGCCGACAGCGGGAAAAACTGCCGTGACAGGCGGCCACTGGCGAGGTTGATCAGCAGGTACGCAAGACCGTTGAACAGCAGCAGCCACATCGCCGCAAAATGCCATTGCAACGCGCCGCCCAGCCAACCACCGAGGGTGATCGACAGGGGAAAACTGAAGTCGTAGAGAGGTGAGGCGTTATAGATGCGCCAGCCGCTGGTCACCATGATCAGCACGGCCAGGGCATTGAGCCAATGGGTCACTCTCAGCCAACGGGGATGGCTGGGATGCAGGTTCGCAACAGGAACGCGGGTGGGGGCTGGCAGCACTGACATGATCAGTTCCTGACGGTGGATTTGCGAGGGAGTATGCCGGCCAATAGATCGCTAAATCCTCACGGAAAGTTCAACTAAATGTGATAACTGCGCACTTGTTTCCTTGGGTTTCCGCCCTCTGGACCCAGGCCCCGGGATAGGCTTCAATGCCCGGCCGCCGGGCCGCCGAAACACCCCGCCTCCCCGCGCGCTCCCCTCGGGAGGGTGCGGTAACCCGCCTCGGGTGTGATGAATCTCCCGGCGTGCACCAGCTATCCACTCGCCGGCATTCACCCGCCTCCTGGTGGCCTATCACCCTGCTCTATCGTCGATGACTTCCGGTTGCCCCAGGCGCAGGGTGATGCTTCAACCGGAGGGATTCGACATGCTCAACACACTCAAACAGATCAATTCACGTTCGGCCTTCAACCGCTGGGCCGGCCTGCACGTCACCCGCGCCGAGAGTGGCGAGGTGGAACTGTCCATGGCCTTTCGCGAGGCCGACATGGCGCAATATGCCGGCTTCCTGCATGCCGGGATGATCGCTGCCCTGCTGGATACCGCCTGCGGTTTTGCCGCCGGGACGGTGGCCGGTAACGTGCTGGCTTCGCACTTCTCGGTGAACTGTTTGGCACCGGCGGTGGGTGAGGTATTCATCGCCAGGGGCAAGGTGATCAAGGCCGGCAAGAAGCAGGTGTTCGCCCGCGCCGAACTGTTTGCCCAGAGCGGCGAGCAATTGAAACTGGTGGCCACCGGGGATGCGATCCTGGTACCGATCGAGGCGGGCTGAGGACCGGCCGGGCCACTGCACAGTCTTTGACAGTTTCCCGACAAAGCTGTCAAAGATTGCCTGCGTTCGCGCGCCTAGCATGGCGGCATCCTCATTTCCCCTGGATGCCCCATGTCCTCCCTGAACAACCGCAAGTGCCTGTGCCTCTCCCTCACCGCCCTCGGCCTGCTGACCGGCGCCGACCCGCTGCCTGCCGAAGACTGGCACGCCCGTGTGCACGCCGGCATCGCCAACCTGCCCCGCTACAGCGGCAGCGACGAGCGAGTCAGTACACCGCTGTTGGGGGTGCAGATCAGCAGCCCTTATGGGCTCTTCCTCGACAGCGACAAGGGCGTGGGCTGGGCCTTTGACGAGGACGACTTTGGCCTGAGCCTGTACGTCGGCGCCAGTGATGCACGCAAGGACCGCAGATCGCAGTTCCACGGCAGCGACGCACTCAACGGCATGGGTTCGATCCAGTCGCGCCCGGTGTTCGGCCTCGAGGCCACCTACCCCCTGGGCGAGGCCATCCTTGGCGCGACCTTCGAATACGCCTTGGAAAAGGACGACGATCATGACACCGGTTCAGCCTACAACCACCTGAAACTGAGCATCAGCGCGCCGCTGTACAAGGGTGCCTACGGCGAGTTGCTGGGCAGTCTCAACAGCCAGTTCGGTGACGGCAACTATGTGCGCACCTGGTATGGCGTCAGCCCCCAACAGGCTTCGCGCAGCCAGTTCCGCGTCCATGACACCCATGGCGGGCTGGTCAGTCGCGGCGCGGACCTGAGCTGGTCCCTGCCGATCGACGAACAATGGCGCGTGTCGACGGTGCTGGCGCTGCAGTACCTCAACGGCGATGCCGCCGACAGCCCACTGGTCGAGCGGCGGTGGCAGACGTCGCTGGCTGGCCAGGCGGTGTACACCTTTTGAGGGCCACAGTCATTGTGGGCTTGCCCACGATGACCTGGAGAACGCCGCGTTTATCCTGAATACATGCGTGATCGTTGGCGACCATCGCGAGCATACGGAACGCCGCCCGGCTCGCTCCCACTGGGTTTGGGGTTCGCTGGTTTCCTGATTAATCCAGGTGCGCCCAGGTCATGCGAAACGACGCCCCGCCCGACGGTGAATCCGTCACGTGCACGTGCCCGCCATGGGATTGCGACACGCGCCGTACCAGCGCCAGGCCCAGGCCGAAGCCGCCCGTGCGGCGGTCGCGGCTGGCATCCAGGCGCGAGAACGGCTCGAAGATCTTTTCCCGGCCCTCCACCGGCACGCCAGGCCCGTCGTCATTGACCCGCACTTCATAGTGATCGCCGTTACGCACCAGCGACACTTCCACCCGCTGCTCGGCATACCGAATGGCGTTGCGCAGCAGGTTGATCACCGCCCGGGCCATGAAGCGCGGCTCCAGGCGCACTTGCTCCAGGTCGCACTCGACGATCAGCAGCTGCACCCCGGCAGCCTCGGCCTCCAGCGTCACACTGCCGACCACGCTGTCGAGCCAGTTGTTGGCCTGGATGCTCTCCCGACTGATGACCGTCGCGCCGCGCTCCAGGCTGGCGTAGGTCAGCAGTTCGGAGACCATTTCTTCCAGCTCGCCGAGGTCGGCATACATGTCGGCGATCAGGGCTTTGTTGGCACTCGGGTCAGCCTGCTGCTTGAGCTGGTCCAGTTCGAACGACAATCGCGCAATCGGCGTGCGCAGCTCATGGGACACTGCGTTGGTCAGCTCGCGCTGGTTGGCGATCAGGCCTTCGATGCGCGCCGCCATCTGGTTGAAGTGTTCCGCCAGGTCACGAATATTCGAGCGCTTGGACAGCTGGATCCGCGCCGTCAGGTCGTTGTCGCCAAAGCGCTCGGCGGCCAGGCGCAGTTTTTCCAGGTCACGCCAGTGCGGGCGAACCCAGAAGAACAGCACGATGCCCAGCAACACCCCGAGCATGCTGTAGGCCAGGACCATGTAGATGGTGGTGCGACTGGGTTCCTCCGGCAACGTGATGCTCAGCAGTTGCTCGCCGTCGTCGATGCGCGAGATGAATTGGGTGTATTGCTCGCGGATCACCATCAGGTTATCCGCCAGCTCGGCCCGTTCGGTGTCGCTCAGTGCCAGCTCGGCCGGCTCGACCAACTGCAGGCGCAGGCCGTAATGGGGCCGCAGTTTTTCCAGTTGTGCTTCCCGGCCCGGCCCATCCAGCTCACGCAGTTGCTCCACCAGTGAATAGACGGGCCCGCGCACGGCCTCGCGGTTATAGGTTTTCAGGGTGCCGTCGAGGAGCGCAGTAAAGGTCCGGTCCACCACCTCGAGGGCCGCCACCAGACCAATTGCCAGCATCAGGAACAGGCCAAAGAACAGACGCAGCATCTATAGCTCCCAGGCAAACGGGTTGAACAGGTAGCCCTTGCCCCATACGGTCTTGATGCACACCGGCTCGCGCGGGTTATCCTTGAGCTTGGCCCGCAACTTGCTGATGTACACGTCGACGCTGCGGTTAAGGCCGTCGAAGGCGATGCCGCGCATGCGATTGAGGATATCGTCCCGAGACAGGGTCTTGCCGGCCGAGCTCGCCAGCAGCCACAGCAACTCGAACTCCATGGTGGTCAGCTCGATCAGTTCGCCGGCCAGGCGCACTTCGCGGCAACTGCGATCGATCAGCAGGCCACCGAACTCCAACGCGCCGCGCACCGTGCTTTCCGGAACCTGGCGGCGTTGCAGGGCCCGCAGGCGTGCCAGCAGCACGGGCGGTTTGATCGGCTTGATCACGTAGTCGTCGGCACCGGACTCCAGGCCGAGGATGTGGTCGAGGTCATCTTCCTTGGCGGTGAGGATGACGATGGGGGTATCGGACAGGCTGCGGATCTCACGGCACAGGTGCAGCCCACTCTGGCCCGGTAGCATCAGGTCGAGTACGACGATCTTTGGCTGGAATTCCAGGAACGCGGCCAGGGCCAGGTCGCCGCGATACACCTGCCGCACTTCGAAGCCGTGTTGGGACAGAAAGTAAGCGATCAGCCCGGAGAGCTTTTCGTCGTCTTCCACCAGCAATACTTTGCCAAAACCCAGGTTATCCATAACGACCGTCGACTACGCCTTGAGTGAAGGGGCAGCATTATGGCGCCAATCGGCGGCGGGACGCAGATGCCAGACGGCAAAAACCGCCCTTGGCGGACGGTTTTCAGTGATCTTTCATACTCTTAAGAGTTTTTAACAATTGCCCCGGATTCTTTGACAATCGCTCAGGCGGCGGCCGGTACACCGCTGTGGAAGCGGAATTCGACGTCCGGCGACTCGATCAGCTCCTTCTCGGCAGCGCGTACCCGGTCGATCACCTGGGCGATGTCCTTGGCGTCGCCGTACTGGTAGGCCAGCTTCAGGTATCCCTGGAAGTGCCTGGCTTCGCTTTTCAACAGGCCGAAGTAGAACTTGCCCAGTTCCTCGTCCAGGTGTGGCACCAGCGCCTCGAAACGCTCGCAGCTGCGGGCTTCGATAAAGGCCCCGACCACCAGGGTGTCCACCAGCTTGACCGGTTCGTGGCTGCGCACCACCTTGCGCAGGCCCGAGGCGTAACGCCCGGCGGACAGCTGGCGCAGCTCGATCTTGCGCTTCTTCATCAGGCGCATGACTTGCTCGTGGTGCACCAGTTCTTCACGGGCCAGGCGCGACATCAGGTTGATCAGGTCGACATGGGAGTGGTACTTGGCAATCAGGCTCAACGCCGTGCTGGCGGCCTTGAACTCGCAGTTCTTATGGTCGATCAGCAGGGTTTCCTGATCGGCCAGCGCCGCCTGAACCCAACCATCCGGCGTCCGGCAACCGAGGAACTCATGAATCTCGGGAAGGATCATTGGCTCACTTCCGGCAGTTCAACAGGACCATGGGGCAGGACGGCGAAGATTTCAGGGATCGATGACATGGGGCTCACGGGCAATGGGTTCAAAGCGAGGCGCGATTATACCGGGCTGCCGACAGACCACCAGTCGCGACACTTGATATACATCAAGGCCCTGGATCACCACCAGCATCTATAGTTGTTCAACAAGGTTACTTTCTGTCATCGGAGATCCCGACCATGCAAGACATCCGCAGCATTCTGGTGGTGATTGAGCCCTCCCCCGACGAAAGCCTGGCGCTCAAGCGCGCCAAGCTGATCGCCGGGGTCACCCAGGCGCACCTGCATTTGCTGATTTGCGATAAAAAGCATGATCACTCGGCGCTGTTGAGCGTGCTCAAGGCCAGCCTGGTGAACGAAGGCCACAGCGTGACCACTGAGCAGGCCTGGAATGAAACCGTGCACGACACCATTGTCGATGTGCAACTGGCCGAAGGCTGCGGGCTGGTGGTCAAGCAGCACTTTGCCGACAATCCGCTGAAAAGATTCCTCCTGACCCCGGACGACTGGAAGCTGCTGCGCCATTGCCCAAGCCCGGTACTGCTGGTGAAAACCGCCAAGCCCTGGACCGGCGGGACCATCCTGGCGGCCATCGATGTGGGGAACAATGACCCCGAACACCGGGTATTGCACGCCACCATCGTCGATCATGGGTTCGACATCGCCTATCTGGCCAAGGCCCAACTGCATGTGATCACCGCGCATCCGTCGCCGATGCTTTCAGCTGCCGACCCGGTGTTCCAGCTCAAGGAAACCATCGAGGCGCGCTACCGCGACGACTGCAAGGCGTTCCAGGCCGAGTTCGACATCGATGACGAGCACCTGCATGTCGAGGAAGGTCCGGCGGATGTATTGATTCCGCACATGGCCCACAAGCTGCAGGCGGCGGTAACGGTGATCGGCAGCGTGGCGCGGACCGGATTCTCGGGGGCGTTGATCGGCAATACCGCGGAAGTGGTACTCGACGCCCTGGAAAGCGACGTGCTGGTACTCAAGCCGCAGGAGATCATGGACCACCTGGAGGAATTGGTGTCTAGCGAGACCTGAGGGCGCGCTTTCACTGGTGAGCCAGTTCCACCATCGGAGCCGGCTCACCCGAGAGGTTTTTTGACCTAGCCGCCAAATACATCCTTGAGAAAACCCGGGGCAATGTACCGCTGGTAATGGGCCTCGGACAAAAGGAAAAATTCCCGATCAATGGCATCACGCAACTCCGGCAGGTTCCACTCGCGAAACTCCGGCAGCAGCACCATGCCATAGGCCTCCAGGTTGTTGATCACCCGCGCCCCACGGGCAATCAACTGATAGGCCCAGCAATATTCCGACTGATGGGGCACAAAGCGGATTTTTCGTGATTCCAGCTGCTCGCGCAGGCGCTTGGCATCGAAAATTTCCAGCTTGCCGGCCATCACCTGCACCAGCAGTTGCTCAAGACGCAGCCACACGGCGCGTTTTTCTTCCTCGTTGTAACCGTTCCAGTGGATCACTTCATGGTGGAAACGCTTGCAACCACGGCACACCAGATCCCCGTAAACAGTGGAGCAGAGGCCGATGCAGGGGGTCTTGATGGTCTGATTGGGCATAGGTAGGCAGGACGCGAGGAAGCAGGACAGGCCGGCATGTTAGCCCTTTGTCTAACATTCATCACCCCTCAAAGTTCAGGGGCGAACTTACCTTTAATTTTTTTTTGCCGTAGAATCAGCCAGCCTTTTTAGGCGCCAATGTCCGTTAGAAGCTGTTTTCAAAGCGTCACGAGCACAGTCGTTCCTTCAGAGCGGTGTTGGCGAAAGGTTTTTCAGCGGTGAAAAACCTGTCGCCAACCCTCATCAGCTCCCGTTCTGCAGGCGTAAAACTTTGAAAGCAGCTTCTGTAAGGAATTGTCGGTAATTCTGGCTAAGCGGCCCACAACGCCACGCAGCGCATGAGTACGGCAATTTCGGGATGAGCGTCCCGGACACCCATTTGGGACCACTGATGAGGGTAATAACTGTGCTTGAAGCCTACCGCAAACATATCGAAGAGCGCGCAGCACTGGGTATCGTTCCCCAGCCGCTTAACGCCGAACAAACTGCAGGCCTGGTCGAGCTGCTGAAGACCCCCCCGGCTGGCGAAGAAGCCGTTCTGCTGGACCTGATCACCAATCGCGTTCCACCTGGCGTGGACGAAGCAGCCTATGTCAAGGCCGGTTTCCTGTCCGCCCTGGCCAAGGGCGAAGCCACTTCCCCTCTGATCGACAAAAAACGCGCTGTAGAACTGCTCGGCACCATGCAGGGCGGCTACAACATCGTGACCCTGGTTGACCTGCTCGACGACGCCGAACTGGCCCCGGTCGCTGCTGCCCAACTCAAGCACACCCTGCTGATGTTCGATGCGTTCCACGACGTCGCGGAAAAAGCCAAGAACGGCAACGTGCATGCCCAAGGCGTCCTGCAATCCTGGGCTGACGGCGAGTGGTTCAAGAACCGTCCGACCCTGGCCGACAAGATCAGCCTGCGCGTGTTCAAGGTCACCGGCGAAACCAACACCGACGACCTGTCTCCTGCCCCTGATGCCTGGTCCCGCCCGGACATCCCGCTGCACGCCCTGGCCATGCTGAAAATGGCTCGTGAAGGCATCGTGCCTGACCAGCAAGGCGTCACCGGTCCGATGAAGCAGATCGAAGAAATGCGCGGCCAAGGCTTCCCGATCGCCTACGTCGGTGACGTGGTCGGTACCGGCTCGTCGCGTAAATCGGCGACCAACTCGGTGCTGTGGTTCTTCGGCGACGACGTTCCCTACGTGCCGAACAAGCGCGCTGGCGGCTTCTGCTTCGGCAGCAAGATCGCTCCGATCTTCTACAACACCATGGAAGATGCTGGCGCACTGCCAATCGAATTCGACGTCACCAACATGCACATGGGCGACGTGATCGACCTGTACCCGCATGCTGGCAAAGTCTGCAAGCACGGCACCGACGAAGTCCTGACCACCTTCGAAATGAAGACGCCGGTGCTGTTGGACGAAGTTCGCGCTGGCGGCCGTATTCCGCTGATCATCGGCCGTGGCCTGACCGAAAAAGCACGTGCCGAACTGGGCCTGCCACCTTCGGACCTGTTCAAGAAGCCTGAAGCACCTGCCGAAAGCACCAAGGGGTTCACCCTGGCGCAGAAAATGGTCGGCAAGGCATGCGGCGTAGCAGGCGTTCGTCCTGGTACCTACTGCGAGCCGAAGATGACCACCGTCGGCTCCCAGGACACCACCGGTCCAATGACCCGTGACGAACTCAAAGACCTGGCGTGCCTGGGCTTCTCGACCGATCTGGTCATGCAGTCCTTCTGCCACACCGCGGCCTATCCAAAGCCGATCGACGTGACCACCCACCACACCCTGCCTGACTTCATCATGACCCGTGGCGGCGTATCCCTGCGTCCGGGCGACGGCATCATCCACTCGTGGCTCAACCGCATGCTGCTGCCGGACACCGTCGGCACCGGTGGCGACTCCCACACCCGTTTCCCGATGGGCATTTCGTTCCCGGCCGGTTCCGGCCTGGTAGCCTTCGCCGCAGCCACTGGCGTCATGCCACTGGACATGCCGGAATCGATCCTGGTGCGCTTCAAGGGCGAAATGCAACCAGGCGTCACCCTGCGTGACCTGGTTCACGCCATTCCTTACTACGCGATCCAGGCTGGCCTGCTGACCGTAGAGAAGAAAGGCAAGAAGAACGCTTTCTCCGGCCGCATCCTGGAAATCGAAGGCCTGGACAACCTGAGCATCGAACAGGCTTTCGAGCTGTCCGACGCCTCGGCCGAACGTTCGGCTGCCGGTTGCACCATCAAGCTGTCGAAAGAGTCGATCACCGAGTACCTGAGCTCCAACGTCACCCTGCTGCGCTGGATGATCGGCGAAGGCTACGGCGACGCGCGCACTCTGGAACGTCGCGCCCAAGCGATGGAAGCCTGGATTGCCAACCCTGAGCTGATGGTTGCCGATGCTGACGCCGAATACGCGGAAATCATCGAGATCGACCTGAACGAGATCAAGGAGCCCGTTCTCTGCGCGCCGAACGATCCGGACGACGCCCGTCTGCTGTCCAGCGTTGCTGGCGAGAAGATCGACGAAGTGTTCATCGGTTCGTGCATGACCAACATCGGTCACTTCCGCGCTGCCGGTAAACTGCTGGATCAGGTCAAGGGTCAGTTGCCAACCCGTCTGTGGCTGTCGCCGCCGACCAAGATGGACGCTCACCAACTGACCGAAGAAGGCTACTACGGCATCTACGGCAAGGCTGGCGCGCGCATGGAAATGCCGGGCTGCTCGCTGTGCATGGGTAACCAGGCACGGGTAGAACCGAACTCGACCGTGGTGTCGACTTCGACCCGTAACTTCCCGAACCGTCTGGGCGACGGCGCGAACGTCTACCTGGCTTCGGCCGAGCTGGCGTCCGTGGCATCGATCCTGGGTCGCCTGCCGACCGTCGAGGAGTACATGGAATACGCGGGCAAGATCGACAGCATGGCGGCCGATGTCTACCGCTACCTGTCCTTCGACCAGATCGCCGAGTTCCGTGAAGCCGCTGCGAACGCCAAGATCCCGGTTGTTCAAGCCTAACGTTGCAACGCAATGAAAAACGCCGCCCATCGTGAGATGAGCGGCGTTTTTACTTCTGGCATTGACGCTACAGCGTGTAAGACAGAGAGAGTGCATTCGCAATCAAGGCTTTTTCATTTGTTGCTTTCCTCCACATAAAGAACAGGCCCAGTGACTACGGCTGGTTTTTCTTCATAGTGAATGCTGACTGCCCTACCGACAACACGACCTTCAAGCGTCACTTCTCCAGCCTTATTGATGAATGTGACATCATCACCCGTTTGAACATCCAGTCTATTGCCCTCTGCATAGGCAATTTTAATATCGTCAAGCCCAGAGTTTGTTGTTTTCGAAGCGATAATTTTCAAACTGGCAGTATTCATACCGTCCTCTCTTCGTTAAGTGGCGAATAAGATAGTGCGACGTAAGGATACGAAGGCAGCCCTCGAGCGTAACCTGTAAGAAATGACAGTTTTTTAGAACGCTTTGCTATCAGCTCATGATAGGAGCTGAATATTTCTATACTTTCCCGTATGGGGTGGGACAGCGCCAGCCGAAAAAAAAACCGCTACGCGAATTACGCGTAGCGGTCACTTGCAGTCAATCGGACAGTCTACGATCAGAAGAGCAAATCAGGCGCTCAATGAATAAATCAGCGCCGTAATCGCCACCAACCCCACCGCCGTGACAAACACATTCGACGCGTGGCCACGATACCGCGCCATCGCCGGCACCTTGCGGATCGCATACATCGGCATCAGGAACAGAATTGCCGCAATGATCGGCCCGCCCAGGGTCTCGATCATGCCCAGGATGCTCGGGTTCAGCGTCGCGACAATCCAGCACACCACCAGCATGAACGCCGCGGTCATGCGGTCCAGGGCCTTGGCACCCGGGCGCTTGCCGCTTTTCACGATCAGCCCCTTGAGGCCTTCACTGGCACCGATGTAGTGCCCCAGGAACGACTTTGAGATCGCCACGAACGCAATCAACGGCGCCACGAACGCGATGGTCGGGTTGCTGAAATGGTTGGCCAGGTACGACAGGATCGACAGGTTCTGCGCCTTGGCTTCAGCCAACTGCGCCGGCGACAGGGTCAATACGCAACTGAAGACGAAGAACAGCACCATCGCCACCATCAACAGGTGAGCGCGGGACAGGATCTGCGAGCTGCGCTCTTCGGCGTGAACGCCATAACGACGCTTCTGGTCCACCGCGAAGGCCGAGATGATCGGCGAGTGGTTGAACGAGAAGACCATCACCGGGATCGCCAGCCACAGGGTATGCAGCAACGCCGAAGGCTCTGGCAGGGTGCTCGCGGTGCTGAGGATGCCGCCATTCCAGTGCGGAATCAGGAACACCGCCAGGAACAGCAGCGCGACGATGAACGGGTAGACCATCAGGCTCATCGCCTTGACGATCACCTGCTCGCCGCAACGCACCACCGCCAGCAGGCCGAGGATCAGCACGAACGAGAGGATGGCCCGTGGCGGCGGCATGATGTGCAACTGGTGCTCAAGGAAGCTGCCCACGGTATTGGTCAAGGCCACGCTGTAGATCAGCAGGATCGGGAAGATCGCGAAGAAGTACAGCAAGGTGATCAGCGCGCCAGCCTTGATCCCGAAATGCTCCTCGACCACCTCGGTGATGTCGGCGCCCTCGCGACCGGACAACACGAAGCGGGTCAGGCCACGGTGTGCGTAGAAAGTCATGGGGAATGCCAGCAGCGCCAGGATCAACAGCGGCCAGAAACCGCCAACGCCTGCGTTGATCGGCAAAAACAAGGTGCCCGCACCAATCGCCGTGCCAAACAGGCCCAGCATCCAGGTGGTGTCATGACGATTCCAGCTGGTGAGGCTTGCTGGTGCCGCCGCTTCATAACGTTCATCAACGCTATTGGCCTGATCATTCATCCGGTCGGATCTCCGCATTCCGGTCACTTGCCACTCGGTCAGGACGAGTCAGAAATAGCTGACAGGCAGCGCCCTGGCCGAAACAGGGGCGCGATTGTCCGGTATTAATGAACAGAAGCAAAGACTTAGCTGAGGAGCGGTGGTGCGGATCAGATAAATGACAGGGGGTTTTCTGTTCTGCTGAAGCGTTGGTGTTGATACTGAAATGTGTAGCAGCAGCGATTAAATGTTGGGCTCAGCCAATAGCCGCAAATTTCTGACTCGTTGCTGGCAACCGGCGACGACGCTCAGGATCGACAGCAGGTGCTGATAAAGTATTCGCCAATGGTAGATGCAGCCACCCTGGCCCGAGCCACTCAGGGGAAACCGTTATCCGATGAAATCCTTGAGCAACACGATGTTTTCTGAACCGGGACTGAACGAATTACAACGCAACATCATCTATCAATTTATATAGGCAGGAGCAGCCCTACAATCCGAACACAAATAAAATAAGACAAAATATTACTTCAAATAAAAAGCACTTATTTGTTACAAGCCACCACCCCACTATTGAGCAACAGGTCTTCCAGGGTTATATTTTTGCGCTTTTAATGCTGATCATTAATAAACAGTAACCTGCAAAATCCTGAGAAGGCGATAACCTCATGCAAAAAAACAAGATGACTTTTAAATGCCTGTTTCTCGCGGCGCTGTTATGTCCATTTAGTAGCTTTGCGCAGCAACTCCCGGCCACTGCCGATATCCGGGAATTCGCCTCCTCTGCTCGATGGCTGACAACCAAGGTGTATATCGAGGGCGCCCCCCCAAACGGACGTGAAAGACAATTATCCAGGCGTGGTGGGAATATCAACGTGGGACCCGGAACGAAATCGCTACGAGTTTTTTTACACTGACACAGGCGAATCCAAGTACAGCAATGGCGGCGGCGGGTACTTTTTCATCACTGGCGATCATAAGACCCACATTCTGGTACCCGATGTCGGGCCAACCAAGACAGTGGTCAGGCGCCTGGAAACCTTGAATCGAAGTGAGTTCACTTACTCTCGTGAAGTCCCCCACCACACGGGAGAAAATACCCCCCCTGTACGCATCTATGTCGTTCATGCCCCTTACACTGGCTCAGTAGAAACTAAATCCGCGCTTAGACCAGGCACACCTGCCACCGACTAATATCAATCGATCGCCTTTATGTTATCGACCTGAGAGACCTCAGCTGAATTGTAACTTCCTTTGAAATACTTCAGCCACCAAACCAAAACATGGAGAGTCACCGTGCAGAAAACGATCAGAACACTGCTGGTACCCACACTACTTGTTACTTCGGTCTTCTGCAGTGCGGTCAGCGCGCAGCCCACAACAACTCCCGCCGCAAAAAATGCCGTTGCTACGCCAGAGAATGCAGTCATGCTGACTGTTTTTTTAAAACATGATCAGTCAAGGCCCTTGGGCGAACTAAAGACTCAGCTTGCCAGTCAAGGATTTTACAAGACATTTCCACCTGCGGGAGTCGAGGTTGTCAGTTGGAACATCATGATGGGCATCGGGCAAGTGGTCACAATGCGACTTCCAGCCTCTCGCTTGGCAGAAGTAAATCTCGCACTCGAAAATACGGCGTGGGGAGCATACAGGACCGAGTTTTATCCGACCTATGATTTCAAAGCCATCGCACTGGCGGAACAAAACAGGGCAAACCAGTCGCCAATAGCCCAGTGACATTGCAGCAGCACACTGCCTTTGCAGTGTGCTGCGCATAATAGACGTCACTGCGCTTGCGGTGGCCCAGCGTCATACATTTGCTTCTTGCGCGAAGCAGGCCAGACTGGAGAACACCGCAACTGCGATTAACCACCATTGCCAAGTGGTTCTGGAATCAGCACTCTGAAACGACGCATGACGCCCGCCACGCAGCCGACTACAGGAGTAAAGTAATGCCCGCAACCGTCCTGGTACTGGTTGAAACCATCAACGACTACCTGCCGATTCTCGAACACCAAGGCTTTCACCTGATTCTCGCCCCCACCCCCACCGAACGCACCCAAGCCATCAGCACCTACGGCGGGCAAATCGACGCCGTGCTGACACGCGGGCCACTGGGCCTGCACGCCGAAGAAATCGCCGCCCTGCCCAACCTGAAGATCATCTGCGTGATCGGCGCCGGCTATGAGCAGGTCGATTTGCAGGCCGCCAGCGACCGGGGCATTCGCGTGACCAATGGGGCGGGGGTCAACGCCTCCTCAGTGGCCGACCATGCCATGGCCCTGTTGCTGGCGCTGGTGCGTGACATTCCCCGCGCCGATTCGGCGGTGCGTCGTGGCGAATGGCCGAAAGTCATGCGCCCGTCCCTGGCCGGCAAGCACCTGGGCATCCTCGGGCTGGGTGCGGTGGGCATGGCCATCGCCAAGCGCGCGGCCAACGGTTTCGACATGAGCGTCAGCTACCACAACCGCCAGGTGCGTAACGACGTGCCCTATGACTTCTGCTCCACCCCCACCGAGTTGGCGCGGGCCTCGGACTTTCTGATCGTCTGCACCCCAGGCGGCCTGAGCACCCAGCACCTGATCAACAAGCAGGCGCTGGACGCCCTCGGGCCCCACGGCTTTATCGTCAACATCGCCCGCGCCAGCGTGATCGCCACCGCCGACCTGATCAGCGCCCTGGAACAGCGCCGGATCGCCGGTGCCGCCCTGGATGTGTTCGATGCCGAACCCCAGGTGCCGGATGCACTCAAGGCCCTGAACAACGTCATTCTCACCCCCCACGTCGCCGGCCTGTCGCCCGAGGCAACCCAGGGCACCGTGGAATTGGTGGGGCAGAACCTGCTGGCGTTCTTCTCCAATCGCCCGCTATTGACCCCCATAGAGCTGCCGCCAGCGGTTCGGCGCGCGACACGCTGAAGCACTTTTCAAACGCCTGTATCAAAAACAATGATTAACCGGCAACACGCTCACCTATAAAGGAACGCCATGGTTGTGGGTGCCGGGTGTGCGCATTAGATTAGCCAATAATTCCTGGCCTCCAGAATAAGCAGAAGGGATAAGCATGGCGCTTAACGACCAGTCCACCCGTATTCGCGCAGGCGAAGAACTTGATGCCAGCCTGATCGACCCGTACCTCAAGGCCCACATTCCAGGCTTGAGCGGGTTACCGAAGATCAGCCAGTTCCCCGGCGGCGCGTCCAACCTGACGTACCTGCTGGAATACCCCGAGCAGGAGTTTGTCCTGCGTCGCCCACCCTTTGGCCACAAGGCCAAGTCCGCCCACGACATGGGCCGCGAGTTCCGCATCCTCAACCAGCTCAAGGACGGTTTCCCGTACTGCCCCAAAGCCTACGTGCACTGCACCGACGACGCGGTGATCGGCGCCGAATTCTATGTAATGGAACGGGTCAAGGGCATCATCCTGCGCTCCGAACTACCAGCGGAGCTGGGCCTGGATGCGCCAAAGACCCAGGCACTGTGCAAGAGCTTCATCGACAAACTGGTGGAGTTGCATCGCGTCGACTACCGGGCCTGTGGCCTGGCCGACCTGGGCAAGCCTGAAGGCTATGTGGCCCGGCAGATTCGTGGCTGGAGCGAGCGCTATGACAAAGCCCTGACCCCGGATGCGCCGAGCTGGGAGACGGTCAAGGCCTGGCTCAACGACAAGATGCCGGCCGACCACCCGACATCGAGCATCGTGCACAACGACTATCGCTTCGACAACGTGATCCTCGACCCCCACAACCCGATGCAGATCATTGGCGTGCTGGACTGGGAGCTGACCACCCTGGGTGATCCGCTGATGGACCTGGGCAACTCCCTCGCCTACTGGATCGAAGCCGCCGACCCGGCGCCGGTGCAATTGATGCGACGCCAACCCAGCCATGCCCCCGGCATGCTGACCCGGCGTGAGTTCGTCGACTACTACGCCGAACGCTCAGGCATCCAGATCGACAATTTCGACTTCTACTACACCTACGGGCTGTTCCGCCTGGCCGGTATCGTGCAGCAGATCTACTACCGCTTCTTCCATGGCCAGACCCAGGACAAACGCTTCGCGCAGTTCATCTCGATGAACAAGCTGCTGGAGCAGATGAGCCTGCAAGTGATCCACAAATCCAGCCTCTGACCGCCCTCCCAGCGCCACGCCCCTCACAAGGAAAAACCATGTCCAAGACTCAGTTGTTCGACCTCGACGGCAAGATCGCATTTGTCTCCGGCGCCAGCCGCGGCATCGGTGAGGCCATTGCCCGGCTGCTGGCCCAGCAAGGCGCCCATGTGATCGTGTCGAGCCGCAAGCTCGAGGGTTGCCAGCATGTGGCCGACGCCATCATCGCCGAGGGCGGCAAGGCCACTGCAATTGCTTGCCATATCGGGGAAATGGAGCAGATCAGCCAGGTCTTTGCCGGGATCCGCGAACAATTCGGACGCCTGGACATCCTGGTCAACAATGCCGCGACCAACCCGCAATTCTGCAATGTGCTGGACACTGACCTGGGCGCCTTCCAGAAAACCGTCGATGTGAACATCCGTGGGTACTTCTTCATGTCGGTGGAAGCCGGCAAGCTGATGCGCGAGAACGGCGGCGGCAGCATCATCAACGTGGCGTCGATCAACGGAATTTCGCCGGGCATCTTCCAGGGTATCTACTCGGTGACCAAGGCCGCGGTGATCAACATGACCAAGGTTTTTGCCAAGGAGTGCGCGCAGTTCGGCATTCGTTGCAACGCCCTGCTGCCGGGCCTGACCGACACCAAGTTCGCCTCGGCGTTGGTCAAGAACGACGCGATCCTCAACACCGCGCTGCAACAGATCCCGCTCAAGCGCGTGGCCGCCCCCAGTGAAATGGCGGGCGCGGTGCTGTACCTGGCGAGCGATGCGTCCAGCTACACCACCGGGGTTTCGTTGAACGTGGACGGTGGTTTCCTGTCCTGACCTGTAGCAGTTGCCGAGCCCGCGAGGCTGCGATCTTTAGGCCGACAAAAGAACAAGATCAAAAGCTCGCAGCCTTCGGCAGCTCCTACGGGGGGGTATCAGCCCCCTCGCACCAACCGCTGCGCCAGCGCCTTGGCCTGGCTTGCCACATCCGTCACCGCAGTACTTTCCCACCACATGCCGCGCAAGGGTGGCCCCATGGCGAACAGCCGTCGGGCCACCTGGCCCTGGGCGTCGATCACCGCCCCGTCCGCTCCCGCCGCGATTCCGAGGGCCAGCGGCCCCGGCTGGATCAAGCCTCGGGCCAGCAACTGCCGGGGTAACGGCCGAGCGACCCGACGCCAGTCGTATTCAATGCCACTGGAGTTGATCAAGGCATCGCCGCTGACCACCGACACTTCAGTCTCGCCGCGCCGCCGAAGCGCCAGGCGGAGCCGCCCCTCCTGCGCCGGCAGCAGCCCCTTGAACGACGCCGCGTGAATCCGTAACCGCCCCTGCTCATGCAGGCGCGCCACCAACTCGGCGCTCAGGGGCGGCGAGCGGTGATGATGGCTTTCCCACCAGGGCCGCACATGCCGCACGAACTGCCGTCGCTGCACGTCCGTGGCCTGGCTCCACAAGCGCGCGATATGGGCGCGCACGGTGTCCAGAGGGGCTTGCCAGTCGATGCCCTGGGCCTGCGCCGTCCGGCATTGGTGGCGTAGCTCACGTAGCAGTTGCCGGGGACTGCGGATGTTCCGGTCAAGGGCCAGGAAGTCCACCCACTCCGGCGGTTGCCGCCGCACATGGGGCAACAGGCCGTGCCGGGAGAACACTTCGATGGGCCCACGATGGCCGGCCTGCTCCAACGAGACCACGGCATCGACCATGGTCAGGCCGGAGCCGATGATCATCACCGTCGCTTGCGGATCGAGTCGGGCCATGGCCGCCACGTCCCAGGGGTCGAGTGCCGCTGCGTTGAGCCCACTGGAGCAGGTCTGTGGGGTTCTCGCCGCTGGGAACATACCGGTAGCCAGCACGGCAAAATCACCCCGTAGCCAGCTACCGTCGCTCAAGGTCAACCAGGTGGCTTGGTCATCGACCTGCAAATCCACCACCTCGCCGCGCACATGCTCGACGCTCGAGCCCTGCAGAGCACCTTGCTCCTGCGCTTGCGCCAGGCGCTGTTGCACGTAGACCCCGAACAGCCCCCGCGGCGGGAACAGTTCGGCGACCGGCACCGCTTGCTCCGCCGATTCCGGCCAGCCACCATCTGCAATGAAGGCGCCGAGCCATTGGCTCAGGTCATCGGCATTGTCCGGGTCGACGCTCATCCGTGCCGCGTTGCCATTGAGGGTATGGCCCAGTTCGACGGCGCTGTAGGCCTCGCCACGGCCCAGTTCGGCGCGAGGCTCTATCACCAGCACCTGGCGCCCTCCCGGCAGGCGCAGCAATTGCGCCGCCAGTAATGCCCCGCTCAAGCCACCACCGACGATCAGGATATCGGCGCAACGGACGTGCGGTGGTGTCTGCTCGCAGAGGATTTCGCTCATGAATCCATCATAATTGTTTAAAATTCAATTAGTTATGTGGCTTTTAGAGAATCTGGATGAAGTTCAAATCACCACGTTACGGACAAACCTGACCGCCACGGCGCCATCGTTGCGATAGGCGTGGGTGCAGTTGCTGGCAAAACTGATGAACTCGCCGCTCGACAATACCCGTTCCTCATCGCCCAGCACCACCGTCAGGCTGCCCTCGAAGACATACACCTGCTCACTCCAACCGTCGGCATCTGCTTCCGACAAATAGTTTTCACCGGGTTCCAGCCGCCATTGCCACAACTCCACCTCGCGACTGGCGCTGGCCTTGGCCAGCAACACCGCTTGGCTGCCCGGGATCGCCCCGGCCCAGGCCAGCTCGTTGATGCGGCTCGGGTCACGGGCATCGGGGGCCTGGATCAAGTCGCTGAACGCCACGCCCAGGGCTTCGGCGACCCGGTCGAGGGTGGTCAGGCTGACATTTTTTTCGCCGGCCTCGATCGCCACCAACATCCGCCGACTGACCCCGGACTTTTCTGCCAACGCACTCTGGCTCATTTCGGCGGCATGGCGCAGGCGGCGAACATTCTGGCTGACGTGTTGCAGGACGGAGGCGCGTTGGCCGTTGTCTTTGTGCACTATATTGCTCACTTGTATGGGTTGCGCAGTATACTGCCCAACTGTCGACGCATTGTGCGTCCCACTCAGGTAGCGCGCAAGACCATGACGCCAGCAACCCCTTGCAAACCCTCCTCCCCGCGCCTGCGTTTAAGCAAGGCTGAGTGCGTGCTGGTGCTGATCACCATGATCTGGGGTGGCACCTTCCTCCTGGTGCAGCACGCCATGACCGTCAGCGGACCGATGTTCTTCGTCGGCCTGCGCTTTGCCGCCGCCGCAGGCCTGGTCGCCCTGTTCTCCTGGCGCAGCCTGCGTGACCTGACGCTGTTCGAGCTCAGGGCCGGGTTCTTCATCGGCGTCGCGATCATGATCGGCATTGGCCTGCAAACGGTTGGTCTGCAGACCATTCCCAGCAGCCAGTCGGCCTTCATCACCGCACTCTATGTACCCTTCGTGCCCTTGCTGCAATGGCTGGTGATGGGGCGCCGGCCAGGGCTGATGCCCAGCATCGGCATCATGCTGGCCTTTGCCGGATTGATGCTGATCTGCGGCCCAGCCGGGGCGTCACTGAACTTCAACGCAGGCGAGATGGTGACCTTGATCAGTACCGTGGCCATCGCCGCCGAGATCATCCTGATCAGCAGCTACGCCGGCCGTGTCGATGTGCGGCGGGTCACGGTGGTGCAACTGGCGACTGCCTCGATCCTGGCGATGCTGATGATTGTACCGACCGGGGAAGTCATCCCCGGGTTCTCCTGGTTCCTGCTGGCCAGCGCCCTGGGCCTGGGCGCCGCGAGCGCAGTGATTCAACTGGCGATGAACTGGGCGCAAAAAAGCGTCTCACCGACCCGCGCGACCCTGATCTACGCCGGCGAACCGGTGTGGGCCGGGATTGTCGGAAGGATTGCCGGGGAACGGCTGCCGGGACTTGCGCTGGTTGGCGCGGCGTTGATCGTGCTGGCGGTGATCGTTAGCGAGCGGAAGGCCAGGGTGAAGACTGAAGCTCAGGTGCCGGACGCCGTGTAGGTGCAGGGGTATTTCCCCGCAGGGAAATCCGATTCGACGCGTTGCAGGCTGAGCGAAGGTATCCATCCGGGGATTGGCGCGAAGCGCTGTTCAAACGCTTGGGACGAGACCTTTTGGATACTTTGGGCTGGGCCGGCACTCCGGCGTTTGCCAAAAGTGCCTCGCCGCAAGGGCGAAACCCTAAGTAGCTGTTACCGCAGCAACGGATATGCCCCCAATACCCACCCCCCACTGAAACAATGTTACACAGCCATGTTCGGTCTAACTTGTAGGATCCCGCCACAGCTTGGCAGTTGGTGATCCTGGCCTCGGCAAGTATGATCCTTCACAAACTTGCGCAGAATAGAAGCCTATGTCCCTGATAGTTCTACTGCTTCTGCCATTCATTGGCAGCTGTCTGGCGGCTTTGCTGCCCCACAATGCACGTAATGCTGAATCGATTCTTGCTGGACTGGTCGCCCTCATCGGCACCCTCCAGGTAGCCTTGCTGTACCCGCAAATCGCCGATGGCGGGGTTATTCGCGAAGAGTTTACCTGGTTGCCCAGCCTCGGCCTGAACTTCGTCCTGCGCATGGACGGGTTCGCCTGGCTGTTCTCCATATTGGTGCTGGGCATCGGCACCCTGGTGTCGCTTTACGCCCGTTACTACATGTCGCCCGAAGACCCGGTGCCGCGCTTCTTCGCATTTTTCCTGGCGTTCATGGGCGCCATGCTCGGATTGGTGATTTCCGGCAACCTGATTCAAATGGTGTTCTTCTGGGAACTGACCAGCCTCTTCTCGTTCCTGTTGATCGGCTACTGGCACCACCGTGCGGACGCCCGCCGCGGCGCCTACATGGCGTTGATGGTGACCGGTGCCGGTGGGTTGTGCCTGCTGGCGGGGGTCATGCTGCTTGGCCATGTCGTCGGCAGCTATGACCTGGACCAGGTCCTGGCCGCCGGTGATCTGATTCGTGCCCACGCGCTCTACCCCATCCTGTTACCCCTGATCCTGATCGGCGCCTTGAGCAAAAGCGCGCAGTTCCCCTTCCACTTCTGGCTTCCCCACGCCATGGCCGCGCCGACACCGGTCTCGGCCTACCTGCACTCGGCAACCATGGTCAAGGCCGGCGTGTTCCTGCTGGCGCGCTTATGGCCGTCGCTGTCCGGCAGCGAAGAATGGTTCTACATCGTCAGCGGGGCCGGAGCCTGCACCCTGTTGCTCGGCGCCTACTGCGCCATGTTCCAGAACGACCTCAAGGGCCTGCTGGCCTACTCGACCATCAGTCACCTGGGCCTGATCACCCTGTTACTGGGCCTGAACAGTCCGCTGGCAGCGGTCGCGGCGGTGTTCCACATTCTCAACCACGCCACTTTCAAGGCCTCGCTGTTCATGGCCGCGGGTATCATTGACCACGAAAGTGGCACCCGTGACATCCGCAAGCTCAGCGGCCTGATCCGCCTGATACCGTTCACCGCCACTCTGGCCATGGTCGCCAGCGCCTCGATGGCCGGCGTACCGTTACTCAATGGTTTCCTCTCCAAAGAGATGTTCTTCGCCGAAACGGTGTTCATCAACGCCACCGCCTGGGTCGAGACCAGCCTGCCGATCATCGCGACCATCGCCGGCACCTTCAGCGTCGCGTATTCCCTGCGCTTCACCGTCGACGTGTTCTTCGGCCCGACTGCCACCGACCTGCCCCACCCCCCCCACGAGCCGCCGCGCTGGATGCGCGCGCCAGTCGAGTTGCTGGTGTTCACCTGCCTGGTGGTGGGGATTTTCCCGGCCCAGGTGGTCGGCCCGCTGCTGGCCGCGGCCGCCTTGCCGGTCGTCGGCGGCACCTTGCCCGAGTACAGCCTGGCGATCTGGCACGGCCTCAATGCGCCGATGATCATGAGCTTGATCGCGATGTCCTGCGGCATCGTTCTCTATCTGCTGCTGCGCAACCAGTTCAAGCACGGGCGCTTCAAGTACCCACCGCTGATTGGCCGGTTCAACGGCAAGCGCCTGTTCGAACGCAGCCTGGTGGTGATGATGCGTCTGGCCCGCCGCCTGGAGCGTCGGATCAGCACCAAGCGCCTGCAGGCACAACTGTTCCTGCTGGTGCTGGCGGCGGTGCTGGCCGGGTTGATCCCGATGCTCGGCAGCGGTATCAGCTGGGGCGACCGGCCGAAGATCCCGGGGTCGATTGTCTTTGTCACCCTGTGGCTGCTGGCGATTGTCTGCGCCCTCGGCGCCGCCTGGCAGGCCAAGTACCACCGTCTTGCCGCCCTGACCATGGTCAGTGTCTGCGGCCTGATGACGTGCATCACCTTCGTCTGGTTCTCGGCCCCGGACCTGGCCCTGACCCAACTGGTGGTCGAGGTGGTGACCACCGTGCTGATCCTGCTGGGCCTGCGCTGGTTGCCACGGCGGATCGAGGACGTCTCGCCACTGCCGGGCAGCGAAGCCCGGGCCAAGGTGCGCCGCCTGCGCGACTTGTTGCTGTCGATCGCGGTCGGTGCCGGCATGGCGCTGCTGTCCTACGCCATGCTGACCCGCCAGACACCCAACGACATTTCCTCGTTCTACCTCAGCCGCGCCTTGCCCGAAGGTGGCGGCAGCAACGTGGTCAACGTGATGCTGGTGGACTTCCGCGGCTTCGACACCCTGGGCGAAATCACCGTGCTGGCGGCCGTGGCGCTGACCGTGTTCGCCCTGCTGCGACGCTTCCGCCCGCCCAAGGAAAGCATGCAGCTGCCGGCGCAACAGCGCCTACTGGCGCCGGACGTGGTCACCGACCTGGTCAACCCGCGCCAGGCCAGCGACACCGCCCTGGGCTTCATGATGGTCCCGGCAGTGCTGGTGCGCCTGTTGCTGCCGATTGCCCTGGTGGTCTCGCTCTACCTGTTCATGCGCGGGCACAACCAGCCTGGCGGCGGCTTTGTCGCTGGCCTGGTGATGTCGGTGGCGTTCATCCTGCAATACATGGTCGCCGGCACCCAATGGGTCGAGGCGCAGATGAGCCTGCGTCCCTTGCGCTGGATGGGCACCGGGCTGTTGTTCGCCAGCGTCACCGGCCTGGGTGCCATGGCGGCGGGCTATCCGTTCCTGACCACCCATACCTGGCACCTCAGCTTGCCACTGCTGGGTGATATCCATATCGCCAGCGCGCTGTTCTTCGACATCGGCGTATATGCCGTGGTGGTCGGTTCGACCCTGTTGATCCTGACGGCCCTGGCGCACCAATCGGTGCGCGGCCACAAGCCGAGCAGCCAGTCCAAACCCATTGCCAAGCCAGGAGCGGCCTGATGGAAGAAGTCATCGCAATTGCCATCGGCGTACTGGCGGCCTCCGGGGTCTGGCTGGTACTGCGCCCGCGGACCTTCCAGGTGGTGATGGGCCTGTGCCTGCTGTCCTACGGGGTCAACCTGTTCATTTTCAGCATGGGTAGCCTGTTTATCGGCAAGGAGCCGATCATCAAGGACGGTGTGCCCCAGGACTTGCTGAACTACACCGACCCGCTGCCTCAGGCGCTGGTGCTCACCGCCATCGTCATCAGCTTTGCCATGACTGCGCTGTTCCTGGTGGTGCTGCTGGCATCCCGGGGCCTGACCGGCACCGACCATGTCGATGGCCGGGAGCCTAAAGAATGAACTGGATGCAACATCTGATCGCCGCCCCCATCCTCCTGCCATTGCTGACGGCGGCCTTGATGCTGCTGCTGGGGGAAAAACATCGCCCGCTCAAGGCCCGGCTGAACCTGTTTTCCAGCCTGATCGGCCTGGGGATCTCGGTGATGCTGCTGTACTGGACTCAGCAACAGGGCGTAGCCAATTCCATCGGCGTGTACCTGCCCGGCAACTGGCCGGTGCCGTTCGGCATCGTGCTGGTGGTCGATCGCCTGTCGGCCTTGATGCTGGTCCTGACCGGGATCATTGGCGTCAGCGCCCTGCTGTTCGCCATGGCCCGCTGGGACGGGGCCGGGGCCAGTTTCCATGCGCTGTTCCAGATTCAACTGATGGGCCTGTACGGCGCCTTCCTGACCGCCGACCTGTTCAACCTGTTCGTGTTCTTCGAAGTGCTGCTGGCGGCCTCCTACGGCCTGATGCTGCACGGCTCGGGACGCACCCGGGTGTCAGCGGGCCTGCACTACATCTCGATCAACCTGCTGGCCTCCTCGCTGTTCCTGATTGGCGCGGCGCTGATCTACGGCGTCACCGGCACCCTGAACATGGCTGACCTGGCGCTGAAGATTCCCCTGGTGTCCGAAGCCGATCGCGGCCTGCTGCATGCCGGCGCGGCGATTCTTGCGGTGGCGTTCCTGGCCAAGGCCGGGATGTGGCCACTGAACTTCTGGCTGGTGCCCGCCTACTCCTCGGCCAGCGCGCCGGTGGCGGCGATGTTCGCGATCATGACCAAGGTCGGCGTCTACACCCTGCTGCGGCTGTGGACCCTGCTGTTTTCCGGCCAGGCCGGCGCCTCGGCGTATTTCGGCGGTGACTGGCTGATCTACGGCGGCATGGCGACCATTGTCTGCGCGGCGCTGGCAATCCTCTCCGCGCGCCGCCTGGAACGCATGGCCAGCCTGAGCATCCTGGTCTCGGCCGGCATCCTGCTCTCGGCCATCGGCTTTGCCCAGCCGAACCTGGTGGCCGCGGCGCTGTTCTACCTGGTCAGCTCGACCCTGGCCCTCAGTGCGCTGTTTCTCCTGGCAGAACTGATCGAGCGCTCGCGCACGGCGGTGGAAATCCCTCTGGATGACGAAGCCGAAGCCTTGCCGCGCCCACTAGGAGTGAGCTCGCCGACCAAAGGCATCAACCTCGATGACGAACAACAAGCCGTGGTCGGCCAGGTCATTCCCTGGACCATGGCCTTTCTCGGCCTCAGTTTCATTGCCTGCGCCCTGCTGATCATCGGCATGCCGCCGCTCTCGGGCTTTATCGGCAAGCTCAGCCTGCTCAGCGCCCTGCTCAATCCGCTGGGCTTGGGCGCGTCCTCGGGGCAGCCGGTGTCGACCGCGGCCTGGAGCCTGCTGGCGCTGTTGATCCTGTCCGGGCTGGCCTCACTGATCGCGTTCTCGCGCCTGGGCATCCAGCGTTTCTGGACCCCGGAAGAACGCCAGCCACCGGTACTGCGGCGCCTGGAGTGCGTGCCGATCTTCGGCTTGCTGGCCTTGAGCATTTTGCTGACCTTCAAGGCCGAACCGCTGATGCGCTTCACCCAGGCCGCCGCCGACACCCTGAACAATCCCCAGCAATACGTCATGGCCGTGCTCGGCACCCACGCCGTGCCCAGCCCCGACGCCCAGGCCGCGGCGCAGGAGGTACACCCATGAGGCGTCTGTTTCCGGCTCCCTGGTTATCCCTGGCGCTGTGGGTGCTGTGGCTGGTGCTGAACCTGTCGGTCAGCCCGGGCAACCTGTTGCTCGGTGCGCTGCTGGGCTTCTGTGCCCCGCTGATGATGCGCAAGCTGCGCCCGTTACCGATCCGCATCCGCCGCCCAGGGGTGATCCTGCGTCTGTTCCTGCTGGTGGGGCGTGACGTGCTGGGATCGAACCTGGCCGTGGCCTGGAGCGTCTTGAACGCCAAGCGACGCCCGCCGCACTCACGGTTCGTCAAGGTGCCGCTGGACTTGCGCGACGCCAACGGCCTGGCGGCGCTGTCGATGATCACCACGGTGGTTCCCGGCACGGTCTGGTCGGAGCTGGCACTGGATCGCAGCATTCTGCTGCTGCATGTGTTCGACCTGGATGACGAGGCGCAATTCATCGAGCACTTCAAGGCGACTTACGAGCGCCCCCTGATGGAGATCTTCGAATGAGTGCCCTGCTCGCCAATGCGATTCTGTTCAGCCTGTTTGTGTTTTCCCTGGCCATGGTGCTGACCCTGGTCCGCCTGTTCAAGGGCCCCTCGGCCCAGGACCGGGTCCTGGCGCTGGACTACCTGTACATCATCGCCATGCTGATGATGCTGGTGCTGGGCATCCGCTATGCCAGCGACACCTACTTTGAAGCGGCGCTGCTGATTGCGCTGTTCGGCTTCGTCGGCTCCTTTGCCTTGGCGAAATTCCTCCTGCGTGGCGAGGTGATCGAATGAACCAGGCTGCTCAATTGCCCCTGTGGGTCGAGATCACCGTGGCCATTCTGCTGGTGATCAGCAGCCTGTGCGCCCTGATCGGTGCCATCGGCCTGGTGCGCCTGAAGGACTACTTCCAGCGCATGCACCCGCCCGCACTGGCCTCGACCCTGGGGGCCTGGTGCGTAGCGCTGGCGTCGATCATCTATTTTTCGACGCTTAAATCCAGCCCGGTGCTCCATGCGTGGCTGATCCCGGTGCTGCTGGCGATCACCATGCCGGTGACCACCCTGCTGCTGGCGCGCGCGGCCTTGTTCCGCAAGCGCATGGCGGGCGATGACGTGCCGGCCGAAGTCAGCAGCCGGCGCCACGAGAGCGGCAGTTGAGGGACTGATCAGACCCAGGCGACGGTCAGCAGCCCCGCCCCCAGGACGACGCACAGGGGTGAAAAGGCCCAGGTGTCGAGGCGCGCGAACTTCGACCCGACCTGTTCCTTGAAAAACCCCACCAGGTCCGAATCACCAATGGCCCGGGCAAACATCAACAGGGCGATGGCACTGATCAGCCATTGCAGCGACCAATGCTGAATCTGTGGCACCAGCAGCCCCACTCGCAAACTCACCATCAGGGCAATCAGCAGCAGTCCGACGGCTACCGCCAGGGTACCCAGGGACGAAGGTTTGAAGGCCGGGCGCACCCCCTTGCCCTCGGGCGTCGGGACGTAAGGCACCACCGCATCATTGGCCCATTGACCACCCAGCGCCCAGTACACATGGATCAGGCTGATCACCACAAATGCCCCTGCAAGCCACTGAGCAAGCACGAAGGTCATGATCGAAATTCCTTGAATCGTTGGCAGAAAAAACAGCCTAGACCAGACTACTCTTCAATGCTTTGCGATTTATCAATGAAATGCCGATCGGTATTACGAATGCTTCATGTGCTTGCCAAAGCAGATTCGCCGGCTACAGCGACGCCGCCACCTTGTCGGCGATCTCCTGGGGCAACCAGGCTCTCCAAACATCCGGATGATCGGTCATGAAGGCTTCGGCCGCCTGGCGCGCAGTGCTGTGTTTCTCGCTCATCTCGGCCAGCGCCTTGTTCAACGAATCGATGGGCAGATCGACTTTGCTGAAGAATTGCGCGATCTGCGGGTACTGTTTCTGAAAGGGCGTGGACACCCCAATCGACAGCTTGGAGGGCAGCGAACGGGTCGGGCGCGGGTTGGGATGGTCGGCATCGGTCAGGGTTTTCCAGGCCTCGGCGTCAAACGGCGGCTCCTGCAACTGGACCAGCTTGAAGCGCCCCAGCAGCGGGGTCGGTGACCAGTAGTAGAACAGCACCGGTTTGCCCCGGCGAATCGACGAGGTGATTTCCGCATCCAGTGCGGCCCCCGAACCGCTGCGAAAATTCACGTAGCTGTCACTCAGGCCATAGGCCTTGAGCTTCTGCTGATTGACCACTTCCGAGGTCCAGCCAATCGGACTGTTGAGGAAGCGCCCCTTGCCGGGGGTTTCCGGGTCGCTGAAGACATCCTTGTAGCGCGGCAGGTCGCTGACGCTGCGCAGGTCTGGCGCGAGGGGCTTGATGCCTTTGGCCGGGTCGCCCTTGATCACGTACTCGGGCACCCACCAGCCTTCGGTAGCCCCCTTGACGGTATCCCCCAGGCTCACCACCTTGCCTTCAGCTTCCGCCTTGACCCAGACCGGACTGCGACCGGCCCACTCCTCGCCGATGACCTGGATGTCATTGTTGGCCAGGGCGGTTTCCAGGGTGATGGTGGTACCCGGCAAGGTGTCAGTGGGCAGGCCGTACCCCTTTTCGACAATGATCCGCAAAATGTCGGTGATCAGGCTGCCGCTTTCCCAGTTCAGGTCGGCAAAGTGGATCGGCGCCTGGGCGGCCGTGGCGGCCGTCGGCGACGTCAGCAGGCCAATGGCGGTCAACGTGCTGGCCAGCAGCAGTCGAAATCCTTTCATGCCTCGCACCTCGTTCTGTTCACAGCGATGACAGGACGGCCTGGCGCAGGAAAAACGCCAGCCTCTGCTTACTCAGTCAATTGACTGTAGTAGAGGTTCCAGTGATCGCGGGACGAGGTTTATCGGGTGGGCGGTTCCTGCAGCTGCTGCAACTCTCGGCGCACCATGCTGGCGTACTCTGCCGGGCGCAACAGGTAAAGCTGTGATGCCACCCAGTTCAGCCAGGCGCCTTGCATGACCGCCTTCTGGGCGAACAACTGCAATGCGTGATCGCGGGCGCTTGCCAGGTGCTGCTGATGAAAATCAGCCCGGGACAGGCTCATTACTCACTGGCCTTGAACGACACCAACTCACCCTTGCGGAATTTCGCCGCCTTGGCGGTCACGGCCTTCAGGGTCTTGGTCAGGCCTTCCTGCAGTTGCTGGTGCGCAGCAAACACGGTGACCACACTGTGACCTTCCTTGAACACGATGGCGTGGCCGTCGGCCGTGGTGACGAACGCGTAATCACCCAGGCCATAGACCGTCAGTTTGATTTCGCGAAACTTGATTTCCAACTTGCCGCCTTCGCGGCTGGGTAATACCGCGGCGCGAAAATGATCGCCGACCTTGAGTTCAAGGCGTTGTTTGTCATCCACCACCAGGGCCGATTCGGTATCGATCTCGGCGACGTAGATACCTTCCGGGTTTTGCTCGGTGATGTAGACAAAACGGGATTGAAACTGTTTAACCAGCTTTGCGCGCAAATCACCCAGCACAAACAAAGCGTGCATATCGAGATTACTTACTGCCAACGAAATATCTCCACATCAGAAATGACACTGCCGGCAGAAAACAGGCAGCAAAAAAACGGCCGTACCGAAGATGTCGCAACAATGACCCAGGCTGTCATCGTGAAGCCGGTAGAACACCGCTTCATCGCAAGGCAAGAGCAGGCTACTGGATAACCACTCGTGCCGTCGTCTCTGGCAGTCGTCAGATGTTGAGGGAAATGTTCCCTCTAACAATCAGAGATTACTGGACTATCAACTTCAGGGAAAAAACGCTTAAAAAAAAGCATTTTTTCTGACATATAGCCTGAAGAAAATTGCTTTAGATGAGCACCTACCTCCAGTCAGTGGAGGGGATTCTAGAGCAGCCAAGCGCTTCTAGACTACTGAAAGTGACGTGCGACCGTCGGCAAACCATAGAAAAGGAATTCCTATGTACCCACAACACCTTCCCAGCCCAACCCCCAACAGCCTCAACTATTCACCACAAACCGCACACGGCGGGACTTACCAGGCAATGATCGGCCATCTACCCGCGCCACCTCAACTGCGTTATCAAGTAGTACTCGCGGGGAATGGCTTCTTTCATATCACAGAAACCGCGACAGGTCGTGTAAGAGGTTTCCGTATGAGCCACAACGCAGCCTGTGCCCTCGCCCGTACTCTCGAAGTCAGCCACTAAGTCATCGCCCTGAAAACCGGCGCAGGCGTTTCGTCACACCCATGACATAACTGCGCCGCCTCCCTGCAACAACTGCCATACTGCCCGACCATCGAGACCCAGCCTCTTCGGCGGACTGCGTTGCAATCAATAGAATAATTTCCAAGGGAAGGCGCACGTGACCGAATTTGATATCGGCGAGTTTTTCATCCGGGGCGAAGCCAGAGAAATCGACGGCGAATTCCAGGCAGTGATTGTGATGCGTGCCAAACCACCGCTGACCACCGTCACCTATCACCAGGTCGAAAAAGACCGTTGGTTCAAGACCTGCGAAGTGGCAGCTGTCGCGGCCAGGGAGTCGGCCAAGGCCCTCAAGCTCGCCGTGGATCAAGGCGCCCTGAAGGGCTGATCAGGCTTTCGCCGCAGCGGCCCGAGCCACCTCGGGTGGCCGGACACTCAATTGCGCCAGCCAGGCATCCTTGCACGCCTGGGCCTCGGCGCGACTGCCGAAGGCCGTCCCGAACTGTTCGCCATTGAGCAGGACCACCCAGCACACCGCTTGCCCCAACGCCCGCAGTCCGGCAGGCACCCCAGTGCCAATCATCACGGCGACATCGACTTTACATTGCATGCACCCACCTCGGGATATTCATTAGCTTCCTAACAATAAGCCTATGGTAATGAATAGCCCGGGAGAGAAATAGCGATGAGCCTGCACTATTTAGTTGCATAACCGGTAACAATCCCGCCGGTAGCGGAAGGTTTTCCCGGGCGCATAACGCAAAAATCGCAACCTGCACCGACGTCCGCTCGGACGCTGTTGCAGGCTGCGATTTTTCTGCGTCGACCCGCTAAGGGTGACCCGCGCGAATCAGGCTTGACGCTGGTGCTTGTCGATCTGCTCGTGGCGTTCTTGAGCTTCGATGCAGTACTTGGTGGTCGGGCTGATCAGCAAGCGCTTGAGGCCGATAGGCTCGCCGCTGTCGTCGCACCAGCCAAACGTGTCGTCGCCAATGCGCTCCAGGGCACGTTCCAGTTGCGGCAGCATGCGCTGGTCACGATCAATGGCGTTCACCAGCCAGGTGCGCTCTTCTTCGACCGAGGCCGCGTCAGCCGGATCAGCCGGGGTGTCCAGGCTTTCAATGGCGATGCGGTTCTGCTCGATACGCTCGTGGGTTTCCACCTTCATGTTTTGCAGCAGCTCAGTGAAATAAGCCTGTTGCTCGGCATTCATGTAGTCATCCGCCGGCATGGCCAGCAACTTATCCTTTGTCATTGATTTCTCTATAAAAAATACGTGCATTAAGGCGAATCAGGATGCGTTCCGGTCAACCTGCCAGGTTTCGCAAAGGCGCCATACATTCCACGCGCCACCCGGCACTCAATTTACGAGGGGGCGGCAGTCTAAGGCCGAGGGGCGGCCTCAGCAACTGAAAAGACAGGGAATTTGTCTGACAAAGCCCTTAAATTGCTCTGCGGCAAGCTTTGGGCGTTCATCGGAGTGCGTTTATAGCAAGAAATTCAATCCAACGGCTGTATATAGAAGACAAACGGCCATGGACACTCGACAGAAGTGTTCAAGGCCCGCCGTTTAGCGCTAGATTCAGGCCGCTGCCCCCCCCTTTCCAAGGAGCTGTACATGAAGCTGATCGGAATGCTCGATTCACCTTATGTAAGACGTGTCGCCATCAGCCTCAAGACCCTGGACATCCCGTTCGAGCACGCCTCGATTTCGGTATTCCGCGGTTTCGAGGCGTTCCAGGCCATCAACCCGGTGGTCAAGGCGCCCACGCTGGTGCTGGACGACGGCGAAGTGCTGATGGATTCGACCCTGATCATCGACTACCTGCAAGCCCTGAGCCCCCCGGGTAACAGCCTGATGCCGGTGTCCCTGGACCAGCGCCTGCGCTCCCTGCGGCTGATCGGCCTGGCATTGGCCGCGTGCGAGAAGTCGGTGCAGATCTATTACGAACGCAACCTGCGCCCCGCCGAGAAGCAACATGCGCCCTGGCTGGAGCGGGTCAGCGGGCAATTGCACGCAGCGTACTCGGCACTGGAGCAGGAACTGGCCAGGCAACCGCTGCCCATGGATGGCACCTTGCAACAGGACGGCATCACCCTCGCCGTGGCCTGGAGCTTCACCCTGCTGGTGGTGCCTGACCAGGTCGATGCCGCGCAGTTTCCACGGATCAGCGCCTTTGCCGCTTATGCCGAACAACAGCCAGCGTTTGTCGAGACCCCCATGACCTGAGGCCCTGCCTGATCTGGGCGCATGACGTGCCCGCGATGGCGTCCTTGAGATCGCCATCGCGCGCACGCCTGGCGCCTGCCGCTGACCTGGCTATTTGACGAACGGTCATCCGAGTGTTCAGATACCGCCCAGTTTCAGGTGCCTCATGCCGCCGTGCATGAGGTGAAACGGGAAACCGGTGCGCCCTTTTCAGGGTTAGTCCGGTGCTGCCCCCGCAACGGTAAGCGAGTGACGCGTTCGACAGACCACTGGGCCCACGGGCCTGGGAAGGTGAACGCCTCTAGCCTCGCAAGCCCGGAGACCGGCCTGGAATTTCTGTTTGGCAAACCTGCGGTGGGCGGGCATGGGCCAGTATTGGCGCGTGTCCGGTACTTTCTCCTGCGTGCTTCTGCGAAGATTTTTTTCGAGAAGACCAACAATGACTCAGATTCCAACTCCTTCCAGCCAGGACCGGCGTCCTGTGCGACTGTATGCCTGTGGCGCCCTGCTCTGCCTGATCAGCCCACCCGCAGTGGCCGATACCCCGGCCATGACCCTCGACCAGCAACTCGTCAGCGCACCCTCGGTGGAATCCACCACCGTCGCCGAAATGGCGCGCTTTGGCAGCAAGGTCGAGATCATCGACCGCGCCCAGATCGAACGCGCCGGCCCCGATGCCGACATCACCCGTGTGCTGCAGATGTCGGTGCCCGGCCTCTACGTCGCGCCGAAAAACGGCCCCTTCGACTACGCCAACTATTCGCTGCTGGGTGGGCGCAACGACGACACGCTGATCCTGCTCGATGGCGTGCGCCTGAACAACCGCCTGTACGGCGGGCTCTACCTCGACACCCTGCCAGCCAATGCCATCGAACGCATCGAAGTGCTCAAGGGCGGACAAAGCCTGCTGTTCGGCACCCAGGCCGTGGCCGGGGTGATCAACATCGTCACCCGCAGCGCCCAGACCCGCGAGACCTCCGGTGAAGTCAACATGGGCCTGGACAGTTTCATGGGCCGCAGTGGCGATGCGCGGGCCGAGCAGATTGTCAGCAACGGCTTTGGCGACCTTGGCTTGCTGGCCTACGTCAGCCACAACGTCTCCGACGGCTACCAGCCATTTCGCAGCAGTGACATGCGCAGCACCGCCACCGACCGCAAGCGCGGCTACGAAGTCAGCACCTTCGGCGCCAAGGCCACCCAGGCCTTCGGCGACGATTCGCGCCTGGAACTGTTCTACCAGTACAGCGACGCCAACCTGGACTTCGCCCGCCCCACCGACAACCGCCACACCACCAACGACCGCGTGCAACAGATCGCCACGGCCACCTTCGAACAGCAGGTCAATCAAGCCCTGAGCTACTTCGTCAAAAGCCACGTCAACGACTGGGACACCCGCTACACCCGGGTCTACAACCTCGATGGCGGCGGCACCCGGGTGCTCAATCACAACGACTATTGGGGCTTCACCGACTGGGGCCTGCAAGCCGAGGGCAAGGCCGAGCTGTCCGGTGGCCACGTGCTGGTGTTCGGCAGCGACAACCAATGGTTCAAGGGCCAGGACGATGTCATGGTCATCGACAACCAGCAGGCCGAAGCCCACGCGCTCTATACCCAACTGCGCCCGGTGATCGCCGCGCTGCCCGACTGGCACCCCAGCATCGGCGTACGCCAGGAGCACCTGAGCGGCGGTGAAAGCGCCACGGTCGGCATGCTGACCTCGCGCTACGACCTGACAGAGCACTGGGCGTTGCGGGGCCAGTTCGGCAGCGCCTACAAGCTGCCCAATGCCGAACAGTTGTACGTCAACGAACCCGGCGAGGAGATGGGCAACCCCAACCTCAAGGCCGAGAAAAGCCGCAACGCCGAACTGGGCCTGGATTACCGGGGCACTCTGCTGGACCGCGAATTCAGCGCCAGCATCACCGGCTTTCGCCGGGAAATCGACGACCTGATCGCCCTCGACGGCGACCAGTGGGTCAACGGTAACGGCGAGATCCTGGTGCGCGGTATCGAAGTCGACGGTCAATGGCAACTCAATGAACGCTGGCGCCTGCAAGGCGACGTGACCCGCAACCTGGTGGAGGGCCGCAACGGCGTGACCATCAGCAACATCCCCAGCTTCTTCGCCCGCTCGCGCCTGGGCTATGAGTCGGACAACCGCCGGTGGGGTGCCGGGGGCGCGCTGCGCTACATCCGCTCGGTGGTCAGTGCCAAGGACGTGGACTACGGCCACTACTCGGTGGTCGATGCCGACGCCCATCGCTACCTGGACAACGCCCGCCGCCACCGCCTGAGCCTGCTGGTGGAAAACCTGTTCGACCGCGACTACGCCACCAGCATGACCACCGGCAGCCCGTCCGTGGAGAACCTCGGCCGGCCGTTCACCACCGAGGTGCGTTACACCTACCGTTTCTGAGGGAGTGCCTGCCATGGAATATGACGTCAACGGCGTACCGAGCGACCCGGCCTGGTCGACTGTCCCGCCGCACGCCCGCCAGGTGTTCCTGTGCACCGGCCCGCGGTGTGTGGCCCGGGGTTCCCTGGCCTTATGGAAAACCCTGCGCCGGGAGTTGCTCAAGCACGACCGGATCGAAACACCCGGGGGCGTCCTGCTGACCCGCACCGCCTGCCAGTTCCCCTGCAACCTGGGGCCGGTCCTGACTGTTTATCCGGATGCTTGCTGGTACCGGGTGCGCGATGAGCAGGAGGTCAAGCAACTGGTGGACGGGCACCTGGTGGCGGGTGCGGTGGTCGCGCACTTGCTGATCGGCGCGCGTGCGGGAGGTCCGCCCGATGCTTAGGCGATTGCTGCTCAGTGCGTCGCTCTGTGCCCCGCTACCTGCACTGGCGCAGGCCTACGACAACTGCGCAACAACCCGGGTGATCTAGCAGGCACCGCAACGCATCATCGCGCTCAACCAGCACAGCGCCGACACCTTGCTGGCCCTGGGTGTCGGTCCGGCGCTGATCGGCGTGGCCTATATCGATGACGACGAGGGGGCAATCAAACAAGGTGCCTACCGCGGCATACCGCTCATCTCCAAGCGTTATCCCTCGGCCGAAGTGCTGTACACCCAGCGCGCCGACCTGGTGGTGGGTGGTTTTGCCTCGGCTTTTGCGCAACACCTGGGCTCACGGCCGATGCTGGCCCGCCAGGGCATTGCCAGTTACCTGTTGGAGTCCGCCTGCGACCAGCGCTCCCCGGACTTTTTCGCGCACATCCGCGCCGACCTGCGAACCCTCGGTGCGCTGCTGCAACGCCCGGAGCAGGCGCAACAACTGAGCGCCGCCCTCGACGCCGACCTGGCCCGGGCCGCAGCGGTGCACAGCGGTGCCAAACCGTTGTCGGTGTTTTACCTGGACAGCGAGGCGGACGGCCTGGACAGCGTCGGCAAACACGCCTTCGTCACGGCCCTGCTCAGCGCCGCCGGGGCACGCAATACCTTCGCCGAGGTCGACCTGGGCCGCCTGAGCGTGAGCCGCGAGACCCTGCTCGCCAGTGACCCCGACGTGCTGTTGCTGGCCGACGCCATCTGGTCCCCGGCCAGCCGCAAACGTCATCTGCTGCGCCACGACCCGGTGCTCTCGCAACTGCGGGCGGTGAAGGAAAACCGGATGCTCGACGTGCCATTCGCCCACCTGGTGCCAACGTTCGCCAGCGGGCGCGTGGCGCTGGAGTTGGCGCAGCGTTTAAAGGAAATGGGAGTTGAGGGCAGTAGACCGTAGCGGCTACACGATCCCCATCGCCACGCGCTGGACCAGTCCATCGGCGTGGCAGATGACTCGGTTGCGGCCGGTGGTCTTGGCGGCGTACAGCGCCAGGTCGGCGTCGCTGAGCCATTGCGTGGCGTCGCTGTGCATCGGGTTGAATGCCGCCAGGCCAATGCTCAGGCTGACTTTCAGGGCCGGGTTCTGTTCGTAGCCCAGGCCCGAGAACCGATCGCGCAGGGCGTCCATCGCCTGGACCGCATGGGCCAGCGGCACGTCGGGAAGAATCACGCAGAACTCGTCCCCGCCATAACGCCCCGCGACATCCGTGGCACGCAGGTTCTGCTTGAGGATCTTGCTCAACTGGCGCAGCACAATGTCCCCGGCGACATGCCCGTAGGTGTCGTTGATTGCCTTGAAATGATCGATGTCGATCAAGGCAATCGCCCCACCGGCCTGCTGGCGCTGGCAGCGCTGGAACTCGATTTCCAACGCATCTTTCCACGCCCCGTGGTTCAACAACCCGGTCAGGCTGTCGGTGCGACTGAGGGCCAGCAGTTCACGTTTGCTTTTGCCCAGGGCGTGGGTCTGGCGAAAGCAGATCCAACCCAGTGCCAGCGGGTAGAAGGTCAGCAACGGCAAGCAGGCGTACATCTGCAAGGAACTGGTCGGCGGGATAAAGGCCGGCCAGAACAACAACAGCCCGAGCCCCAGACCCAGCAGTTGGGCCACAAGACCGGCGAGCAGGAAACGCAAGCCGCCAATGGCCACGTTGTTCATGGCCATCATCGACAGCGTGGCGACGCTGGGTAGCGGGTTGAACTGGATGGCCGCCACCCAGAAACCGCCCATGAACGAGTCGATCAGCAGGTTGCGGTGTTCCGCGCGATAGGGCAGCGCCGAGCGGCGCGTCCACTGGTACGCCAGGTGCGGCCATACCAGGCCGTTGAACAGCATCAATGCCACCAGCCACACCGGCGGCTTGAGGGGCAGCAGCGCCGCACCTATGCACAACAGACCCAGTACCAGGCCGAGGGAGCGCGAGGTGTACAGCCTCCTGGCCATTGAAAGTCCCTTTCCTGCAACAGGTTGCATAGGGGGCCAAAGCTCCTCTTGGTACGGCAAATGGGAACCCTGCGACGGCTAGTCCCGCAGACGGCAACACATCGGAGTCTATCAGGGCAACGGCAAATAGCCATCACCGTCCAGCAGCCAGAAAAAGCCGACCTGGCGTACCCGGCGCCGAAAGATTGACTATAAATGAGGGGGACTCATCGCACCGCCGGCGCTCGTGGGCGGCGCAACGATAAACGAGGAGGAGCATGCACACCTATCAGGTACTGATCATCGGCAGCGGGTTTGGCGGCCAGTGTGCGGCGGTCAACCTGCTCAAGGCTGGCATCGACGATTTCCGCCTGCTGGAACGACGTGATTTTTTTGGCGGCACCTGGTGTCAGAACACCTACCCCGGCGCCGCCGTCGATGTGCCCTCCCCGCTCTACTCGCTGTCGTTCGCCTCCTGGCCCTGGACGCAGATGTTCGCCGAACAGGCCGAACTGCATCGCTACACCCAACACGTGGTCGAGCACTACCAACTGCGCGACAAGGTCGAGTTGCAGGCCGATGTCGAGCGGGTCGAATGGGACGACGACGCCCGGCAATGGCAGGTCTTCACCCGGGGCAAAGGCACCTTCCGGGCGCAATTCCTGATCAACGCCTCCGGGCCGCTGAGCCAACCGGTGATCCCGGCGTTCGACGGCCTGCAACGCTTTGCCGGCAAAACCTTTCACAGCAATGCCTGGGATCACAGCTACGACTACCGCAACAAGCGGGTCGCGATTGTCGGCAGCGGAGCCAGTGCGGCGCAGATCATTCCCAGCATTGCGCCGCAGGTGGCCCACTTGCATGTGTTCCAGCGCACCCCACACTGGGTACTGCCCCGCGCCGATCGCCGCTTCGGCCCTTTCCAGCGCTGGCTGCTGGGGCTCAAGCCGGCCTACACACTGCTGCGCTGGCTGATCTACTGGCAATTCGAAACCCGGGTGATCGCCTTCAAATACTCGAAAACCGCCCTCAAGCTGGTGCAGCGCCAGGCGCTCAATCATCTCAAGCGCCAGGTGCCGGACCCACGGTTTCGACAACAGCTCACACCGGACTTCACCATCGGCTGCAAGCGGGTGATTCTGTCCAGCACCCTGTACCCGGCGCTGACCCGCGCCAACGTCACGCTGCACGGCCGCGACCAAGGCATCGCCGCCCTGGACGAACGAGGCATCCGCACCCTGGACGGCCAGCACCTGGACCTCGACCTCATCGTCTGGGCCACCGGCTACGACGCCACCGACGGGGTGATCAACTATCCAGTGCTGGGTAAACACGGCACCCGCCTGAGCGACGTCTGGTCGCAGTACCCGCGGGCCTACCTGGGCACCAGTCTGCCGGACTTTCCCAACCTGTTTATCGTCACCGGCCCCAACACCGGCATCGGCCACACCTCGGCACTGTTCATCATCGAGTCGCAGATGAACTACATCCTCGACTGCATTCGCACCCTCAAGGCGCAGGGCCTGCGCAGCATTGAAGTACGCAAGGAAGCCGAAAGCGCCTATACCCAAATGATCCACCAACAGATGCAGCGCACCGTGTGGAAATCCGGTGGCTGCCACAGTTGGTATCAAAGCAAGAGCGGTCACGTGATCGCCATGTTTCCCGGATTCAGCTTCAGCTACCACCAACTGACGCGCCGGCTGAAACCGGGCGACCACATCCTGTCCTGACGTGTACTGGGGAGAACGCGATGGTAATTGTGCTGATCCTTGCCCTGCTGCTGGCCTACTGGACCTGGCGAACCTGGCCGCGCATCGGCCACCTGCTGTACGACGCCAGCACGGCGCTGGAGGCGCGCCTGTATCGCCTGGAAAAAATCACCATGCCGATTGCCGAAATGGGCATGGTCACCTATCAGGGCGGGCCGGACACGCCGGACCGGACTCTCCTGATGCTCCACGGCTACAGCGCCGACAAGACCATCTGGCTGCGCTTCGCCCGGCATTTTGTCGACGACTGCCGGGTGATCATCCCCGACCAGGCCGGCCATGGCGAAACCGGGTTCAAGGCCGGCGGCGGCTATGACATTGCGATCCAGGCCGAACGCATGATCCAGTTGCTGGATGCCTGCGGGATCGGCAAGGTCCACCTGATCGGCAACTCCATGGGCGGCTACGTCGCCGCGTGGCTGGCGGCCGCCCACCCGGGCCGAGTCGCGTCTCTCACGCTGATCGACCCCGCGGGCCTGAGCTCGCCCGAGCCCAGCGACATGGAGCGGCTGCTGGCCGCTGGCACGAACCCGTTCCTGATCCACTCACCCGCCGACTTCAAGCGGTTCTACGGCATGACCATGGCGTCCCCGCCCTGGGTCCCGGGCGTGGTGCTGGCGGCCATCGCCGAACGTTACCAGGACCGGCGCGATGAGCTGGCGGAGATCTTCGAGGACTTTCACGCCAGCCAGCCGATCGGCTCCCGGCTGGCGCAGATCCACGCCCCCACTCTGCTGCTGTGGGGGCGTGAAGACCGCTTGCTGCATGTCAGCAGCGCCCACGTCTGGGCCAAGGGCATCGCCGGCGCCCGCCTGGAAATCTGGGACGGTATTGGCCATATGCCGATGGTCGAGCGCCCCGCGCAGACGGCAGCCTTGTATCGGCAGTTTCTTGAGCGCCCGCGGCGTTAGCCCGACGCCTGGTGACAGTCGAAAAACTACTGATCCGCAAAGGCAACAGCCAGAGAAGCCATAACGACCTGTGCAGCAGTCGTTTGCAGAATGAAGTTCGGAAGAAACTTCGTTTGCAAGCCCTGCCAGCGCCGAACAGAATCGGCCTACTTCACTGTCACTGCGCCGGGATTCCTATTCATGAGCAACCAGAACGTCGTCAGCCCTGACCTGATCCGCCAACGCTTCTCGCGGGCAATGTCGGACATGTACCGCGAAGAAGTGCCGCTGTACGGCGCCTTGATGGAGCTGGTCGCCCAGACCAACGCCCAGGTGCTGGAGCAGGATCCGGCCATCGCCCGGCAACTGCGCGCTACGGGCGAAATCGACCGCCTGGACCTGGAGCGCCATGGCGCGATCCGCGTTGGCAGCGTCGGCGAACTGACCACCCTGTGCCGGTTGTTTGCGGTGATGGGCATGGAACCGGTGGGCTATTACGACCTCACCCCGGCCGGGGTGCCGGTGCATTCCACGGCGTTTCGCGCGGTGCATGAAAGTGCCCTGCAGATCAGCCCGTTTCGCGTGTTCACCTCGCTGCTGCGCCTGGAACTGATCGCCGACCCCGAACTGCGTGCCTTTGCCGAGTCGGTGCTGGCCCGGCGTTCGATCTTCACGCCCCAGGCCCTGCAACTGATCGCCCTGGCCGAACAGCAAGGCGGTCTCGACGAGGTTCAGGCCGACGCGTTTGTCGAACAGGCGCTGGAAACCTTCCGCTGGCACCACCACGCCACCGTCACCGCCGCGCAGTACCAGCAACTGAGTGCCCAGCACCGGCTGGTCGCCGACGTGGTGGCGTTCAAGGGCCCGCACATCAACCACCTGACTCCGCGCACCCTGGACATCGACATCGTGCAGGCGCAGATGCCCAAGCATGGCATCACCCCTAAAGCCGTCATCGAAGGCCCGCCCCGTCGCCAGTGCCCGATCCTGCTGCGCCAGACCAGTTTCAAGGCACTGGATGAAGCCATCGCCTTCACCGACCAGCAGCAGGCCAGTGGCAGCCACAGCGCGCGCTTCGGTGAAATCGAGCAGCGCGGCGCGGCCCTGACGCCTCAAGGCCGCGCCCTGTACGACCGGCTACTGAATGCCGCCCGCGACGAACTCCAGGACTTCCCCAACGAAGCCAACGCCGAACGCTACAACCGCCTGATGCACCAGCACTTCGAAGCGTTCCCGGACAGCTACGCCGCCCTGCGCGAACAAGACCTGGCCTACTTCCGTTACTTCGTCACCGAACACGGCCGTGCGGCCCCTGCCGATGCGCTCAAGGGCCTGAGCCTGGACGCTCTGCTGCAGGCGGGTTTCCTGCGGTTCGAGCCGCTGGTGTACGAGGATTTCCTGCCGGTCAGCGCCGCCGGAATCTTCCAGTCGAACCTGGGCGACGCCGCACAGACCCACTATGCGCAGCACTCCAACCAGGCCGCGTTCGAACAGGCACTGGGGCGCTCGACCATCGATGAACTGGGGTTGTATGCGCAAACGCAGCAGCGTTCGATTGAAGCGTGTTACGCGGCGTTGAAACTACCCGCGCGCAACTGAGGGGCGAACATTCAAAAATGTTGTACCTCTGAATGTTGTTTGTCGAACTGTGTAGAGAGGAGTTCGCCCAAAGTCATGGCCTGGCAATCCTTGCACTGGTAAAGAGCCATGACACTGGGCGAACGTGGCGAATTTTAATGCAGGTTGGCAGATATGTCCGGTGACAAATTCTGAATAATTCTGCACGCCATATTTCAACAGAACTCATAAGCGAAAAAAACGAAACCCGGCGTTGGGGTCACCATCGCCGGGTTGGGTTTATCGTGCCGCCGTGGGTCTTAGTGCGCCGTGGTGACCTTCAGCACGTCGGTGTAGACCACCACCACGCTCTGGTCGACCTTGAGGTCTTTGAGCTTGGCTTGCAGCTCAGGTTTTTCCACGGTCACGGTCTTTTTCAGGCCCGCCGGGTTCTGCAGCGTTACCTGGTTTTTCGCCAGGTCGATGTGGGTGATTTTCAGCTGGACCTTGACCTGGCGATAGGCGGTGCCGCCCGGGTTCGGATTGTTCTCGGTGGCGCGCATTTCGCCGACCCGTTCAACCATGCCTGGCAGGCTCTTGTCGACATCGGTGTCGAGGAAAGTGCCGATCGAACGGATAACGTCCAGTTGCACCTTGTCACCGGCCTTGAGGTTGCCCAGGTCCTTGGCTTTGTCGCTCAACTGGATGTGTACCGGCTTGCCTTCGGCGCCTTCGATAACGACTTCGTGGTTGGCCGCATCGACAGACAACACCTTGGTGATCACCTGGTTGGCCTCAACCGCTTCCGACAGCGGAATCTCTGCAGCGTAGGCACTGAGACTACCGGCAGAAAGCAGGGTGGCAAGAGTGATGGCTGTGGTCAGTGTATGTAGCTTCATGGCGATACATTCCCTGTGCAATAAATGTGGGCAGTGACTTACTACGCAAGCCTAAAGTCTTGTGTGTCGAGTGAGCATAGACATAGATCAGCACTTTTCCGAAAACATTCCTGCACCCGGCCGCGGACGGCGACTGCCCCTTCAATAACCGGTCATTTCCAGGTAGCCGGTGCCCGAATGAGTACCACTCAATTGCACCGGTCCTTCCCAATAAGGAATGCGCAAAGCCATCCAGGCCCTGGGGTTCAGCGCCGAGACCCGGATGTCCAGCCCCTCGCCCGCCACCTTGAGCGACCACTGGGTCGGCAGGCGGCGCCCCGCCACTTCGCTACGGGCCAAGGGCGTCAGGCTGATGTCCTGGCGCGACAAGCTGCGGCGGCTGCCATCCGGGTTGATCCAGGTGCCACTGAGGTAACCTGGCCCCTCCTTCTCCCGGACCCGAAACAGCATCAAGTGCGCGCCACTGTCCAGGTGCAGGGAAAACCAGTCCCAGCCACTCTGCCCGGCCGTCAACGGTTGGCTGCTCCACTCCCGGTCGAGCCAGGCCGGGCCACTGACCTGGTAACGCACGCCGTCGATGTCCAGGGTGCCACGGGCCTGGAAAAACGGCTGGCTGTAGTAGTACGAAGCCTGACCCTGCTCGGACTTGCGGCTGAAACCCTGCTCGCCCTGCAGCACCAACGGCCGGCGAGTCGTCAGTTGCAGTTGATAGGCAAAGCCCGCGCCACTGGCCTGCACCTGCATCTCGGCCAGCGGCTCCTGGGCACCAGCCCGGGTACTCAGGCGCCAGTCATCGATCCACGCCGCAAAGGGCACGCCCTGGACCCCGGCCTGACCCACACCGCCGCGGGCATAGCGCTCGCCCGCATGGTGCGCGGTGGCCGAGGTCACGCCGGCGTGACCAAGCCAGATCACCTGGCTGGCCCAACCCGACTGTTCGGGACCGGCCTTCAGGGCGTTGCGAAACAGCGTCCACTGCACCCCGAACTCCCGCCCCTGGGCGTCCTTGAGATTGGCGGTGAGGTACCACCATTCAACGCGGTAGCCATCGTGGGCGGCGTGGTCGGCGGGGAAGCTGAACGTACGCCCGGGTGTCACTTGGCTGAAGGCTGCCGCGTCGCTGCCCAGCCCGGCGAACCCCTGGTCGTCAGGCGACGGCTCATCGCAGCCGGCCAATACCAGCATCAGCAACGCTGCCAGCCGGTTAATCTTCATGGGCAAACCGCCTGAGCAGGTCCGCAGGCTGGCTGCGGTACAGCTTGAACAAGGGCCAGGCCGACGCCAGCAACGTGGCCAACAGCGCCAGCCCCATCAGTTGCGCTAATTGCAGGGGAAACACCCGCAACGGCAGGCGCCAGCCGAATGCCTGCACATTGATTACCGTGTCCAGGCACCAGGCCAACGCGATCCCCAGGGGCAATGCCAGCACCAGGGTCAACAGTGCCAGCAGCCAGGTCTGGCCAAGGTTGAGCAGCATCAACTGGCGCCGGGTCACCCCCAGCGCCCACAAGGGGGCCAGTTGCCCGAGACGGCTGTGGCTCTGGGTCAACAGGCTGATGAACAAGGCCACACCGGCCACCCCCAGGGTCAGGCTGTTGAGCGCCGCCGTGGCGGCAAAGGTGCGCTCGAAGACCTCGCTCGACCAGCCCTTGAGCCGGGCCTGATCGACGATGCGGCTGTCATCCAGGGCAAAGTCCCTGTGCAAGGCACTGACCAGCGCGGGAATCCGTGCCGGCGCCAGCCGCAGGTTGAAACGATTGGGGGCCAGCCCTGGCCAATGCCGTAGCAACTGCTCGGCATTCACCAACAGGTGCCCCTTGGGATTGCCGTAGTCGGCGTAGATGCCGATCACTTGCACCGACCACGGCCCCTTGGGCGTGGCAATGTTCAGGTGATCGCCCAGGCGCACTTTGAGCCGGCGCGCCAATTGCTCGCTGAGCATCAGCCTGTCCCCCGTCGCCAACTGGTCCCAGGGCTGGTCCCCCAGGGCTTCGAGCAAGGGCCAGTGCGCCCGGTAGCTCGGGTCGTCGATCACCCCGTACAGGTCCGCCGGCCAGCCTTGCAACGACAGTGCGACCTGCCAACTGGGTAGCACCGCGTCGAGGTCTTGCCGGGGCAGCCAGTGCTGCAATGCCGTGGCCTGGGCCGGGCTCTGCGGATTGACATAGAGCTCGGCGCTGAGCCGTTGCTCCAGCCAGTCATTGAAGGTCAGGCGAAAGCCGGCGGTCATGCTGCCGGCACCGATGTTGGCGGCCAGCGCCAGCAGCAACGCCATCAGGGCCAGGCTCAGGGCCGGCAGTTGCTGGCGGCAATCGGCGAGAAACCACTGCCCGAGCACCGAGGTACGGCGCCGCGCCAACAGCTTCAGGAGCGCGTCGAGCAGCACCGGCAAACCCAGGGCAGCCCCCAGCAACAGCGCCGTCATCAGCACAAAGCCACTGGCCAGGCTGTCACCCCAGCCCCATGCCAGCAGACCAATGACTGCAGCACCCAGGGCGATCCAGGCCTGGCGTCGCAGCCAGCGGGCGTGGGCCTGGTGCCAGGCCTGCGGATTGGCCAGCGCCAGCAGCGGCATGCGCGCCGCCCGCAGCAGGCTGTTGCCCCCCGCCAACAAGGCGCCCAGCAGGCTCAAGCCCAGGCCACTGAACCACCACCAGGGGCTGAGGCTCAACTGCCCCGCCACCTCGGCGCCATACAGCCCACGCAGGCTGGCCGCGACGTCCGGCAGCAAGACGCTGGCCAACAGATAACCACTGGCCACCCCCAGCAGACCGCCGAGCAAAGCCAGGCCTGCCAGTTCCAGGCACAGGCAGCCGATCAGCGTCCGCGCACTCACGCCACAGGCACGCAAGGTCCGGAACAGGCCACGGCGCTGCTCCAGGGCCAGGCCGATGGCGGCGTGGACGATAAACAGACCGACGACAAACGACAGCACGCCCAAGGCATCCAGATTCAGGTGAAAGCTCTCGGTGAGCCGCCCCAGATTGTGTTCTTCGCCACTGTGTCTGAGCTGCAAACGAGCGCTCAACGCCTCGGGCAGCGGCGGCGCGCTGGCGGCGAAATCCTTGGGCAGCAGCAGGCGCGAAAGCTGCTCGGGCAACGCCAGCACTTGCTGCGCTACGCCGATGTCCACCAACAGCACGCCGGGCGCCATGTCGGCTTGCCCGTGCAGGGCGGGCAAGGTGCGGCCCGTGGTGGTCAACGGCCGGTCGCCTTCCTGCAGCCCCAGGGCCTGCAAGGTCGTCGGGGCAATCCAGGTCCGGCCCGGCGGGCTGACAAAGTCGAGCATCCGCTCCAGCGTCAGGGCTTGCCCGGCCAGCGCCGAGCCCACGGGCAACGACAGGGGCTCGATGCCCAGCAGTTGCAAACGTTGGCTGGGCTGATCCTTGAGCTGCACCCGCGCCTGCAACACCGGCGACACCGGCCAGCCGGCCTGGCGCAACTCGACGAACAGTTGTTGCCCGAAGGTCGCGCCATCGGCCGCTACGAGGCTGGCCTGGGGTTCGCCGCCAATCAACTGACTGGCCCGGGCGTAGCTGTCGCGCGCCTGGCTGTTCAGCGCCTGGACCCCGGTCAGCAGGCCGCTGGCCAGCCACAAGCCGGTGAGCACGCTGAACAACTGCACCGGGTGCCGACGCCAGTGGCTGAGCAGCGCCCGCAGGGTTTCCCGCCAGACCTTCATGGTCGCGGGCCGGGGTCGACCAGGCGTCCGCCGTGCAACACCACCCGCTGCGCCAGCCGCGCCGCGATCCGCGGACTGTGGGTGACCATCAGCAAACTGCTGGGGCTGTCGGCGAGCAGTTCCAGCATCAAGTCGAGCACCTCATCGCTGGTGCTTTCATCGAGACTGCCGGTGGGTTCATCGGCCAGCAACAAGGCCGGTCGCGAGGCTAGCGCCCGACCCAGCGCCACCCGTTGCTGCTGGCCGCCGGACAGTTGTTCCGGGTAGCGCCTGAGCAGATCCCCCAGGCCCAGGCGCTCCACCAGTTGCGCCTGCCAGGCCGGATCAAGGCGCCCGGCCAGGCGCGCCTGGAAGGCCAGGTTGTCTTCCACGCGCAAACTGCCGATCAGGTTGAACTGCTGGAACACCAGGCCGATTTCAGTGCGCCGCCAGTGGGCCCGTTGGCGTTCGTTCATCCGCTCCAACGGCTGCTGGTTGATCCGGATGCTGCCGCGGTCCACCTGATCCAACCCGGCCACCAAGTGCAGCAGCGTGCTTTTACCGCTGCCCGACTCGCCCATCAGCGCCAGGCTGCTGCCCTGCTCCAGGCGCAGGTCGACCCCCAACAACACCGCCAACGGGCCCTGGGCAGTGGCGTAGCTCTTGAACACCCCTTGAACCTCCAGCATGGGCAACGCTCACTCGGTCACAGAGAGCTCAAGGATAGCGGACCAGCTCCTCGGCCCTGCATGGTTTTTGTCGTTTGACGATTGCCGGGGCGCCAGGTGCACGCCCTAAGCTCAAGACTGCAATAGCCATAACGATAAAAACGGAGACTCCATGCCTCGTTTCACACTGTCTACCCGTGGCCTCCTGGCCGCCTTGATCGCCGCCTGCCTGGCCCAGTCCGCTGGCGCCAGCCAACCCCCCGTCGCCGCCAGCCCCCTGACCGCCGCCAGCAACGCCGCCGTCCTCAAGCAACTACCGTTCAGCGACCGCACCGACTACGAGTCGGTCAACCGCGGCTTGATCGCCCCGTTTAAGGGCCAGGTCAAGAGCGCCGAGGGCAAGGTGATCTGGGACATGCAGGCCTACGCCTTCCTCGACAAGGACCAGGCCCCCGACACCGTCAACCCGAGCCTGTGGCGCCTGGCCCAGCTCAGCGCCCACGCCGGGTTGTTTGAAGTCAGCGACAAGATCTATCAGGTGCGCGGCCTGGACCTGGCCAACATGACCATCATCGAAGGCGATGACGGGCTGATCATCATCGACCCCTTGACCATGGCCGAGACCGCCAAGGCCGCCCTCGACCTGTACTACCAGAACCGTGCGCACAAGCCGGTGGTGGCAGTGATCTACAGCCACACCCACGTCGACCACTTCGGTGGCGTGCGCGGGGTGATCGACGAAGCCGACGTCAAGGCCGGCAAGGTCAAGGTGTTCGCACCCTCGGGGTTCATGGAACATGTGATGAGCGAAAACGTCTACGCCGGCAACGCCATGAGCCGCCGCGCCCAGTTCCAGTTCGGCAGCCTGCTGCCCCGCGGTGACCAGGGCCAGGTGGACGCTGGCATGGGCAAGACCGTGCCCTCCGGCGGCACCATAACCCTGATCGAACCCACCGACCTGATCAGCCAGGAACTGGAGACGCGCACCATCGCCGGGATCGAGGTGCAATTCCAGTTGACCCCGGGCACCGAAGCACCGTCGGAGATGAACCTCTACCTGCCGCAACTGCGGGCCCTGTGCATGGCCGAGAACGCCACGCAGATGATGCACAACATCCTCACCCCACGCGGTGCACAAGTGCGGGATGCCAAGGCCTGGGCGCAGTACCTGGACAGCAGCCTGGCGCGTTACGGCGACAAGGCCGACGTGCTGTTCGCCCAGCACAACTGGCCGACCTGGGGTGGTGAGCGGATCCGTACCTTCCTCGCCGACCAGCGCGATATGTATGCCTTTCTCAATGACCGCACCCTGCACCTGCTGAACCAGGGCCTGACACCGATGGAGATCGCGCAGAACATGCAAAAGCTCCCCGGCGCGCTGGAGAACAAGTGGTACACCCGTGGCTACTACGGCTCGCTGAGCCACAACTCGCGGGCGGTGTACCAGCGCTACATGGGCTTCTATGACGGCAACCCGGCGAACCTCAACCCGCTACCGCCAGTGGAAACCGCCAAGCATTATGTCGAGGCCATCGGCGGTGGCGCGGCCGTGATCGGCAAGATGCGCGAGGCCATGACCAAGGGCGATTACCGCTGGGCCACGCAACTGGGCAACCAGTTGCTGTTCGCCGAGCCGGACAACAGCGAAGGTCGCGAAACCCAGGCCCAGGCGCTGGAGCAGTTGGGCTACCAGAGCGAAAACGCCACCTGGCGCAACATGTACCTGACCGGTGCCATGGAACTGCGCCATGGCGTGCCGAGCAACAGCGGCAGTTCGGTGTCGGTGGACATGGTGCGGGCGATGACCCCGCAGATGTTTTTCGATTACCTGGCGATCCGCCTGGACAGCGAAAAAGCCGTTGGCCATGACCTGACCCTGAACTGGACGTTCGAGAACCCCGACCAGCCCTACAACCTGACCCTGCGCAATGGCGTACTGACCCACCGCGCTGGCAGCAACCCCCAGGCCGATGCCGGTATCAGCATGAGCAAGGCCACCCTGGAGCAGATCAGCCTCAAGCAACTGGACTTCCCGACGGCGATCCAGAAAGGCCTGGTCAAGGTTCAGGGTAACGGCAAGAAACTCGGCGAACTGCTCGGCAGCCTGGACACATTCAGCCCGCAGTTCAACATCGTCACGCCCTGAGGGCTGGCAGGCGTATCTGTGGGAGCGAGCTTGCTCGCTCCTACAGTGGTTTTGGGGGGCTCACAGGTTGTGCATGCACCCACCCAGGTGAGATTCAAGCCGGGGCGATCTCTACCGCCGGCATCTGCCAGTGCTGTTCGATCACCTGTTGCTCTGGGCCATACAGGCGCAGGATCAGGGTGAAGGCGCCGTCTTGTGGGGTCGGCAGCCAGTTGCTCGGGACCTCGGGGGCGGTGCTCTGTACTAGCAGGGTCAGGCCGCCGTCGGCGTCCGGCTGCAGGTGATCGCGGCTGCTCAGGCAATAGCGGTCGATGAGGTTGGCCACCAGTTGCCGGTCCGGCAGGTCGTAGAGGGTCAGCGACCAGAATTCGCTGGCCGGGGGCAACTGCCCCGGGGCAAAGCGCAGGCGATAGCGGCGCCCGCCCACCAACGGCTGACCCTGGTTGTCCCGCTGGCTGCCGGTGTAGAACGCCTCTTCGACACTGTTGCCGTAGATACCCATGGCCGCCCCCAGGGCGCGGTTGAGGTAGTTGTTGTGCATGGCTTCCCGGTTGCCGAACAGGCCCAGGGTCGTGCGAACCTTGGCCCCGGCCGCCTTCATCTCGGCCTGCGCCTGCTGGATCCCAGCCAGCAGCGCCTGCAACTGTGCGGTGGACAAGGCCGCCGGATCGAACGCCTGCCCGGGGACGATACCGATCCGCGCAAACCGCGCGCGCAGGGCCTGCTCCGAAGGTACGGTCGGGCACAGCGTGAGGATCTGGTTCAGTTGCGCGATACACCCCGGCCCCAGGCCGGTCTGGCTGTTCCACGCCTGCCAGGCTATTGCCGCAGCGGCGGGTGGTGGCGCGGTTCCCAGGTACTCGTGCACCCCCCGCAAGCGATACTGCTGCTGCAACTCGCGCACCGCCGGCAGGTCCTCGGCGCTCTCCAGGGCGGTACGCCCGAGGATCATCACGATCTGGGTTTCACTGCGCAGCACCGCCTTGATCCCCGGCGGGGTCGGCCCCTGCCAGTCAGGCCCGGCCACCAGGTAATCGCCGGCCTCGCGTCCGGTGCTAAGCACGCCGACGTAGGCAAAATTGTGGGTGTACTGGTCCACCAGTTGATGCACGTAGTAACGCTCGGCCGACACCGCCGGCACACTCAGGACCTGGGGTTCGCTGCGCAGGTCGAGCCAGGCCCAGGAATACGGGGTGTCGTTGTTCGGCGTGACGATTTCGCGGTTCTGCGGGGTGTACAGGCTGCTGTAGTGACGAAAGCGATTGAAGCCGCCGACGTACGCCTTGGCCGCCGGATTGAGCACCTGTTTTTCCATAGTCTGGTAGTGCATCAGCATCGGGAACGCGTAGATCCAGGCCTCGCGGGTAATCGCCTGGAACGCCTCGGCGCTGGTGGCACGGACCTGACTGGCCGCCAGCACCCAGCTCGGGCAGACCAGCGCGGCGCCACAGACACTCAGGCCACCGAGCAGGCGGCGCCGACTCATAGCAATCGTCATGACTCAGCCCTCGCCCTGGATCGGTTCAATGGTCGGTAACGGATAGCTGCCATCCAGTGCCGGCTGTTGTGGCAAGTACAGGCGCAGCAGCAGGTTGAACGGCCCTTGGGGAGTCGGCAGCCAATTGCTCTGGGGCGCCTGGGCCGGGGCACTGTGGGCCAGGGTCAGCGTCAGGCCGCCGTCGGCGTCGTAGTGCAGGTCCGCGCTGCGATCCCCCAGGGCATACCGGGCCAGGGGGTTGGCCACCAGCAACTGGGTCTTGCCGTCATACAGGGTCAGGGACCAGAAGGCATTCACCGGCGGCAACTGCCCGGCGGCGAAATGCAGGCGATAGCTACGGTTGCCATCGAGCACCTGACCCTGGGCATCGTGCAGCGCCAGCGGGTACACCGCCTCGACCGGGTCATTGGCGTAGATGTAGCGCCAGGCCACGGCGGCGCGGGTCAGGTCGTCGTCACCAAACTTGCCGACGTTGGCCGGCGAGCGGAACCAGCCCTGCTGCTCCAGCGACAGTTTGCTGGAGGCCAGGCGCACTTGTTCGCGGCCCGCCTCGGCGCCTTCGGCAATCGCCTCCTGCAACGCTGCCGGCGGCACGAAAGGGGCCCCTGGCTGGATACCGATCGCGGCGTACCGGGCGAGTTTCTGTTGTTCGCCAGGGGTCCACTGGTGCAGGGCGGCCAAGGGGTTGAAGCGGCTGAACAAGGCCACTGCCGGGCCCTGCTTGCTGTCTTCGTAGACGGGCAATTGCAGTGCGGGCAAGGCCTCTGGCGCGTTGCTACCGAGGACTTTTGACAGCGGCTGCAGGCGGTAGCCCTGCATCACCTGTGCGGCCTGGGCCTGGTCGGCCGGGCCCTTGACCTCGGTGCGACCCAGCAGGAATACCAACCGGCTCGGCGAGCGGATCACCCCGTCAAAACCAGCCGGCACCTGGCCCTGCCAGTCGGGGCCGGCGATCAGGTAGCGCCCGGCCTGGCTGCCGGTGGCGCGAGTGCCAAGGTAGTCGAGGTTGTCGGTGCGCATGTCCACCAGTTGGAAGCTGAAATAGCGCTGCGCGATGGCCGGCACCTGCAGCACCTGGGGTTCGCCGCGCAGGTCGAGCAAGGCGCGGGAATAGAAGGTGTCGTTGTTCGGGGAGACCACTTTGTTGTCTTGCGGGCCGAGCAGCCGTGGCTCGCTGTACAGCACGTTGAACGGCAGCTTGGCGGCGATGGCGCTGAGCACCTTGAGATGTTCGCCGGTGGCGTAGGCAAACACATAAGCCTCTTGGGCCAGTGCCCGAGCTTGCGGTTGATCGAGGCTGGCGGCGTGCGCGGTGCTGGCGCAGATCCCCAGGGTTAAGGCGGTTATCCAGTGGCGCACGGCACAATCTCCTGACTGATACACAAATGACCCAGCACCCTGCCGACATTGTTGGGCAGCAGGGGCTGGGCGAGGTTATTTGGCCCAGCGCCGCAGGTCCGAGGGGGTGTAGTCGTCGGTCTTGGCGGCAAAACCCACGCGCATCGGCTCGGTCTCTTCGTTGGCCAGGCCACCGGCGTAGTAGCGCCCGGCGATCAGGTCGTAGGAGGTTTCCAGGACGTTGTAGGTGAACCCGTGATCGTAGTGCTGGATCGCGTGCAACTCACCGCTGCGCCACAGTTCGCCACGGCTGTCGTACTGGTCCGATTGTGCGATCTGCCAACTGTCTTCATCGACATAGAACCGACGCTTGCCGTAGATGTGCCGGGCGTTGGGCTTGAGCGTGGCTTCCACCACCCAGACCCGGTGCTTCTCGTAGCGCGCCAGGTCCTGGTTGACGTGGTTGGGCTTGATCACCGCGTCGTACTTGAGGTCATGGCTGCCGATCTTGTAGCTGTTGTAGGGGATGTACAGCTCTTGCTTGCCCACCAGCTTCCAGTCGAAGCGATCCGGCGCACCGTTGTAGCCATCGATGTTGTCGGCGGTGATCAGGCCGTTGCTGTAGCGGGCGCTGTTGTCGTAGGCGATCATCGGCGCGCGGCGTACCCGGCGTTGCCCCGGCAGGTACTGCCAGGCCGAACGCGGCTCGGCCACCTGGTCGATCGGCTCGTGCACCAGCACTGCTTCACCGGACAGACGGGCCGGTTCCAGCACCCGGCTCTTGAACATGAACAGGGTGTTGTTGCCCGGTTCCAGCCCGCTGATGGTGTCGGCAAAGTTGATCAACGACTGGTTGCGCACGTAGCTGGTGGCGCCGTTCTCGCGCACCAGCGCCGAACTGCTGATGCGCTCGTAGCTGCCGCCACGGTAGCGGGTCATGTGGTTCCACATTACCTCCAGGGCTTCGGTGGGCAGCGGAAACGGAATGCCGTGGACGTAGTCGTGCAGGCCGTTGCCGCCATCGGCCAGGCTGGTCTTGGCGACGTTTTCCCGGCTCTGCTCGAGCACCGACTTGGGCAGGTTGGCGCTGCGGTGCGTGGGGTAGATGTGCATTTTGTAGGTATCGGGATAGCGCTTGAACAACGCCACCTGCCCCGGGCTCAGGAACTGCTGGTACTGCGCCAGGTTTTGCGCGGTGATGGTGAACAACGGCTTTTCGTTGGCATAGGGGTCGCTGTACCCGCCCTTGGCGTCGACCGTGCCGGCGTTGCTCGCCAGGCCACCGGTCCAGGCCGGAATACTGCCGTCGGCGTTGGCGGCCATTTGCGAACCCATCGGCGTCAGGGTCTTGCCCAGGGCCGCCGTATCACTGCCTTTGGCTTGCGCCAGGCTCGCGGCGCAGGCCAAGGCCAGCACACAAAGTTGCATACGCATCACTGATACTCCTTAGAAGTCGACCTTGAAGCTGACCGAGGCAAAATCGCGGTCGTCCAGGGTGCTGTAGTCGTTCGAGCCGAAGAAGCTGTTGTAGGCCAGCTCCACGCTGTAGTCGTTGAGGTAGTTGGTGGTCAGGCTCAGGCCCAGCGCTTGCTGGCCTTCCTGGAACGGACCCTGGGGGTCATAGGAATAACCCGAGACGTCGTGGCGCCAGTTGACCGCCGGGATCAGGTTGACCCCCGGGAACACGTCGCTGTATTCCAGGCTGGCGCGCAGGCGATAGCCCCACGACCAGTCGGTAGCGAAGCCCTTGTCGGTGCAATACTGGTTGGTCACACCCGAAGCCATGGTGTTGCACTGCGCACCGTTTTTCGGGCTGCTGCGGCCAAAGGCGGCGTTGCGACCCAGACGCTCGTCGCCCAGGTCCTCGATGTGCACCACACCGGCCTCGCCGAACAGGCTCAGGCGCGTGGCGCCGAGGATGTTGTCGTAGGCCTGGGTCGCCGAACCGGTCATCTGCCACACACCCTTGCGCACCCAACCGTCATAGCGGTCGCCGTGGGTGTTATCAAACCCGCTCGGCAGGTCGACCCAGGAGCTGCCGCCCGGCCCGGAAATCACCGCGACGTTGATGTCCGGGGCGTTGATCGCCAGCGGCATGTTCGGCCGGTAGCTGATTTCGCCGGCCAGGGAGATCCCTGAATTCGGCTCGACACCATTGAGGCTGAAACCGTACAGGCGAACATCCTCGGGGAATGCCGCCGCATAACTGGGGTTCTGGATGCCGCCGGGGAACGTACCGGGCTCGGTGACATCCCGCGCGTTCAGGGTGAAGTACGGCAGGCGCGAGTGATAGTTGATGAAGTAGATCGCCGCTTCCGCGTCGTTCAGTGCAGGGATCATATTGCGCAGGGCAAAGCCGAACTGGCCGTTGTCGGACGGCGACTCGTTGCCACGGGAGGTGGCGTACAGCCCGGCGTTCTGCATTTGCTGGTCGGTCTGCACCTGGCTCAGGTACAGCGGTCCGCAGCCCTTCTGGATCGCGTCGCTGCTGGCGAAGAACGTGCCGCAGCCGTCGAGCACGCTGGGCCGCCAGTTGTACTGGTAGAAGCCTTCCAGGTTCAGGGTGTCGGTCAGGCCGAGGCTGAAGGAGAGCATTTCCACCGGCAACTGGCCTTCCTTGATCTCCACCCCGGGACGGTTGAACGCCGAGACGTCCAGCGGGTTGATCACGTTGATGCCGTTCTGGATCAGCAGCGACTCACCCCAGGACAATACCTGGTTGCCGACCTTGACGTTGAGCGGCCGGTCAGCGACCACGAAGTCTTTCCACAGGTAGGCGTCCAGGGTCTTGAAACCCTTGAACTTGGACAGGTCGTCCCAGCCCGAATCGTCGAACGGCTTGAAGCGTCCTTCGCCGTTTTCGTAGGCCTCGTCGTACCAGTACTTGAACCGCAGGAAGGCCCCCTGTCCTTGTCCGTCCAGACTGAAATCGGTCAGACCCTTGAAGATCTGCGAGATCTGGTCGCCCTTCTCGAAGTTCAGCCGGTTGTCATCGGCGCTGACGCTGCTGCCATTGACCTGCACATTTTGCGCCTGCAGGGCATTGGCCCGGGTCATCATGCTTTTGTCGGGATTTTGCGTCGACCAACTGCTGCCCATCGACAGGGTGGTCTTGGTCGACAGGCTCCAGTCTTCGTTGAACTCGAAGGTGCTCGCCTGGGCAGGCGCAACCATGGCCGCCAGGATGGCCAGGGCTAGCGGTTGCGGTCGGGTGTGGCCAAGCCTTTTGCGTCGTGGCGCGACGCAGGCGTTGGCCGAGCATGTTTTTATCATTATTAGGCTCCGGTCGGATGTACTCAGCCCAGTCAAAATGCCCAACGATCCAACAACAGGCGCAAGCGCGGCGCGACAAAAAATGATCATCCGGTTTTTTAGGCCGATTCAGCACAACCTTGGAAGTGCCCGAGGCGAAATTGCTTGGGAGTTATGCCGAATTGCTTGCGAAAGGCGCGGATGAAATTGCTCGGCTGGCGATACCCCAGGCGCTCGGCAATTCGCTCGATCGGCTGGTCACCGGCAGTCAGCCAGTGCCGCGCCAACTCCAGGCTGTCGGTGCGGGTCTCGTTGGGCGCCGCCGCTTGCCAGTGGCGCAGCATGCTCTGGTGCAAAAAGGCATGGGCACTGAGCACCGGCAGCGCCAGGCTTAGCCTTGGTAGGATCAGGCACGGGTGCTCGGCCACCTCGGTGCTCACCCCCTGCCCGTCCAGCCATTCGCCAGCCGCCTGCCCGGGGGCCAAGTGCACGCGGCTGAACAACTGGGCCGGTGCCTGGCCAACTCGCCGCGAGATGTTGCGCACCAGGCTCAGGGTGGCAGCATCAAGACCAAAAAAATGCGGCAATTGACGGGCCGGACGCAGGTGCAAGCGGGCCTCGTCGGCGCTTTCCTCGAGCGCGGCCACTACATAGTTGGTGACTCGCGGCAGGTAGTCGGTGAAGCAGCGCAGGCTGGCGCGCAAGGTGGCCGCCGAGTCCAGCAGGATGTTCATGCCTTGCAGGCAACTGGTGGCCATGCCATTGACCAGGTCACAGCCGAAATGGCGCCCAACGCCAGCGTTTTCGCATTCACGCCACAACTGTTCCACCAGGTGCGCCGGGATGTGCCGGTGCTGGTCATCGAGCCAGGACAGGCTGATGCCAGCGCGCTGCAACAAGGCCTGCTCACACAGCCCAAGCTGGCGGGCATGGCTGAGGATGGTGCGGGTGAAAGCGCTGGAGGCGAACGTTTGATCAGGCATGAGCAGGCGCTGCAGGCAAAGGAGGGTTGTACTTATGCCAGCCCGTATGTTATCGATCAAATGCATTAAAAGTATCCAATGAATGCAGGAGACGCATCGTGGACCTCCGTCAGCTTCGCCACCTGGTGGCCCTGGCCGATTACCGCAGTTTTGTGCGGGCGGCCGAGGCGATCAATCCCAGCCAACCGGCCTTCAGTCGCAGCATCCAGACCCTGGAGCGCGACCTCGATTGTGCGCTGGTGGAGCGCAGCAGCCGCGAGTTTCGCCTGACCGGCCAGGGCCAACTGGTGCTGCAGCACGCTCGACGCCTGCTGGCGGGCAGCCAGGCGTTGCACAACGAGTTAAGGCAGTACAACGGCCTGACCGGTGGTGAGCTGCATTTCGGCTGCGGCCCCTACCCCGCGCAATTGCTGGTACCTGAAGCCCTGGCCGAATTCATCAGCGCCCACCCGGCCATCCGCACCCGCTTTCACCAGGGCGACTGGGAGCAACTGGCGGGCTGGCTCAAGGAGCAGCAGATCGAGTTCCTGGTCGCAGACTCGCGCTATTTCACCGGCGATCCGCAGTATCAGGTGCAGTTGCTGCGCCCCCGTCGCGGACGGTTCTTCTGTCGCGCCGGACACCCCTTGAGCCACGGCCGGCCGCTGGCACTGCGGACCCTGCTCGACTACCCGGTGGTGGGCACACGGATCCCGCCGATGATCCGCAAGATCCTCGCCGACGTGCAGGGTGAAGCCGACTTCGAGACCCGCGTCGAATGTGCCCAGTTCGACGCGATCCGCCGCGTCGTGATGCGCTCCGACGCCGTGGGCCTCGCCACCATGGAGGCCTTGAGCGAGTTGGCGATCAAGGGCGAAATCAGCCTGCTGAGCTTCACCGACATCCCCACGGACGACCCGGGACTGCAGTTGCATTACGGAATCGTCAGCCGCGCCGGACACTCCCTGACCCCGGCGGCCTTGGCCATGGTCGATGCGATTGTGCGGGTGGATCGGCGCTTGCTGGAACTGGAAGGCGCAATGGTATAACCCACCCGGCCGACTGTCAGGTCGCCGTGCGGCGACTTTTGATCTTGATCCCCCCTGCACCGTCGGCAGGATTGAAAGGCGGCGAGGACTGCGTCCTCGAACGCAGCCTCGCGGGCTCGACAGCTGCTACGGGGGATTGGGAGTATGGCAAAAATTTACGGTGTGGCGCAGATCGCCATCGCGAGCAGGCTCGCTCCCACAGGGAAAATCCAGCGCGGGCAAACAGGCCGGCCGGCAGACCGCCTCGGACGCCTTTACCACTCAGACCGACCGGCAGGTCGCCGTGCTCTGGCTTTTGATTTTGATCCACCCGCCCCATCGGCAGGCTGAGCGCAGTTACCAGGTCGGTTGGAGCTACTACAAATCCAAGTCGCAGTCCCGGGCTTATCGTCTTGCTGAAAGAACCGATGTGGATAACCCGGTTGCTCCTGTCTAAAGACGCCAGCGCCGGGGCCGCCCTGCCCTACAGCTGCAGCTCGCTGAGGTAGTCATCTTCGATGATCCAGGCGTCGTTGGAGGCTGCCCATTCGAGCAGTAGAAGCCGTCGCCTCAATGGCCAGCGATACCCGAGCACCAAATCAAAGGGTTGAGATTCGCCTCGTCCTCGAACAAGAAGAAGTTGCGTACGCATTACTTTTACTTTAGATGCTCATTCATATCAGCAACAAGTTCCTCTATTGCCTCAGTGAAGTCGTCTGCGGTGATCGGAGTCTTGTTATTGTCCAAAGTCTTGCCGAACACCTTGCGTGCGACTCTGAACATTGGCTCATTCGCGGCGTTGACCAGTAAAGCCTCGACATAAAGCTCTGAATTCTGATTCCGCTGCCCGGTAGCGACATTGACACCACCAATAGCCGCGGCTACCGGAATCACCTCGTACCACCTCATCTCCTCGTTAGATGCACTGACGCCTGTGATCGCGGTGTGCAGCACCAAAAGTCTTGAGGCGAATGGAATGGGGTCCTGCGATCCAAGTACTCGATATCGTTTGGACAGCACTTCATACACACGGGTATCAGCTGTTCTTCGCAACCGTTCAAAGGTTTGGATATCGACGCGGTCGGTAGCCTTCGGCGCGGGGTACAGGATGAGGGGGTCAAAAATTACCGTGTCGTAATTTTTAGATCTGAACGCTGGCGACACCCAGCGCAGGGTGGGAGCGCCACTCGGCGAAAGGGTCGATTTAAGTACATCGTATCGATCCAGATAACCTGAATACTGTCCTTTATCAGTCGTCCTTGAGACACAACCGGATAGCAGGAGACAACTGAGAGCAATAACCATCGACAAATTAGTTGAACACGCCATATACGGTCTTCCTTATTGGGTAGCGTAGCCATCGAACTGTACGTGAGTGCTGTGCGCGAATCGACAAGGGAGCGTCATCTTTTGATTCGTTATCAGTCGGCGTGCTCGCTGCCGAACCCGCTTGGGTGGAACGACAGAACGACGATTTTTGACCCTGCCGAATAACGAGAGCCGGTGGCCGCCTGTAACTGTCCGCCGTCACGCACAAAATCATCTATGGAAGCGGCTATCAGGGTGGAGCAGAGTCTGTATGGACCATTTGAAAAAAAGCGCATCCGTGCTAAAACCAATGTATTCAATACTATGTATTTTTGGATGCAATCAATGCACACGACTCGCCTATTCGATGATTCGCCCAAGGACTGAGGGGGCGTCGCAGCACAGCCGAGAGGTGTCAGGCGCTGGCTCATGGGCGCTCTGCTCTTTTGCTCGTCATGTGTTAGACGTCACCAACGTGGCCAATGCGCCCATTTCAGGAATGATAGCGAGCTTATATGCCCTCCAAAAAATCATCTTTAAGAATGAGCGGGCCTGGAGAAATTAGTACAAGCCCATTGCGTAGGTTCCCGGAAGTAGTTGACGCGATAGGGGGTTCCTCGCGAAGCGTTTTCAAAGACGCTGGTATCAGCCTTGAGCAATTTGCAAATGAAGACAACCACCTCGCCTACATTGATGTTGCCCGTTTGTTCAACACGGCATTCAAACACACTCAGTGCCCCCATATTGGCCTGCTGATCGGTGAGCGCTTTTCGCTGGATAATTTGGGGCCGGTCGGTCAGCTTATGCGTCTCGCGACTACACCAGGCGACGCATTGATCGACCTGGTTGGGCATGCCAATCTCTATGATCGTGGCGCGACCCCACTCCTTCTTCCCTTGGCGGGTCAACACAGTTTGTTGGGGTATGTCATTTATCGCCACGACCTGCCCAATCAATCATTACTCGTTGACACTGCCGTCATGGTTGGCCTGCAAATGTTGCGGACATTGTTAGGCGCTAACTGGACACCCGTTCGTGTTCAGTTTTCATATCGCAAGCCATCCGATATCACCCCGTACGTCAGAAAATTTCGCTGTAACATTCAGTTCAATGCAAGCATCTCCGGGCTTGTAATAAACAATCAGCAACTCCGGCAAATTCAATGTACGGCGAATCCACGCTTACACCACTTTCTTAAACTGGCCATTTCGACCGCCACGTCACCCTTGACGATTTCAGAACAAATAAAGAGCCAGACATACGCTCTATTATTGAAAGGCCAGGCAAACTCCAAGCACATCGCCGGTCAATTCTCATTAAATGAAAGAACGCTACGACGCCGGCTGGATGCGGAAGGTTCTCACCTTAAAGAACTGATCACCGACTCCAGAAGCAACTTCGCGCGGCAGCTCTTGAAAAATACGGATTTGCCGATATCCACAATCTCTCAGGCCCTTCAGTACCAGGATCCAAACGCCTTCTCCCGCGCATTCAAAACATGGACAAACACGTCACCACAGCATTGGAGAAATGAGCTGGGATAGCCTCCGTTGGGGTTGATTCAACAACTTCCATACCCCCCGCGATACCGCGCGCACTGTCCGAAAATGCAAGGTGCCTTTCTGATGATTGCCGTAAAGTGAACGCAACAACAGACTGGTTGCAAAGCTGACCTTCGGTTTTTTTGTGCTGTTCATGAGGCTGGCGATTAGTTGCACATGCGGTTGGAGCTCCGCGCAGACACTCAAAAAAGCCGCACAAAAAAAGTCGATGCCCTGGCCTTGGGGCGATCTAAGCTATATCGATTGAGTGATCTGATAGAGAGGGATTTCATGCCATTAAATAAAAGTATGTTGTCGATTACTGTTCTCGGTGCGCTGACACTCTTTACCAGTGGTCGCAGTGTTGCCGGTGGCCTGATGTTGTACGAAATCGCCACCGACAACGTCGGACTGGCCAATGCCGGTGCAGCGGCCCGGGCACAGGGTCCTTCGACCATAGCCAGCAACCCCGCTGGCTTAAGCTATCTCAGCGGAACACAGATCTCCGCTGGCGCTCAGGTTCTTTTTGGTGACTTATCGTTCGATCGGGACAGTGAAACCAATACGCCGGGCACTGGCAGCGGTAACGCGCTCGATCCCATACCGGGTGGCAGTTTCTTCATCAGCCATCAACTGGATGATCGGTGGTCCGTCGGCTTCGGTTCCTATGGCGATTTCGGCCTCGCTGAAAACTACGACAACGACTGGTCCGGCCGTTATTTCGTGCAAAACGCGAGCATTGCGGGACTGTCACTGGTACCCAGTGTCGCCTATCGCTTCAACGATCAATGGTCCGTCGGCGTCGGACTCAAAGCCATGTACGGGATGTTGAAGAGCGAAGCCGCCATCGATCAAGCGCCGCTCGGACTGACACAACGGGGTGACGGCCAATACAAATACCGGGACAGCACATGGGGTTACGGCGCCAACGCAGGCGTAATTTATGCCCCAAAGCCCGGTACCCGGATCGGCTTGGCTTACACCAGTCAGGTTGACCTCGACTTCGAGGATCGCCTGGATGTGGAGAGCAGTGCTCCGTTGGTGAGTCGCCTCAACAGCCTCAACACCAAGATCGACCTGAAAGTACCGCAAACGGCGACCCTCAGCCTGTACCAGCAACTGGACACGCAATGGGCGGTCCTGGCCTCGGTTAATTGGCAGGACTGGTCGAAATTCGGTGACATCGGCATTGACGTAGACACTTCCAGAACCGGTTCCCGGTCTACCTCGATCGATGCGCATTACAAAGACACGTATCAATTGGCGCTTGGCGCTCAATACCAGATGAACCCGGACTGGGCCTGGGATTTCGGTGTCGCCTATGACACGTCCGCTGTGTCCGACGGTAATCGTACGCTCACCGTGCCCATGGGCGCCGCCTGGCGCTTCGCCACAGGCTTTACTTATTCACTGAATAAAGAGACAGACGTGAATTTCAGTTGGGTCACGGTATGGATGGGGGACATGTCCGTCGATCAGCAAAAAACGCTGTCAGGCAATCGTGTCTCAGGCGAGTTCGACAACGCCTGGATTCAAGCCCTGACCGCGAACATGACTTGGCGCTACTAAAAAGTCGGCGAGCGTTTCAGATCTTCAGATGACTTAACCGTAGATATGAACACTCACGACGCCAGCTTGCACAAAACCAACGAGGTGAAAATGAACAGGAAGTCTCACAGTAGCTGGACAATGGCTGCAGCACTCGTCGTAGTAGGTTCAACGCTTTTCGCGGGGTGTGCGAACAAGAACGATCCGATCGCGCAAGCAGACAAGGCGGATGTAGCCAAGGGCGTTCCCGCCCCGAGCCTGGAGCAAACCAAGGCGATCGCCGAGGAAGGCTTTATCTACGGCTTGCCGCTGGTCATGAACTACGCCGTAATGAACGAATTCGCGGTGGACTCCAAGTCCAGCCAGTTCAAGGCCCCCTTCAACCAACTGCACCACGATCATAAGGTCGCGACCCCCGCTGACACAGCCATCATTACCCCCAACAGCGACACGCCTTACTCCTTTCTCTGGACCGACCTGCGCGCCGAGCCGTTGGTGATCAACGTGCCGGCCATCTCCAAAAAACGCTACTACTCGGTGCAACTGATCGACGGCAACACCTATAACTACGGCTACATCGGCAGTCGGGCCACGGCCAGCGCACCCGGGAGCTATTTGATTGCAGGCCCCGACTGGAAGGGGGCGACACCTCCAGGCATCGACAAGGTGTTCAGCTCCACGACCCCTTTCGCACTGACGCTGATCCGCACCCAGCTGTTCAATCCGGCCGACATGCCGAATGTCGAGAAGGTGCAGGCGGGTTACAAGGTCCAGCCGCTGTCCGCTTTCCTCCATCAACCCGCGCCGCCCGCTGCGCCGAAGATCGCTTTCGTGCCAGCCACCACGGAGGGCATCAAGGCCAACTTCTTCGAGTACCTGTCGGCGGCGTTGCAGTATGTGCCGCCATCGGCTGAGGACAAGGCGATCCGTGCGAAGCTGGCCAGCATCGGGGTAGGTCCCGGTCGCAGCTTCGAATTTAAGGACCTCTCGCTCGAGCACAAGGCCGTGGTCCTGCTCGGGATGAAGGCCGGTGATGAGAAAGTCGACAAGTTCCTCTCGAGCGGCATGAAAAACATCAACGGCTGGAGCGTCGGCGCGTTCTTCGGCGACCAGGCGTTCTACAAAGGCGACTGGCTGATGCGGGCTGGCGCCGCGAAGGCTGGTCTGTACGGTAACGACGCTGCCGAGGCGATGTACCCCATTACGCGTACCGATGGCACTGGCCAGACGTTGAATACCGGCAAGCACAACTACACGCTGACCTTCCCTGCCGGCGAATTGCCGCCCGTCAATGCCTTCTGGTCGGTGACCATGTACGACGGCAAGAGCCAACTGCTGATCAAGAATCCGATCAACCGCTACCTGATCAATTCGCCGATGCTGTCGGCCATGAAAAAGAACGCGGACGGTTCACTGACGCTGTATATCCAGAAGGATTCGCCGGGCAAGACCAAGGAGTCCAACTGGTTGCCCGCGCCTGACGACACGGCCTATCTAGTGATGCGCCTCTATTGGCCGAAGGCCACGCCGCCTTCAATTCTTCCCGCTGGCGCGGGCAGCTGGCAGCCGCCGGCAGTGGTGGCATCGAAGTAACGCGACGCTTGCGACTGCTTGCAGTTGGCAAGCAGTCGTTTGATTGCTCAGGCTGAGATCCAATGGACCCTATTCCGAAAGGGCTGAGGCCACAGGGTCTGACCTTGAATAAAAGACATTCAGGAACATATCTCTCAAGGAGTACCGTTATATGAACTTCTCGCACAAATGGATAACGGGTGCCGCACTGAGCAGCTTGTTATTGACCGGCTGCGTATCGAAAGTCACTGAAGTTGAGCAATACTCGGGCTACCTGTCCAACTACAACAACTTGCAGGAAGTCAAAACGGCAAGCGGCGGTACAACAATGCGTTGGGTCAGTCCATCGTGGAACCCGAATGCCTATGACACGGTGGTGTTCAACAATCTGGAGCTTTATCCCGCGCCCAAGCCCGATGAGCGGGTCAACCAGCAAACGCTGACCGACATCCAGAACTACATGACCAGTAAGGTTAAAGGCACCCTGGGTCAGAAATACCGTGTGGTTTCCAATACCAGCGCCGCGCCGGTGGGTTCCAACACCCTGCTGATGCGTGCGGCGATCACCGGGGTGAACGCCGAAAACGAAGGGATGAAATGGTACGAAGTGGTGCCGATCGCCGCCGTGGTCGGAGCAACACAAGCCGCCACCGGCCACCGTGATCAGGACAGCACTTTGTTCATCGAGGCCGAGATTATCGATGCGAGAACCAACCAGACGGTAGCCAAGGTAGTACGCAAGGTGTTTGGTACAACGCTGGAAAACGAAAGCCAGAAGATCACCGCCCAGGACTTCAAAGCGGCGATCGACAAGTTGAATGTCGATCTCTGGGCGTTCATTCGCAGTTAAGCCTTGATTGAACTGCCAGATACCAATAACGAGGTGAACCGTAATGAAAATAATCCTGTCCTGGCTGTCAGTCACGTTGATGACGGTGCTGATAAGTGCCTGTTCCGCCGTCGGGTCAACCGATGGCGGCGCTGGTGAAATCGAGATTCGCTCAGGGAAGATCGAGCAGATATCGCTGACGCAGATGCAGACCAACCACGACAGTGGTGTCGGCGCCGTACTCGGTGGCCTTGGCGGTCTGGCGCTTGGCAGCTTGGTCGGGGGTGGCACCGGGCGTGACGTCGCCATGGTTGCCGGCGCGCTCGCCGGTGCTGCTGGCGGTAACTACGCCGAGAAGAAAAAGTATGACCAACCGGTCGAGGCGCAACAGATCATCGTGCGGGTCAGCAGTGGCGTGCTCGTATCGGTGACTCAACCGATCAATCCGTCCCTGGCCAAGGGCTCGAAGGTGTATATCCAGGGCTCAGGCAATGATGCCCGCGTTGTGCCGCAAGGCAGTGAAGGCTGACTGTAAACGGAACTCGACATGAACAAGTACGTTGAACGACTCTTGCTATCACCTTTGTGTTTAGGTATTTCCGTTTCCAGCCAGGCTGACGATCAGGCGGAACTGGCTAAGCAGTCATTAAATCCAGTCGCGGCACTGTACAGCTTGCCCATTCAATACAACTGGAATCAGAAAATGGGTCCCTCCGGTAATGGAATCCAGAGCGTAACCAATATCCAGCCGGTATTACCCTTCACACTTAATGAAGATTGGAATCTGATTTCTCGCACGATCCTCCCGATCATTGATCAGCACGGGTTGGCTCCGAGGGGTATCGCCGATAAAAGCGGAGTGGGCGACACCTCTCAAAGCTTCTTTTTCTCGCCCAAAAAGCCCACCGAGGACGGCTGGATCTGGGGCGCAGGCCCCGCGTTGTTGTTACCGACCGGCAGTGATGAGCTTCTGAGTAGCGAACAATGGGGAATTGGACCGACAGCGGTGGCATTGAAGCAAGCCAACGGTTGGACGACCGGTATTCTGGCGAACCATATCTGGTCACTGGACAACGACCCGGCCGATGACAAGGAGAAGGTCAACCAGACGTATCTACAACCCTTCCTGGTTTATACGACAACGTCGTACACCAGTTATGGAATTAATACCGAATCCACTTACGACTGGGAAGCCAGGGAGTGGAATGTGCCGATCAACTTGTTCGTGACGCAATTGTTCAAAGTCGGCAAGCAGCCCATGAGCCTTCAGATGGGACCGCGATATTGGGCGGACAGTCCTGAAGAGGGTGCACACGGCTGGGGCTTTCGAGTGGCGTACACCCTACTTTTTCCTAAGTGAAACTAGAGTATCAGCGGACCGGCAGTTGACTGTCCGATTCACTCATCCAATACGAAAAATGGAGTTTCAAGTTCATGATAACCACACTCCGGAGAACATTTGGCTGTGCGATGGTATTGCTCGCGTCCATTGGATTTACGCACGCCCAAACAGCGGACATCACTCCTGCCGAAACGAAAGCCATCGCCGAAGAAGGCTATATCTACGGTCTGCCCATCGTGATGAACTACGCGATCATGTACGACTATGCCGTGGACAAGAGCTCCGGCCAGTACAAGGCACCGTTCAACCACATTCACAGCATGCACAATGTTTTTACCTACAAGGACACGGCCATCGTCTCGCCGAACAGCGACACCCCGTATTCCTTAATGTTCATGGACCTGCGTAGCGAGCCGATCGTGCTCTCGGTACCGGCGGTAGAGAAACCGCGGTACTACTCGGTGCAGCTCATCGATAACAGCACCAACAACTTCGGTTACATCGGCAGCCGTACCACCGGCAACGCAGCCGGCGATTACATGCTGGTCGGCCCAGACTGGAAGGGCGTGACCCCGACAGGCATCAAGAAGGTTTTTCGTTCCAGCACACAACTGCCCTTCGTGATCTTTCGCACTCAGCTCTACAACCCGGCGGACATGCCAAACGTCGAGAAGATCCAGTCCGGTTATGCGGCCCGGCCGCTATCGGCTTATCTCAAGCAGCCTGCGCCGCCTGCCGCGCCGGCGCTCGACTTGCCGAAGATCGACAAAGACTTGATGAAGACCGACTTCTTCAAATATCTGGGTCTTGTAATGCAGCTTGCCCCTGCTACACCGGAAGAAACGGCGATCCGCGCGAAGCTGGCCCGCCTGGGCATTGGCGCCGGCAAGGACTTCAACTTCCAGGATCTGTCCGCCGAGCAAAAAGCCGCAGTGGTCGAGGGCATGCAGGCTGGGCATGCGAAGGTCCAGGACGCGGTCAATCATCTCGGCACGCAGGTCAATGGCTGGAACATCGTGAGTTCCGGCGGTAATGCCGCGTTCTACAAGGGTGATTGGCTAAAGCGCGCCGCCATCGCACAAGCAGGCATCTATGCCAACGACGCCGAAGAGGCCACGTATCCGATGGCCAAGATCCTGTCCGATGGTACGCCGCTTGACGGCAGCAAACACAACTACACCATCACCTTTCCCGCTGGACAGCTTCCGCCGGTCAATGCTTTCTGGTCGGTGACGATGTACGACGGCAAGTCGCAATTGCTGATTAAAAACCCGATCAATCGCTACCTCATCAACTCGCCGATGCTACCCGACATGAAGAAGAACGCAGACGGCTCGTTGACGCTCTACATCCAGAAGGACTCGCCCGGCGCGGACAAGGAAAGCAACTGGCTGCCCGCACCGAATGATCTGATCTACATGGTGATGCGCCTGTATTGGCCGAAGACGCAAAACCCTTCCGTCCTGCCGCCTGGCAAAGGCACGTGGAGTCCGCCCGCGATCGTTAAAATCAATTGAGTTCACCTGACGATCAGTTGTAGTGGGCGTCAGGGTTTCGCACAGGCCCTGACGTGCGCAGTGATACCCAAAGGCCGACGGTGGCCGCAAACCGTAGATATTGTTGTTTTGGCGTTATTTGCACGGCACTGCGCATGCCGCGATTCAACGCCATTGGATGGATCCCCCTCCTCAAGAGGGGGGCGGTGTGAGCACGGCGTGTTCACGATGCGCTTGACGCACCGTGTATATCCTTCCACCGTCCAACAGAGAACAACAAGCATGTTTTATGAAAACATCGACACCTCCTCCATCAACGACGAGGACCTGCCGTGGGTTCCGTTCGCACCTTACAGCGATGAAATCTTCATCAAATACATCAAATGCGACCCGGTTCGCGGGGAAACCATCACCCTGCTCAAGGCCCCGGCCGGGTCTTCTCTGCCCAAGCACCATCACTCCGGCACGGTCATCGTTTACACCATCAAGGGTGGCTGGAAATACCTGGAGCACGACTGGATCTCAAAACCGGGCGGCGTGGTGTTCGAAACCGCAGGTTCCAGCCATACGCCGATCGTGCTGAGTGAATATGGCGATGAACTGATCACCTTGAATATCACCCAGGGCGACCTGCTGTATTACGACGATAACAACAACGTCGTGGCCATCGAGAACTGGAAATCCAGCGTGGATCGTTACCTGGCGTTCTGCAAAGCCAATGATATCGAGCCCAAAGACATCACCAGCTTTGCGGTCTGACCAGCCTTCCAATCTCTCGGCCGTCCGGTGTTCGACCGGGCGGCTGCGCCGTTGCAATGAATAAAAAACGGAGACACCCATGTCCCAGAAGCTGCAACCCGCCGGACGTTTCACCCTGAAACTCTGCGCACTGTTGGCCAGCTCGGTCGCATCCGCACAAGACTCGCTGCCCTTCCCGCCGACGCCTTCGGCCAGTGACGCCAAACCGACGCTGCAAGAATCCAAGCACCAGAAACGTCAGCAGCAATCCCGGCTTCCTGCCGAGGCCCCCAATATTCTGGTGATCATGCTCGATGACGCCGGCTTCGCGCAGTCCGACACCGTCGGCGGCGCAGTCCATACGCCGACCCTGAGTCGAGTCGCCGACAGTGGTGTGCGCTACAACGCTTTTCATACCGCGGCCATCAGCTCCGCTACTCGCGCCGCATTGCTCACCGGACGCAACCATCACCGGGTTGGCAACGGCGTCATCGCAGAGCTGGCCACCGATTGGGAAGGCTACACCGGCAAGATCCCCAAAAGCTCGGCGACCATGGCCGAGGTGCTCAAGCAATATGGCTACAGCACCGCCGCGTTCGGCAAATGGCATAACACGCCCCCCCTGAACACCACGGTGGCCGGTCCTTTCGATACGTGGCCGACGGCCTACGGTTTTGAACATTTTTACGGTTTCCTGGCCGGCGAAACCTCTCAGTACGAACCGCGTCTGTACCGCGACACAACGCCAATCGAACCGGCGCGAGATCCGAAATATCACCTCAGCGAAGACCTCGCCAATCAGGCCGTAAACTGGTTGCAAGACCATCAGACCTACGCGCCGGCAAAACCATTTTTCATGTATTGGACACCGGGTGCCGTGCATGGCCCGCACCAAGTGAATGCGCAATGGGCCGATAAATACAAAGGCAAGTTCGACGGTGGCTGGGACGCCTATCGTGAACAGACGTTCGTTCGCCAGAAAGCGCTGGGCTTTATCCCCCGGGACGCCGTCCTCACCCCACGCCCGGCGGAACTCCCAGCCTGGGACAGCTTGTCTTCCGAACAGAAACAGTATCAGGCGCGGTTGATGGAGGTGTATGCCGGCTTCCTGGAACATGCCGACACGCAGGCCGGCAAGATCCTCGACGAACTGGAGCGTGAAGGTAAGCGCGACAACACGCTGATCTTTTATGTCTTCAGCGACAACGGCGCTTCTTCCGAAGGGATGGAGGGCACGATTAATGAGTTGCTGGCCCAAAATGGGATTCCAGTTCCCAAAGAGCAGCAGCTGAAAGTCCTCGACGAGATGTATGGCGGCTTGTCCGCGCTCGGCGGCCCTAAACTTGAAAGCATGTACAACGCCGCGTGGGCCTGGGCAGGTTCAGGGCCATTCGTCGGCACTAAACTGGTCGCTGGCTACTTCGGTGGTACGCGCACACCGCTGGCTGTTTCCTGGCCGAAACAGATCAAAGCCGACGCCAGCGTTCGCGGACAATTCCACCATGTCAACGACATTGTCCCGACGGTCTATGACGTGCTGTCGATCACGCCACCCAAAGAGGTCAACGGTATCGCTCAGGACCCAATGGATGGCGTCAGCCTGCGCTACACCTTCAACGACGCTCAGGTGAAGTCGAAAAAACCGGCGCAATACTTCGAAGTCTTCGGCAGTCGCGGCGTCTACAAGGATGGTTGGATGGCCTCGGTTTTTGGCCCGCGCAAACCCTGGGTGCAAGGCTTCGCGCAGTTCATGGGCTGGAATCCGGTGAACGATCAATGGTCGCTCTACAACCTGCAAGACGACTACTCCCAGGCCAACGACGTAGCCGCGAGCAATCCGGAAAAACTTGCGGAGCTGAAGGCCGAGTTTGACGTGCAGGCCAAGGCTAACCATGTCTATCCGATTGGTGCCGGTCTCTACCCCTTCCTCGATCCGACTGCACGAATCTCCAGCAGCCAACGCGAATGGCATTTCAGTGATCGCATCCAGCGCTTTCCGGAATTTGCGGCCCCCAACCTGCGCAATCAGAACAGCAAAGTTGTCGTCGACGCCGAGGTTCCAGCTAACGCCACCGGCGTGTTGTATGCGTTGGGCGGTATCGGTGGCGGGGTCAGCCTGTACATGGATGACGGTTTCCTGAACTACGAGTACAACGCGCTGGCTATCTCTCGAGTCAAACTGCGTTCGGCCGAACGAGTACCCGCAGGCAAAGTCAGTATCGAAGTGCTGACGACCCTGTCGTCAGCCAAGCCCGGAGCGCCGGCCAATCTGAGCTTGCGACTTGACGGGCAGGAAGCCGCCAAAGGGGTGACACCGTTCACGCCGGCACTGACGTTCACCGCCAGCGAAACCTTCGACGTCGCTCAAGACCTCGGTTCCCCCGTCACCCTGGACTATTTCGAACGTGCGCCCTTTGCATTCAATGGCAAGGTCAAGGATGTACACGTGACGTATTTGCCTTGACCCTCAATGCCGCCCGGAAAACCGGGCGGCAGACTGATGACTCCCGGACCCTGCCCCCCATGCCTACCCACGAAACCCCGCCCCAGGGCTTGCATCTCATGGCCAAACCCGTCGGGCCGATCTGCAACCTCGATTGCAGTTACTGTTTCTATCTCGAAAAAGAACAGCTTTACCCGCCCAGGGAACGCTTCAGCATGACCGACGAGGTGCTGCGTCTGTATGTGCAGCGCTACATCGAGGCCCAGCCCACGCCTGAGGTCGAATTTACCTGGCAAGGCGGCGAACCGACGTTGCTGGGGTTGGATTTTTTTCAACGCGCGGTCCTGTATCAACGCCAGTTCGCAGGGAACAAAGTCATTCGCAACACGCTGCAGACCAATGGCACGTTACTCGATGACGACTGGTGCGCGTTCCTCGCCCGTGAACGCTTCATGGTGGGGATCAGCCTCGATGGCCCGCGATTCGTTCACGACCTCTATCGCCCCGACAAGCGCGGGCACTCCAGTTTCGATGACGTGATGCACGGTCTGGAACTGCTCAAGCAGCATGGCGTCGACTTCAATGTGTTGGTTACCGTGGCGCACGATGTCGCCAGATTTCCCTTGGAAATCTATCGATTCCTCAAGTCTGAAGGCGTTCGTCATATTCAGTTCAACCCCGTGGTGGAACGCGAGCCCAGCGCCTCACAGGTCAGCCTGGGTCTGCATTTCGCTATCCCGCCGGAATTGCGCTTGCACGTGGTGCCGGAGCCCGCGATGGTGACGGAGCAAACGGTCGCCCCCGAGGCCTATGGCGATTTTCTCATTACGATTTTCGACGAGTGGGTGCGCCAGGATGTCGGGGAGGTTCATGTCATGAACTTCGAATGGGCACTGGCCTCATGGTGCCAGCTGCCGGCCTCGGTGTGCCTGTTCAGCCCCCGCTGCGGCAAAGCGGCGATCGTGGAACACGACGGCAATGTCTACTCCTGCGATCACTACATGTATCCCGAGTATCTGCTGGGTAACCTGAAGACCGATGATCCTGCCGTGCTACTCGCCTCTGCTGCGCAACAAGCCTTTGGCGCCGCCAAGGAAGAGACACTGCCGACGTATTGCCAGCAGTGCGATTACCGCTTCGCCTGCCATGGCGAATGCCCGAAAAACCGCTTCATGAACGCGCCCAACGGCGAGCCGGGTCTGAACTATCTGTGTCCGAGCTACAAGAAATACTTTCGTCACCTGACGCCCTACATGAACGCCATGGCCCAACTGGTCAGCCACAACCAACCCGTGGCGTTGATCATGCAGGCCTTCGCCGGCCCGCTGATCGTGCCCCTGGATAAATAGCCTTTCAGCTCTGAAATCTGAAGTCGCGAAACTGTTCGCGAAGCTTCATCTTTTGCAGTTTGCCGGTGGCGGTATGCGGCAGCGCTTCGACGAAGGCCACATCGTCCGGCAGCCACCATTTCGCCACGCGGCTTTGCAACACCGTCAGCAGATCGTCTTTGCTCGCGGTTCTACCAGGTTTGAGCACCACCACCAACAACGGCCGTTCCTGCCATTTGGGATGAGGGATGCCGATCACCGCCGCTTCGGCGACGGCCGGGTGACTGACGGCAGCGTTTTCCAGATCAATCGAGGAAATCCACTCGCCACCCGACTTGATAACGTCCTTGGCGCGGTCGGTGATCTGCATGTAGCCGTCAGTGTCGATCGTTGCGATGTCACCGGTATCGAGCCAGCCCTCGCTATCAAGAATCTGCCCTCCCTCGCCGCCGTAATACTGGCTGGCGATCCATGGTCCCTTGACCAGTAGAAGACCGCTTGCCTTGCCATCTCGCGGTAGTTCAGCGCCTTGCTCGTCGACAATCTTCATCGACACCCCAAACAACGCCCGCCCTTGTTTGGCCTGCAGGTCAAGCACGGCTTCCAGCGGAGCATCACGGTGTTTGGGCAACGGATTGCAGATGGTGCCCAGCGGGGACATCTCGGTCATCCCCCAGGCATGCAAAACACGCGCATTGAAACGGGTTTCAAACGTATCGACCTGGCTGCGCGGCGCGGCGGCTCCGCCGATCACCACCCGGTTCAGGCACAGCTCTGTCGCCGGTTGCAAAGCCTGCGCCTCAACATGCTGTTGCAGCATCATCCACACCGTCGGCACACCCAGCGCCAGGGTCACCTGCTCATCTCGCATCAGCGTGTAGAGGCTCTCACCGTCAAGTGCGGCGCCCGGCAACACCAATTTTGCGCCACACATTGCGGCGGCATACGGCATTCCCCAGGCATTGACGTGGAACATCGGCACAACCAACAACGCTGAATCCGCCGCCGATAGACCGAAGCCATCCGAGGTACACAGCGCCAGCGAATGCAGGATCGAAGAACGGTGCGAATACAGCACACCCTTGGGATTGCCAGTGGTGCCCGAGGTGTAGCACATGGACGACGCCGTGCGCTCATCGAACTCAGGCCAGATGAAGTCGTTGCTGTGCCCGGCGATCAGGTCTTCGTAGCACATCAAGCCAGGCACATCGATTGCCGGCATTTGCTCCCGCTCACACAGAGCGATGAACGCTTTGACTGTCTTCAGGCGCGGCGCGATCTGCTCGACCAACTCAGCGAACGACAGGTCGAAAAGCAGGTACTGATCCTCGGCGTGGTTGGCGATGAATTCGATCTGCTCGGCGAACAGCCGCGGGTTGATCGTATGCAGTACCGCGCCCATGCCCGACACACCGAAATACAATTCCATATGCCGGTAACCGTTCCAGGCCAGGGTGCCGATTCGCTCGCCGGGTTGTACACCCAACGCAACCAGCGCATTGGCCACTTGTTTAGCGCGTTCGCCGATGTCGGCGTAAGTGCAGTGATGCACCGCTCCATCTGCCATGCGTGAGGCAATTTCGGTGTGCGGATGCGCCTTCAGCGCATGTTCCAGAACGGAAGAAATCAACAGCGGTTGATCTTGCATCAAGCCCAACATGGTTTTGTGTTCCTTTTATTCTTGTTTGATGTCGATGTTTCAGAAGCGGCGGAGACTCACTGGTAGCCGAGCGGATAAAGCATGCAAGCAGCCGCTTCAAGGAGCACGACGGAGCAGGAAATACGACAGCGCCGGGATCAGCACCAAGGCGCCGACCATGTTCCAGATGAACATGAAGGTCAGCAGGATGCCCATGTCGGCCTGGAACTTGATCGGCGACCAGGCCCAGGTGATGACGCCCGCCGCCAGGGTGATGCCAACCAGCGCCACCACTTTGCCGGTGAACGCAACGGAGTTTTTGTAGGCTTCGGTCAACGACAGACCGGCACGCTGCTGAGCCAACTGAACACTGAGCAGGTACAGCGCGTAATCGACACCGATGCCGACACCCAAGGCAATCACCGGCAAGGTCGCGACCTTCACGCCCATGCCCAGCCAGACCATCAACGCCTCGCAGAGAATCGACGTCAGCATCAACGGCACGACTGCCACCACCACCGCCCGCCAGCTGCGGAAGGTGATGAAGCACAGCACGATCACCGCGCCATACACGTAGAACAACATGGTGCGATTGGCGTCGCGCACGACGATATTGGTCGCCGCTTCGATCCCGGCGCTACCGGCGGCGAGCATGAACTGCCGATCGTCGTTACTGTGTTCACGGGCGAACTGATCGGCCACTTTCACCACGTGATCGAGGGTTTCGGCCTTGTGGTCGGAGAGATAAGCGATCACCGGCATCATCGAACAATCACTGTCGAACAGTTCCGGGTTGTTCACCGAGGCCTGTTGCGCGCCGTAGTTCAACACGTTCTGGTTGCGCGCGACGGTCAGCATTTTCGGGTTGCCTTCATAGGAACCCGCCGTAATCTGGCGCACAGCGTTGACCAGCGACACGGTAGTCTGCACACCCGGTTGCTGTTGCAGCAGCCAGCCGAGACGATCGGCTTCCACCAGGGTTTCGTACTTCAGGCAACCTTCGCTGGCGGTTTTGACCATGACCGCAAACTGGTCGCTGGACAGCGAATAATTGGCAGTGATGTAGGCGTTGTCGCGGTTGTAACGTGAGTCGGCGCGCAGTTCGGGTGCGCCCGGATCGAGATCACCAATCTTCAACTGCGTGCTGACCATGAAGCCACCTACCGCCAGCAACCCGGCCACCACCACCGCCACTGTTGCCCAACGACGCTCGGTAAAGCGGTCAAGCAGGCTCCACACATTGCCCAGCCCTTTCCCTTTCAGTTCCTGACTTTCCTGACGCAAGCTGCGCGCCGCCGCCTTGGGACTGACACCCCAATAAGACAGCAGCACTGGCAGCAGCACCAGGTTGGTGAAGATCAGCACCGCCACGCCAATGCTGGCGGTGACGGCCAGGTCCTGGATCACCGGAATGTCGATTAGCATCAGCACCGCAAAACCCACGGCATCGGCCAGCAATGCGGTCAGTCCGGCCAGGAACAGACGACGGAAGGTGTAACGCGCGGCGATCAACTGATGGGTGCCGCGTCCGACGTCCTGCATGATCCCGTTCATTTTCTGCGCACCGTGGGACACGCCGATGGCGAACACCAGAAACGGCACCAGAATCGAAAACGGGTCGAGTACATAACCGAACAAGGTGATCAGGCCCAGTTGCCAGACCACCGCAACCACCGAGCACAGAATCACCAGCGCGGTGCTGCGCACGCAACGGGTAAAGGCAAAGATGATGGCGGTGGCAATCAGCGCTGCGGCGCCGAAGTACATCATGATCAGCATCAGGCCGTCGATCAGATCGCCCACCAGTTTGGCAAAACCGATCACGCGGATCTTGATCGGGCCTTTGCCCTCTTCACCGGCGAGGTGTACCGCGCTACTGCCGGCAAACTCAAACTTGTTGCGTAGCTGCTCTTCAAGCATCCGCGAAAAATGGTGATAGTCGATTGCGGCGCCCGTGACCGGATCCTTCTCCAGCAGCGGCACCACAATCATGCTCGATTTGAAATTATTGCCGACAAGACTGCCGATGATGCCGGAACGGGCGATGTTCAAGCGCAGTTGCTCGACCCCACTGGCCGAGCCGTCGTAGGAGTCCGGCATGACCGGGCCACCACGGAAGCCCTCCTCCGTGACCTCGGTCCAGCGCACGGCAGGCGTCCACAATGACTTTATCCAGGCCCGGTCCACGCCCGGGGTCAGGAACAAGGTGTCATTGACCTGCTTGAGCACCTCCAGGTATTTCGGGTCGTAGATGTCGCCGTCGGTGTTTTCCACCACCACCCGAACCGTATTGCCCAGCCCGCGTAACGACTGGCGATTCTCAAGGTAGTTTTTGATGTACGGCTGACTCTGCGGAATCATCTTTTCGAAGCTGGCATTGAGCGTTAGCCCAGTGGCCGCGAAATAGCTCAGCACTACCGTCACGATCAGGCAGGTCAGCACCACCAGCAGGCGGTTGTTGAAAATCAGGCGTTCAAGGACATTGCCGGAGCGTGCATCGAAGCCCTTCAGCTCTCGGATCACCGGCATCGTATCGAGGTTGTAGTTACCCATGAAGTGGCTCGTCTCTTTTTATTATGTGGGATGTGGGCTCATTCGAAGGGCAACTGGCGCAAGCCCCGTGCGCCCGCGACCACCACGACGTCTGATGCGATGACCTGCGCCGCAGCGGCGGGCCCCAGGCGGTCTTGTGGCTTTAGCGTGAAACTGGCGCCGTCGTCGGTGCTGACAAGCACATGCCCGGCCTGGCTGACCAGGATGATTCGGCCGTCGGCGGTGATCGTGCTCGCGGTGATGCTTGAGGCCAGCCCCAGTTCAACCTTGTCCCAGTTCACGCCGTGATCGACGCTGCGATAAACATTGCCCCGCAGGCCATAAACGAGCACCGAGCCCGGCTTGCCGGTGATGCCGAAATAGCTGCCGCTGTAGGGCGTCGGGAGGTTGATGAAGCGTTGCGTTGCCAAGTCCAGTTTCAATACCAGGCCTTGCTCGCCGACAATGAACAGGTCATCGCCGATTGCTCGTATCCCGTAGAAATTCAGTGCTCCCGGATTGTCGGTGCGATCCATCAACGGAACCCAGCTCCGCCCGCCGTCTTCAGTGCGGAAAATCAGATTGAACGCGCCGACGATATAGCCGGTTTTATCATTGGCGAACCAAACGTCCAGAAAAGGTTTGTCAGCCCCTTCATCGACCATTCGTTGAGCCTCGGCCAATAACGCATCATTGGGCTGTTGCCCTTCTTGCCTCTGAAAATGTTCGAGCATGATCTGCCCCACCTGACGGCCATCGAGCTGACGCTTCCAGGTTTCACCCCTGTTGTCGCTGTGCAACACAATGCCGTCGTGCCCGACCGCCCACCCCTGCGTCGGGCTCGGAAAATGCACGGCCACCAGATCGGAACTCACCGGCACGTCTGCCTGGTGCCAGCGGACGCCGTTGTCATCGGAATAAAAAATATGGCCGCGTTGGCCCACGGCGACCAGGCGCTGACCTGCACGGGTCAACCCGGTGAACACCCCGCCAATCGCCTTGTCACTCTGAATCGCGGGGCTCGACAGCACGTCGACAACGTCAGCGGCGACGACGGATCTGGTGAATGGGGTAGCCAACGCCAAAATTAGCGCAGTGAGCGCAATCCATCTAAATGTATTCATGAGGTCTACTCGGCAAAAAAACCGCCGAACAGTGCGATACACACTGTCGGCGACAAGAAAACACCTGCGTTATGGCTCAGCGAATACCCGTGCCGGCCAATGACTCAGGTGCCCATTGCGCTTTCGAAAGCGGGTCGATGTACTTGACGCCGCCGTACGGCCCGTAGATGCCGGTGATGTTGTAGCTGCCAGAGACCAGGTCATAAATCATGTGGTTATCGGAATTCGGCGCCTGCACGTCATAGCTGTATGCCAGGTGTGCAAAGGACCCGCGGTACAGCTTGCCGCTGGCGTCATATTCATCCGAGGCCAGGGCGATCCAACTGTCTTCGTCGAGGTAGAAGGTGCGCTTGCTGTAGATGTGGCGTTTGCCCGGTTTCAGCGTGGCTTCAACCACCCACACGCGGTGCAACTCCCAGCGCACCAGGTCCGGATTGACGTGATGCGGCGTGGTGATCTCCGCAGCGACCTTGTGGTAGTTCAACTTGTACGTGTTGTAAGGAATGATCATTTCCTTTTTGCCGACGAGTTTGAAGTCGTAACGGTCCATTGCGCCGTTGAATACCCAGGCATCGTCATAGGTCGAAGCACCGGCCGAGCCAGGGTTTGGCGTGTCGTAGGCGATATCCGGTGCGAGTTTCACGCGGCGCTGACCTGGCAGGTATTGCCAGCCACGACGCTCCATTTTCAGAGGGTTGACGGCATCCTGCACCAGGATGGCTTCGCCTGCGCGACGGGCCGGGGCCTGGTAGTAGAGTTTGGTCTTGAAGAACAGATCCGTCTCTTTCGCCGGTTCCGTACGCTTCGGATCGTATAGCGGGTACTCCAGATAGCCATTACCGGTCGTGGCCAGTATCGCCCGGCCGGAACTGTCGACGTTCCAGGAGTCATATTTGATATTGGTGGCATAACCCTGATAACGCAGCAGGTGGTTCCACATGGCCTCATAGCCATCTTTCGGGATCGGGAACGGAACGCCCGGCAACGCGTTTTCCAGTGCTACCCCGCCTTCGAGTGTCTGGGTGCCGACGGCATTTTTTGCGGTGTTGTCCAGCAACCGTTGAGGGAGCGCAACGCTGCGATGGGTCGGAAACACATCGACCCGGAACGTCGGGTAACGCTTGAGCAGTTCTTGCGTGGTTGCGGTCAGTTTGTCGATGTATTGACTGACGTTTTTGCCATCGACGACAACGCGTGGCTTGTCGGCCTCGTAAGGGTCCGGACGGAACGAACTACCGGGTTGAAAACTGGCCGGCGCCGTGGTGAGACCGCCGGTGTAGGACGGAATGGTGTTGTCGGCATTGCCGGCCTTTTCAGCGCCGACGCCTGTCAGGCTGTTGCCGAGTTTGGCTGCTTCATCAGGGGACACGGCTGCGTGTGCCGCACCCGCGATGGCAACGGTCAAGGCAGTGGACAAAAGCGTATTGACGAACTTCATGGAGTGACTCCTGCTATCAAGCAAAGACTTCGATCAAATGGTCGTTTTGAAGGTAAAAGTGACCATGCCCCGATCCTTGAGCTGAGGCTGAGTACCGCCGAAAGCAGTGGTCTGCCCCGGTACGCAGTTGTATTGGCCGTTGGCCCCTGGTGCGGCACCCTCGCCCTGTGCACCTGCACCACCGGCTGAGCCGCAGGTGTCGAACGGACCAAAGTTGTCCACGTACTTCAGGTCAAACCGGTACTGGTTGTGCACGTCCATGCCAACGCCCACCGAGTAACTGCCGGAATCCTTGTTACCCCCGAGCTGAACCGACGAGTTGCCCGCAAGGCCGACGCTGTAGTTGGCCGGCAGGTACATATCGATGCCGGGGAACACCTGATACCAGGTCGGGTTGAAGTTGACGCCCAGGACGTAGTTGTCCCTGGTGACCTTGTCGACACCGCGATACCAGTCTTCGCCTTTGAACAGCTGCTTGTTCTCGGTGACGTCCAGCCAGCGGCTGTAGGCGAGTTCAACCAGCAAGGTCGAACTGTCCCAGACCGGTGTCGCACCGAAAGTGGTCAAGCCGTTGAGCACCGCGTGCACGGTGTTGCCTCGCGCCACGCCGTTATCACCATCAAAGCTGCTGATGAAGCCAGGCAAACCGGCAGCACCGGCTGCCGGACTGACCGTTGCCGGCACGCTGGCCAGCGGCATGTTGTGGCGATAGTTCAGGTCGAGACCGACGCTGACACCTTCGATGCTTTTCGACAGGCTGATGCCATAGATATCGATGTCGTCGACATAGAACTGGTTGTAGCTGCCGGCATTGCCGGAAATCAGTTGCGCAGGGCCGACCGCCGTTGGCTGCAACACCAGGTTGGGCAGAATGTCGGAGGTTTTGCGGTAGTAGAAACCCAGCGTACCCTGCAGCCATTCCGGGCTCCACTTGGCCATCAGGCCAAAGTCACCCTGGTTGTCCGGGGTAAACGTATGCCCGTTGGACAGCCGTAAAAACCGGTTGGCACCCAGTGGGCCAGGTGCGCCGAACAGCGGGTTTTGGCCGCCGATCAACGACAGGTTGTGCCCGCCATTTTGAATGCCGTCGTTGAACCCCAGATAAGTGCCCGACTCCGGCAACCGCGCGGCGTCCCAGTCCAGGAAGTACTGCGCGGCGAGGGTCAGTTCCGGGTTGACCGTTAAGCTGGTAGACAACTGATTACGCGGAATGAACAGTTCTTTGGCTTCTGTTCCCGGGACCGCCAGCGACTTGGAAATATCCAGGCCGGACTGGCCATAACTGTTGCCATGGGCAAAGGCGAGGATGCTTTCGCCCCAGTAAACGGTGTGCTTGCCGAGCTTGCCGCTGAGCAGTGATTCATCGCCGACTTCAGTGCTGCCAAAGACGAAGGCATCAAGGATTTCCGAAGAAGGGCCGTTGTAATACCGATCGGCGTAACCGCTTTGATGACGAGAGTCCGGCTTACCGTTGTTGAGCTGATTGGTCGAGGCGTTGTCACGGCCAATATCGTCGTAGGCATGGTCGTACCAGGTGTTGGCGCTGACACGAAAACCGGCTTTTTCTTTGTAAACCACGTCCAGTTCGGACAGCACATCCAGTCGCTGAGCAACGGGACTGCCGGAGGAGAAGTTGCGATTCCCGTCATTGTTGTTCCATGAATTGGCCAACTTACTGTTGGGGGCTTCCACGCGCTGGGCGTAGTTGAACTTCAGCGTGTTGTCGAAGCGAACCGCAAAATCTTCATTCCCCGTGTTGATCTCCACAGCCCCCACGGGCGCGATGCCCAGGCCGGTGAGAATGGCGGAGGCCAACAACCCTTTGCGAAGGTTTGCATGGCAGATCTTATTATTTTTGTTCATCTAGCTTGCCACCTGCTCTATGGTTTACGAAAAGTCATGGGTTGAATCACGGCGTAATGAGCCTCCTCTCAAGTGCGCTGCAAAAGGGTGACCGACACCGCCCGGCCCAGGGCAGTGCTATGTTGCAAAGCCGTACGGGCACCGGCAATTTGCCTGCCGTCAGCCATGTCGCGCAGTTGCCAGACCAACTCGACCAGTTGCGCCAACCCGGTGGCACCCGGGGCGTGACCACGTCCCAGCAAGCCACCCGATGGGCACACCGCATTCATCTGTCCTTTCAAGCGGTGTCCTTGCTGCACGAATCGATCGATCTCGTCCTCCCGGCAAAAACCCAGCGCGGCGCTACTGACCATGAAGTCGCCGACGCTTTGGTCGTGCAGTTCAACCACATCGATGTCTTCCGCACCGAGGCCCGCCTGCTGATAGGCCAACTGCGCGACTCGTCGGGTAGTCGCCTGTCCGAGCACATCCAGCACGCAACCCGCTTCCTGCTCTGAAGCGCTGTCACTGCCCCTGACACTGGCCAGCACGGTGACGTCCGCCCGAGCGCCGAAGCGCAGGGCGAAGGCCGGGGTACAGAGCAGGATGGCCGCCGCACCGCAGGCGGGCGGGCACAGATAAGGCGGGAGCCAGTCGTCGCGATCCGGCATGCGGTTCAATACGGCATAGGGATTGCGCCCAGCCTGGGCCCGTGCCCGCTCAATCACTTGATCGAAGCTGCTTTGAGCAATGCCCATGCGTGTCAATAACCAGCGGGTTTGGGCAGCGAACAGCAGCGCCGGTTGTTGTCGACGCTCGATAAAGCCGATGGGGTTTTCATCCAGCCTGACCGTTGCCGACTCATCGTGAGCGTGATCTTTCAAACCGAAAAACTCACGATTGGAGATGTGTGCCGGCATGCACTCGACACCCACCAACAGGACACATTCAGCCTGGCCGCACAGCAGGCTATTGCGGGCCAGATGGAAAGCACTACTGGCCGACGCACAGCCATCGCCGAGGCTGAAAGTCGGCACCCCCGAGTAGCCAATCTGCGACAACATTTGCTCGGCGATACCGGCTTCTGCGTGTACGCAGGAAGTAAACACCTGGTCGACCAGGTCATAGTCGATCCGCGCATCGGCCAGCGCCGCACGGATGGCTTGCCCCGCCAACGCCGCATGACTGTCAGAGCCACCCAGCGGTAGAAACGGCACCATTGCTGCACCGGCGATCAGCACTTTTACAGACATAAACCTGCTCCCACTCACCGATACGTTGGTGCTTTTGTGGATTCAGACTATTGCGAAGTCGAAAAGCGTACCCCCCCATTGACTGGGGGGGTGGCTGGAAATCGGATTAGGGGGGGAGTTAAAGGATGATCCGAACGGATCACCTCGGGTGGTGAGTTCGCATCAGCTCGCTGTCTCGAGAATTCCCAGCATGTATGCGCGCGCGACTACATGCTGTCTTGTACCGGCCTGGAATTTTCCAAACAGGTTTTTCAAGTGCCACTTCACGGTTTCCTCGCCGACATTCAGCGCCAGGGCGATTTGCTTGTTGGACAGGTTGCGAGCCAATAACTGCAACACCTCGCGTTCCTTGGGCGTCAGGAGACGACTCGCGGACACGCTCAATGGGGTGGATTCCGGTCGCGCAACAGGTGCGGGCGTAGAGGTCGTCGCAAGCAATGGGACCGTTTCACCCTGGAGCGTCCGCTCCCATTTGATCAGGTCCGGATGGGTGTCCTGCACCACACGCAACATACCGTTTTCTTGCGCGAGGCTGACAGCCTCCAGCAAATAGTCAGTACCGCCCTGTCCGGTCGCCCTGAGTGCCAGTGCCCTGAGCAGCTTGATCTGCACGATGTCTCGCCCACGACGCAGGTATTCGGCTGTTTCACTAACCTTGTCCAGCACCGCCAGCATCGCCTCCCAATCACGTTGGGCCAGTAAGGCATAAGCGTTGGCTACCCCGGCCAGCAAGTCCAGCTCCGGACCCAGCAACCCTGCTCGCTCACGGGTAATAACTGGCGTGAAACTGTCCAGCCGTCGCCATAATGCCTGACAGGTATCACTGCGTCCCTGCAAGGCATGCAGGCGTATTTGTTCTCCCAGGGAGGCAATGCAAAATCGTGGGATATTTCGCTCTTCTCCAAGGGCGAATAACGCCTCGAGCAGATCCTGCCCGCGATGCCCCTGCCCCTGGAGTGAGGCCAGTCGAGAGGCGGCGAGGAAACCCTGCACAATCGCATCGGGAGAGGCCAATCGCTCAACGATATCCAGCCTGTTCGCCAGCACCGTAGCGGTCTCCTGGACTTCCCCCTGTTCCAGCAACACCGTCGCCAGAGCGCTCGCTAACATGACCGCCACCGGACTGCGCCGACCGATGTCCCGTTCGGCATGCAACAGGCTGTCGTGCAACGCCGTACGCGCCGACACCATTCGACCCTCGTATAAATAAGCAAGACCGACCACCCACTCGCCATACCCGCGAATGGCATCAAGGCCAGGACTACCCGCGTAACGCGGTGCTCGCTGAAGGATTCGCCGGGCTTTCTCCGGTTGTCCCTGCAACAGCGTCAGCCGGGCGATCTGGCTCGCGACAATGGCTTGCACCTTGATTGAGAATGAAGGCAATCGATCGACCCAAGGCATGATGAGTTCATGCGATTGATCCGGATGGTCCGCAAAGTAGGCAGCGGCGGCGGCGATGGCGGCCGCTTCACAGCGTGTCGCCTCGTCGGCGGACGGATGCTGTTCAATAGCCGCAATCAATTGCGCCGCTTCTGCCTGACGCTCTCCCATGGCTAATGTCCAGGCCGCCGCCAGGCAGATGCGCGGATGCGACAACACGTCAGCGGGACCAAGCTCCTCGACCCACTCCAGCACCCGACTGAACTGCCCTTGCAACATGACTTCGTACAGGCAATTGCCGATCAACGTATAGGCCGGTTGGGGCATGCCGGCCAACAGATATTGCCGGGCGGCCTGCTCCAGGAAACCGTGGTGCTCCAGCCACACAGCGCCGCGCCGGTGATAACCCTGACGTTCCTCCACCGACAAGTCGGCAAAGCGGCCAAGCAGAAATTCCCGCGCCAATGGATGGATGCGCACCCAGTCACTGTCGATACTTTCAACAAAAATCGGTGTCGAGGCACACAGTTCCTTCAGCAATTCACCCGAGCGAGCGTTGCCCGTCAGCGCCTCGCATAACAAGGGCTGGACCATTTCCAACACTGCAATGCCGGTCAGAAAGCGAACCTGCTCCTCCCGAAGATGTGCGAGCAAACTGTCGACGAAATAACGCTGGATGTCCCCCAGACAAGTCGACAGTTCTTCGACTGCCGCACTCCGATTCGAGCTCTTCTCCAACGCCGAAATCGCTAATTGCAGGCCGAGCGGCCAGCCTTCGGTTATCTCGTGCAGCCGCACGCAGAGGTCGGCATCAACCCTTGCGCCGAAACGGTCATTGAGGATGGCGATCGCCTCTTCCACATTCAGTCGTAAAGCCGCAGTCATGATCGTCGTGAAAAGCCCTCTTGCCGCGAGGTCCGTCACTTGCAGATTCAACCGTGTGCGAGAGGCCATGATGATGCGCAAATTGGCTGGCGCGTTGTGCAACAGGTACGTCAGGGAGTAACGGATCGTCAGCTTGGGCAAGGTATCCGCTTCATCCAGAATCAATACGGTTTCACTACCCAGATCAGCCACTTCCGCCAACCATTGCGTCAGCCCTTCCTGTTCGTCACGCCCCAGTCCCGCAATAGGCTCGAATGCGCGGGCAAACGACGGCCGACCGCTGCCAATGGCCATGGCAACTCCCAGCCCCTGGACAAAACGCGCGCCATCATCCTGTGCATCCAGCGTCATCCAGGCCACCACGGCGCCGTGAGACAAACATTCACGGCGCCATTGGGTCAGCAGAAAGGTTTTGCCGAAGCCTGCCGGCGCTTGGACGGCGATCACCACTTTGTCTGTCAGTTCCTGGGTATGAATACCCAGGCGGCTTCGTATCCGTGCTGATTTCTGACTACGCGGCGGCGTCGTTTTGAGGATCAGTTGGGGCTCTATGCAGTCCATTGTTTCAGACCTGAGTGGTTGAGAGACGCTTACCCAAGGAGCGTCTGAAGGTCCCTGGATACAGTTCCAAACGGTCGAACACTACCATGGAATAGCCCGAGGGCTTGAACCCCGGTGCAATCCAACGCAAGCCGCTTGCGTACTTTCGGTGCAGTGACCTGCTCGCCACGCCAAAGTATCCGCTACCTTCCAGCCAGGGCTCTGTATTCGGCCGGTGTACTGGCGTGCGCAACTTTGAACGCTGCAGTCAGGTGGCTCTGAGAGCTGAAGCCACACTCCAGTGCCACATGCAAAATAGGGAGATCGGTCTGCATGAGCAGATCACGCGCATGTTCGAGTCGTAGATTCATCACATAGCGATGGGGTGGCATACCCATGGCGCGCTGAAACAGCCGTCGGAAATGAGCCGGGCTGACACCCGCCTGGTCAGCCAGCGTGCTGATCGAGAGTTCCTGCCCCAGATGCTCGCGAATGTAGACCAGTACGGTATGCAGGCGCGCCAGATGAATATGCGGCGGATAAATACCTCGGCTCACGTCAACTCGCAGCGCACGATACACCTGCTCAAGCATGACCATGGCCAATCTTGCCATGAACCCCTGATCAGCCCCTTTCCCAAGGCTTAGCTCATCCATCAATTGCCGGGCCGCAGCACTCACCAAGCCATCACTGAGGGGCAATGGTGCCTGCGCGCCAGCGCATAGCTCACGCAATTGTCGAAACACGCCATCCGTGCGCTCGGGCAGATAAAAAACCGCGAAATCAATGCTGCCGGAATAGTGCCATTGAGTGGCACAACCTGCAGGCAGCAGCATTGACAAGCGGGGCATCGAGGTTGAGCGCAATTCGCCCCCTGCCCCCTCATCCGCCCGCGAGCCACCGAACTGGGTCAACAGGGCCATGAAGTCAACCGGCGGGACGGATAGATCAGTCGTATGCAAGAAGTAGCGCTCCGCATACAAGGGGATTTCACTGCACACCAGGCCGCCCAGCAAGGGCAATCCCAGTGTTTCATGGACCTGTTGTTGCGGATTCATGGGCATCTCGGGATGAGCATATTTTGACAAATATGACCGCTTTTCAGGTGAGTTGTCGATGTCGGGAAGAACAATAATCACCCGAATTTCCGCCGCTCGCATAAGTGCGAGACAGATCGATCACAACTCCAGGCGAGGCCTTCACAATGATCACATTGCACGAAACCCTGCGATTGCCTGCCGTCGGTCTGACTGGCTTTGAAACGCCGCTGACCGAAGAAGAGCGCGCCATACAGCAGACGGTGCATCAGTTTGCCAAACACGTACTACGCCCCATCGGCCGGGAGCTCGACAAAATGAGTGCCGCCGACGTGTGCGCACCAGACTCGCCATTCTGGTCGGTGTTTCAAGAGGCGGCGAAGCTCGGTATCGAGCCAGCTTTCTTCTCTCAGTTCGAACCCCAGACCGCCGTTCGTCTTGAGTCACTGATCGGCGAGGAAATGGGGTGGGGCGATGCCGGCCTGGGGATTTCCCTGGTTGTCTGCGGTGCTCCCTTGCAAATGGCCATGGCCGCCGGCAATCAGGAGCTCGTAGAGCTCTGCACGGGCAAGATCGGCTGCTGGATGGTGACTCACCCGGACAAAGGCAGCGATCTCATGATCTACGACATGAAGCGCGAATGGCCGCCCGGACAGGAAGGCAATAAGGGCAGCCTCTGCGCCAAAGTCGGCAAGGACGAGATCGTTATCAATGGCCAATGTTCGGCCTGGTTTTCAAACGGTGCCGTGGCGCAAGTCGCGCTGGCTCACATGACCGCTGACTATGGTGACGGCTACTTCGATGCCGATGGCAGGCCCCACGGCGTAGCTGTGATCATCCCGCTCGACCTGCCCGGTATTTCACGCGGCAAGCCGCTGGACAAAATCGGTCAGCGCGCCCTGCCACAGGGTGAAATCTATTTCAGCAACGTGAAAATACCACGCCGCTTTGCCGTCGCCCTGAAAGATCAATATTACGGCAACCAATCCTCGGCCTGGTCCTACGCCGGTACGCATATGTCGCAGGTGTTCACCGGCGTCGCCCGCTCGGCCTTCGAAATGGCTTTGCAGTATTGCCATGAACGCAAACAGGGCGGCCAATTGCTGATCGACCATCAGCTCACACGCTACCGCCTGGGCGACATGATGCGCCGCGTCGAACTGGCGCGCGGCGTCGCTCGGCGGTCACTGGCCTATGCGCGTTTGTCACCGTGCGCTCACCCCTACGCGACAGCTTCAGCAAAGGTAACAGTCACCGAAGAGTGCATGAAGGTTGCCAGCGAGGCACTGCAGCTGTTCGGTGGCGCGGTCACCTCGCGCGAATACCCGATCGAAAAAATCTTCCGCGATGCCCGCTCTGCACTGATCGAGGATGGTGAGAACACCATCATCACGATGCGTGTTGGCCTCCTGTGCCAACAGCTCTATGCCGAAGGCTGGTCACAGAATTGATGCATGCAGCTACCCAAAACCCGAAAAACAAGAGACGCAAAAAATGGCTAAATTTCCCGTAGTTGTCTATGGCGCCAGTGGCTACACCGGCATGCTGACCATGGACTGGCTGATCGACCAGAACATCCCTTTCACCGCTGTGGCGCGCGATGCCAAGCGCGCGCAGGAAATGATGGCGCAACGTGTGGTACGCCTGGAGTCCGCGACCTATGAAATCATCGAGGCCGAGCACAACGTCGAATCGCTGAGCGCCGCCTTCAAGGGGGCCAAAGTGGTCTGCAACACCGTTGGCCCCTTCGTCAACTTCGGTCTGACCACCGTCGAGGCCGCGCTCAAGGCCGGCTGCCACCACATAGATACCACCGGCGAGCAAAGCTACGTCCGTCAGGTTCGCGAGCAATTTGGCGAGCTCTATCGTCAGGCTGGCCTGCTGGTTTCGCCATCGCTGTCCTACATGTTCAGCTTCTCCGAGATCGCCGCCGAACTGGCGCTGGAAACCCCCGGCATCGACGTGCTGGAAACCGCCGCCCTGTGCCGCGGCCCGCGTGATGTCGCCGGGGTCAGCCTGGGCTCGGCGGCCTCGATTTTCGAATTGTTCCACCGGGAGCAGTTCTACCTGTGGGAAAACAAGCTGGTGCAGCACCCAGCCACCGCTTCGTTCAACATTGTCGACCCCAACTTCATGCAGCCGGTTTTCTGCCTGCCTTGGGGGGGAACCTCGCTGCCAATTTACTTCGAGCATGATCCGCGCGTGCGCGCCTGCACCTCCGCGGTCGGTTTCTACGACAACAATGTGATGCCGATGGTGCATGGCCTGAGCCAGAAGTGGGAAGCGCAATACAAGCACTTGTCCAAGGAGCAGCAGGACGCGGTGGTGAAGAGCCTGGTAGAGGCCACCACGCCGAGCATGCCGCCCCGCGAACGCACCACCTTGCAACGCAGCGTCGACATCGCTATCGGCCGCGGTCACCTGTCCGCCGTGCGCGCTACCGTGCATGGCGTCACACCCTATATTTCCACCGGTGCCCTACAGGCCGCGGCGGCGATCAGGCTGCTCGACGACGACACCAACAAGGTCGGCTTCGCTTCTGGCTCCAAGGCTTTTGGACACCGCTATCTGCTCGGCTTCCTGGAAGAACGCGGCCTGGCCCGTGCCACCGTTACCAAACTCTGATTACCGGCACAGGAACCACTTATGGCCATCATCGACTTTTACGATCGCGGCTGGGGCATCAACCCTGCCGGGGTCGCCTACATCCAGGGCGAGCGCGCTTACACCTTCAACGAAATCGGCGAGCTCTCGTGTCGCATCGCCAACAAGCTGCTCGCACTGGGCTTGCCGAAGGAAACCAAGGGTGCCGTCTGGTCAGGTAACGACGTCACCGCCTGGGCCTGCACACTGGGTCTATGGCGCGCCAACATGACCTGGATTCCAGTCAATGCGCGCAACTCGAGCGAAGAGAATCACTACATCCTCGACGCATTCGACTGCGAGGTGATGTTCTACCAGAACGATTTCGCGCAAATCATCGCCGAGCTACGGTCCAGGCTGCCTAAGATCAAACACTGGATCTGTATCGATGCCGATGCTGTCGATGCACCTTCGTTGGAACTATGGAGTGCCGGCCAGCCGGCGAGCCGTCCCGAAGTCGCTTATGACATGGACGACGTGGTGGCGGTCTCACCCACTGGTGGAACAACGGGCACGCCAAAGGGCGTGATGAACACCCACCGCAGCGTGCAGACGTTCATCGCTCACTTCATGCTGACCTGTGCTTATCGCAATGGTGAAAAGCCGGTGAATATGGCCGCCGCACCGATGACCCACACTGCCGGCCTGTTGTCCGTACCCTGCACGGCGCAAGGTGGCACTGTCGTGGTCATTACCAAACCCGATCCGGCATTGATGTTGAACGCCATTGCGCAGCACAGGGTCAGCGAGCTCTTTCTGCCGCCAACGGTGATCTACAGGCTGTTGGAAATTCCCGGTATCGAGACGCTGGATTTCTCCTCGGTGAAGTACCTGATGTACGGCGCGGCGCCCATGTCGGTAGACAAGCTGAAGAAAGCTATCGAGATTTTCGGCCCGGTCATGACCGGCGGCTATGGTCAGACCGAAGCACCGGCCAGCATCGCCAACTTTCGTCCTGACGAGCATCTGGTGGGTGACCAATTCGCCGACGACGAACGCCTGTCCTCGGTCGGCCGCCCTAACCCGCTGGTCCGCGTCGAAGTGATGAGCGACACCCACCAGATCCTGCCGCGCGGTGAAACCGGTGAAATATGCGTGCGCGGCGACCTGATCATGAAGGGTTACTACAAGCAGCCGGAGAAGACCGCCGAGACCATCGTCGACGGTTGGCTGCATACCGGCGACATCGGCCATATCGATGCCGAAGGCTATCTGCACCTCACCGATCGCAAAAAGGACATGATCATTTCCGGCGGCTTCAACGTCTATCCCAGCCAGGTCGAGCAAGTGCTGTGGGGACATCCGGCCGTTCAGGACTGCGCCGTGATTGGCGTGCCCGATGAAAAATGGGGCGAGGCCGTCAAGGCCGTGGTCGAGCTCAACCCAGGCCAGGAAACCACCGAGCAGGAGCTTATCGAGCTGTGCAAGGCCAGGCTAGGCAGCGTGATGGCACCGAAGTCGGTCGACTTCACTACCAGCCTGCCACGTAGTCCGGTGGGCAAGGTGCTGAAAAAAGAACTGCGTCAGCCGTATTGGAAAAACGCGGCCCGCAAGATCTGACACAACCGCAGATCTCAGGCCCGTCGAACGACCCGATCGGAAAAAAATCGAGTCGTTCTCAACCTCGGCCTGCACGTGGCCGAGATACGCCTGCCTGAACCTGGTAACGACCAGCAACTTCAGTAAGCCGCTGCCCAGGCGCACCCAACGTCAACCACGCCGTGGGGTGCGAACTGGACACTGACCCACTGAATATAAGGAATTTTCAATGAGCAATATCTATATCGCCGGCATCGCCATGACCGTCTTCGGTCGCCACATCGAACGCAGCCTCGACGACTTGGCACGTGAGGCTTTCCAGGGCGCATTGAAGGACGCCCACTGCACTGCCGCCGATCTCGATATCGCGTTTTATGCCGGCATGACCAATGGTCCATTGCAAGGTCAGCTCTCGATCCCAGGTCAGGTCGTGTTCAGCAAGATCGGTATTGAAGGCATTCCTATCTATAACATCGAGAATGCCTGCGCTTCGGGTAGCTCAGCCTTCAATTTGGCCGTGCAAAGTCTCAAGGCCGGTACAGCCAGTATCGCGCTGGCGTTGGGTGCGGAAAAGATGAACATCCCGGATAAACTGAAGGCCCTCTCGCTGTTCGAGGCTGGTTGGGACGTATCTCGAGCCGAAGAGAATTATCAGACGCTGGTGAAAATGGGCGAAGGCGTGGTGCCGCCTGCCGGGTCGGAATCGGACAAGCCTTACAGTAAGTTCATGGCCATCTATGCCGCATTGTGCCGCCAGCATATGAAAACCTACGGCACCACGCAGCGGCAGATCGCAGCGGTGTCGGCGAAAAACCACACTCACTCGGTCCATAACCCCTACTCGCAATTTCGCAAAGCCTTCGGTATCGACGAAATCCTTGCCGCCCCTCCGATCACCTACCCGCTCACCCTGCCAATGTGCGCGCCGCTGTCGGACGGCGCAGCAGCAGCCATCCTGTGCACCGAGGAAGGACTCGCACGCATCGGTGCCGACAGGAGCCGCTGCATCAAGGTAGCGGCCAGCGTCATCCGTAGCTTCAGCCATCGCCGGCTCGATCAGCCGGAACTGAACGTCGGTCGCCTGGCCGCTAATCAGGCCTATGAACAGGCGGGCCTGGGGCCGCAAGACATGCATGTCGCCGAAGTCCATGACGCCTCGGCGATGGGCGAAATCATTCAGGTCGAAAACCTGGGCCTGGTCCCGTTCGGTCAGGGCGGACCTGCGGCTGAACGTGGCGAATTCACGCTGGGCGGGCGCATCCCGGTCAATACCTCAGGTGGCTTGGAATCGAAAGGCCATCCACTCGGCGCTACCGGGATCGGACAACTCTACGAACTTGTTACGCAACTGCGCGGAGAGGCTGGCGCACGCCAGGTATATGGCGCACGCCATGCAATCCAGGAGAACGGCGGCGGTTTGCAGGGTATTGAGGAGGCAGCCGTCGCGATCCACATTCTCAGCAAATAGTTCTTGTCAGAAAAATTTGTAGTGGCCAAACCAATCAAAACAAGAAGGATAAAAAACATGTTCCAAAACAAAGTAGTCGTCATCACCGGCGCAGGATCAGGCATTGGTCGGGAGTTGGCTATCCAGATGGTGGAAGCTGGCGCGCACGTCGCCCTGTCGGACATCAACCAGGTTGGTCTCGACAAAACCATGAAGCTATTGCCTGACGCCAGTAAAGCGAAAGGTTACCTCCTGGACGTATCGTCCTGGGACGCCTTCCAGGCCCATGCCGACGAGGTAAAGCGAGATTTTGGCACGGCGCACTTCGTCATCAATAACGCAGGTGCCGCAGTCATCGGGACAGTTGCCAACACCTCCATCGATGAGTACGAGTGGCAACTCGGTATCAACCTGTGGGGCGTGCTGTACGGCACCAAAGCGTTCCTGCCGATGATGCAGGCCCAGCGGGAAGGCTGCATCGTCAACATTTCCAGCGTATTTGGCCTGGTAGGTTTCCCGATGCAAAGCGCTTACAACATGTCGAAGTTCGCCGTACGTGGTCTGACCGAAGCACTATGGTCGGAACTTGAGGGCAGCGGCGTGCGCGCCGTGTGTGTGCACCCTGGCGGAATCAAAACCAATATTGAAAAGGCCGGACGACGCTGTAAAGCCGCCGGTAGTACAGAAGAAAGGTTCAAAGCGCTTGCCGACAAGATGCTACTGACGCCTGCGGCAGATTGTGCCGGCGACATCATCAAGGGGCTGCGCAAAGGAACCAAACGCATTATCACAGGGAACAAGTCGAGCACCTTGTTCTGGATAAGCAGGCTGTTCCCCAATAGCTATCCGGCATTACTCAAGCTGCTTGGCTGAGACCTAAAAGTTACAAGATGTCTCTGCATGGTGCGAGGCGTCAACACCTCTCAGGAATAACTCCATGACCGACAGTTATACACGCAAGCTGTTTATTTCTGCCGCCTGCTTCAACGTATTCGCAGGTCTTCCATTACTCGTAGCCCTACAACCCGTAGCTGCACTGTTGGGGCTGCAAATTACCCCTACCTCAACCCTCTTCATTCAACTCACCACGTGCCTGGTTATCATATTCGGCTGGGCCTATTGGATGATCGCTCGCGATCCGCTGCAGTATCGTCCCTATATCCTGCTCGGGATAATCCTGAAAGTACTGTTTGTTGTGGTGGTATATGGTCACTGGCTGACGGGCAGCATCCCCTGGCCATTGCCAGTAGCGGCATCGGGTGACATCGTCTATGCATTACTGTTCTGGCGTTATTACGTATGCGTCCGGCCATCATGCCTTGCGTAACTAAACCGGTTGCCACTGATGCGGCAGTAACTGATCGATTTCACTCGCCCGCTGCGTCGGCAGGTGTGTGAGAACATCCTTCAGAGGCATACGGATCATGACCATTCAGCCGCGCCGATTGGATCATATTTATGATCACGGCCGCGCGTTTACCGCTGCAAAACGAACCTGCGAAGAGCCAGTTTTATGTCCAAGAACCCAAGGGCGGATCTGGTTCTGGGCCCAATTGTTGTCAATTGGGCCGGCCCCGCCATTGACGTAGTGTGACAGCGCTGCCCACCGTTTCAGGCTGTAATTGAGCGCCTTATTGATGGCCGTGCCTTCGGGCGTCAGGTGACACTGGGCGATCATCCATGCATGCAGCATATCCATCGCCGGTACGGCTAAATAGCGTAAATTTTCTCCAGCCTTGTTCATGAGACGACTGCCAGATAAGGCATCAATTCACGCGAACGCAGTGAGGATTCCACTCAGAGCCAGTCGTTTTGTAGGGGTAAAAACGATCAAAAATAAAAAAGGGTCGCGAGATAAAATCTCGCAACCCTTTGAATTATATGGTCGGGACGGAGTGATTCGAACACTCGACCCCTAGCACCCCATGCACGCAGAACTCTAGCAAACCCTTGGTACATGGTTGATTTCTATGGCGCTCGCTGCAATCGAATAGCTATAGATCAACATAGAGTCACGACAAGTCACGCAACCCATTTCCCTCCACCGGCGCCCTGCCGAACGAATACCACTCCAAATCCCCCTGCTGCGCTGAAAACTCCACGGAGGATTCGCGATGCCAAATTCTGACCTACTCCCTTCCCTTCTTTTCAAGATCAATGAAAAACCAGCTCGCCCTCGAGGCAGCCATCATGGAGCTATCAAACTGGGCGGAGGCTCGCGGCTCGGCAGACGTTGCCGATAACGTCCGCGGCGCCCTGGACACAATCGACCGCAACGAAGAGTTCATAAAAATGACGCTGGCGGTGCTTTTGACGCCAGAATGAGTCTGGATATGGCGGATTACCACGGACACTACGCCATGGTCCGATGACCAACCGTTTGCATTCGCGCTGACCAACTGTTTACAGTTGAGGGGTGTCAGCGGGTGCCGCCGATGCCCCCAACCTTGCTGGCGACCGTTAAATGAAATCATTGCTTCATCCAGCCAGGGCTGTCGCTCTGGTGTTTCTGGCCGCAATACTCGTCGGCAGCGGCCTTCTGATGCTCCCGATATCCCACGCCGAAGGTAGTGCTGCACCCTGGCTGACTGCATTCTTTACAGCAGTATCGGCCGTATGCGTTACCGGGTTGGTAGTGGTGGATACCGGCACTTACTGGTCAACCTTTGGTCAGTCGGTGATTCTGCTGCTATTCCAGCTAGGGGGCTTCGGCATGATGACTGTGGCGACCTTGCTGGGCTTGATGGTCAATAGCTCCTTTCGTCTGCGCACCAAAATGATCGCCCAGTTCGAGTCACGCTCATTGAGGTTGGGCGACATTGCCAGTGTGGCCAAACTGGTGCTTGTGGTGACGTTTGCCCTGGAACTCATTATCGCGCTCTCGCTCACCCTCCGATTACATTTGGCTTATGACTTGCCATGGGCTGAAGCAGCGTGGAGCGGTCTGTTTCATGCCGTATCGGCATTCAATAACGCGGGCTTCTCCATCCACCCGGACAGCCTGGTGCGCTACGCCACAGATGTATTTATCTTGCTACCGGTCATGACCGCGATTGTTATCGGCGGTATCGGCTTTCCCGTCCTGCATGACTTGCGTAACAAATTGAACGATCCCCGTCATTGGTCACTGCATACCAAGCTCACTCTGATTGGCACGGCAGTACTGTTGCTGGGTGGCTTTTTCAGTTTGCTGATGTTTGAGTGGTCCAACTCGACAACACTCGGCCCGATGCCGTTGGCTGATAAAGTTCTCTCCGCGGCATTTGCTTCTGTTTCTGCACGGACAGCCGGGTTTAATTCAATTGATATCGGCATGCTGACCCATGAGAGTTGGGCAGTGCACTACTTTCTGATGTTTGTAGGGGGCGGTAGTGCGGGAACCGCTGGGGGTGTCAAGGTCGGTACCGCCGCTATCCTCGTCATATTGATCATTGCTGAAATTCGAGGCCGCAGTGACAGTGAGGCATTTGGCCGGAGAGTCGGCGCCTCAGCACAACGCCAAGCCATCACGGTGCTCGTACTGAGCAGCGCCATGATTGTGCTGGGGACGCTGGTTATCTTGCGCGAAACTGACTTCCCCACCGACCAGGTTATCTTCGAAGTCATCTCTGCGTTTGGCACGGTCGGCCTGTCCACCGGAATCACTGGCAATCTGCCTGAGACAAGTCAGTTGATGCTGACTCTGCTGATGTATGTCGGACGGGTTGGCACTATTACGCTTGCGGCGTCACTGGCTCTGGGCGAGCACCGCATGCCCTATCGCTATCCAGAGGAGCACCCAATTGTTGGCTAAGTTTCTGTTTACAGAGCAGTTTTCTTTTTCCAAAGGCGATAGCGTTGTGGTGATCGGCCTCGGTCGCTTCGGTGGCTCTGTGGCCCAATCGTTAATGCGGTTGGGCCATGACGTCATGGGCATCGACCGGGATGCTGAACCTGTCCATGAGTGGGCTGATCTCTTGACTCACACCGTCCAGGCCGACTCCACCAACCTCATGGTCTTGCGCCAACTAGGCACTGCCGATTTTGCCCATGCCATTGTAGGTATTGGTACCGACCTGGCGGCCAGCCTGATGACCATCATGGCCTTGACCGAGCTGGGCATCCAGGATATCTGGGTCAAAGCACTGACTGCCGAACATGGACATCTTGCTCAACGTATTGGTGCCCATCACGTTGTCTACCCGGAGGCGGATATGGGAGAGCGTGTCGCGCACCTCATTACCGGGCGGATGATTGATTTCATCGAGTTCGATGACGGCTTTGCAATCGCCAAAATTCACGCCCCGCTGCCGACTCAAAACAACACACTTGCCAATGCCAGTATTCGTGAAAAATATGGTGTAACGGTCGTAGGGCTCAAGCGCGCCAACGAAGACTTCCAGCATGCCACACCTGACACCCTGATCCTGCCGGGCGATTTACTCATTGTCTCGGGCTCGACTCATCTGATCCAGAAATTCGCGGGCCGCTCAAAATGATTAGAGGGACCTCCTGACAGCCCCGCGTGAGTCGTGCTGGCCTAGATAAATCTGTGCGTGCGCTTGGCGGTCGTCACTACAGCGCGTGCTGGTTCAGTCGAATGCAAACGGTTGGTCAGCACGAATGCAATGGACTGGTCAGTGGCAATGCAAATGGGTGGCCAAGTCCATGCAATTGCGCGCAGCATTTCTGCTGTCGAAAAGGGCATATCCCAGACAGCAAGTAAGCGGCTGGTGAACTACCAGCAGATAGGAAACGATTCGCACCTACGACGACCCACGGTGCTGCGATGGTGGTTCTCTAGCAACCAACTCGAGATTTCCATATGAAACCCAATCCGCCAATCGATAACGCACTACGCGTCGCGTTGGTTACAGGATCCACTTCCGGTATCGGCGCAGCCATTGCACGTGCACTGAGCCAGGCAGGCTATGCGGTGGTCCTCCATTCGCGACACTCTGCGGATACGGGTCGCGCTATGGCTGCCGAATGAAACAGGCTATCTACGTGCAAGCTGATCTTGCTTTTGAAGCTGACAGGGTCAGGCTTGTTAACGAGGCGATCGCCGCGTGGGGTCAGCTCGACGTATTGGTCAATAACGCCGGCATCAGCAGAGTTATTCCGCACAGCGACCTTGCCTCGGCCAATTCGGCGGTGTGGTACGAACTTAACGAAATCAATGTGGTGGCGCCGTTCCACCTAGTCGCACTGGCCAAATCGGCATTGCGCGATGCCGCCCGTTACCGTCGAGCAGGTAGCGTCGTAAACATCAGTTCGCATGCTGGTGTCCGCCCTAAGGACCATCCCTTTCAAGGTCTTCGGTAAAATCCCCTGAAATTTCATTTTGGGATACCCAAACGATGTGGGCCGATGTTCTAGCGCGTTTCGAGAAAAAGGCACCTGCCAGCGTCATGGCCAAATTGGCGCTGGAGCAGGCTATTGCCCCTGAGTGGATCGATCAGGTGTTCGAAGAACATCGGCAACGGCAGTATTCTCGTGAGCTATTGTTCTCGACCATCATCAAGCTGATGTCCCTTGTTTCATTGGGCTTGAAGCCATCCCGGCACGCCGCCGCGCGGCAGCTGGAAGACCTTCCTGTCAGCCTGACGGCCCTCTACGACAAGATCAGTCGTACCGAGCCGGCTCTGTTGCGCGCCCTGGTGACGGGCTGTGCACAGCGCCTGGCCCCAACCATCAGGGAGCTGGGTTGCACGGCGATGCTGCCGGGATGGCAGGTTCGGGTAGTGGACGGTAATCACTTGGCATCCACTGAAAAACGACTGGGGGCTTTACGTCACGAGCGCGGCGCCGCCCGTCCCGGTTTTTCGGTGGTGGCCTACGACCCCGACCTGGATCAGGTCATCGACCTTCAGGCGTGTGAAGATGCCTACGCAAGCGAGCGTGTTTGTGTTCTGCCGCTATTGGCCAATGCCGAGCCGGGCCAAGTGTGGTTGACTGATCGACTCTATTGCACTCTCCCGGTTATGGAGGCTTGTGAGCAGGTCCAGACCTCCTTTGTCATTCGTCAGCAAGCCAAGCATCCACGCTTGATTCAAGAGAGTGAGTGGCAGGAGCCAGTGCCTGTGGAAACAGGCACTGTGCGTGAGCAGATCATTCAGGTCAGAGGCGGTTACCAATGTCGGCGTGTCGAACTGACGCTTCATTCGCCAACGGATTCGGGTGACAGCAGCTTGATGTTCTGGAGCAACCTGCCCCAGAGCGTCAGTGCACAGCAGATCGCGGATCTCTATCGCCGTCGCTGGAGCATTGAAGGAATGTTTCAGCGACTGGAAGCGATCCTGGAAAGTGAAATCGAAACCCTTGGCAGCCCAAAGGCTGCCTTACTCGGGTTCGCTACTGTGGTATTGGCCTACAACGTCCTGGCCGTCCTCAAACGCAGCGTCGAGCAAGCTCATCGGGATACTCAGCCTGAAGGATGGGAAGCCTCGATTTACCACTTGGCGGTTCAGGTCAGGAGTGGATATGAGGGAATGCAGATTGCGCTGCCCTCGGAATATCTTCCCGTCATTCCTTTGGAAAAACTGGCTCAGCGCTTATTGGCGTTGGCCAGAAACATCCACCCCAAACAAGTTGCGAAAAGCCCCCGTGGCCCCAAAGTGCCCAAGCCCAAGACATGGGTTCAAGGCACCGCAGTGCATGCACATGTATCAACGGACCGGGTGATCAAGGCTGCGAAAACGAAAAGACTTTGAAAGGGATGGCCGTAAGGGCGGAACCCTAAGTAGCCGTTACCGCAGCAACGGATATACCTCCCCCCCCAAAAAAATCAGCGCAATTGCAGCGGATCCACCAACCCCGCCGCAATGGCCATCCCCACCAGGTCCGGCAGGGTCTGGGCCTGCATGCGCTTCATCACCCGCGACCGGTACAGGTCGACCGTCTTGGCGCTGACCCCCAGTTGCTCGGCGATTTCCCGGGTGGTGTAACCCTGCACCAACGGCAGCAACACATCGCGCTCCCGTGGGGTCAACGTCTGCAGGCGCGCCTGCAAGGCCTGGTGCTCCTGGTTACCGGAGCGGCCGGCCGCGCCATTGCTCAACGCTTGCTGCACACTGTCCAGCAGCAATTGCTCGTTGTAGGGCTTCTCGATGAAGTCATGGGCCCCGGCCTTGAAGGCGCGCACCACAATCGGCACATCGGCGTGGCCACTGACAAAAATGATCGGCAGGTTGAGCTCGCGCTGACGCATTTCTTCCTGCACGTTCAAGCCGCCCATGCCGGGCATGCGCACGTCGAGCAAGACGCAGGCGTCGAGACTGGCATCGCAGGCATTGAGAAACTCGACCCCACTGGTAAACGGCAAGGCCTTGAGCCCCACCGACTCCAGCAGCCAGACCGTTGAATCGAGCATGCCCTGGTCATCGTCGACCACATACACCACGTGTTCTGTCGCACCCGCCATTACATTATTCCTGAGGTTGTCTGGTTGGGCCGGCCAGCGGCAAGCGGCAGCTCATCAGCAAGCCGACGGCCTGGCGCCGGGCTTCGAGCTCGCCACCAAAGCCTTCGATGATGCTGCGGCTCATGGACAGGCCGAGGCCCAGCCCGTCGGCCTTGCTGGTGTAGAACGGGGTGAACAGCTGCGCCAGTTGCGATTCGCTGACACCTGGCCCCTGGTCATGCACCGTGATCTCGACGTTGGCCGCGCTGCCCTGTTGTGCCGCCAACAGGATCAACGAAGGCTGGCCGGGATGGTGCTCGCGGTTGGCATCGATGGCATTGCGCAACAGATTGAGCAACACCTGCTCCAGCAACACCCGGTCGGCATACACGGGCGGCAGATTATCCGGCAGGCGATCCTCGATTGTCACTTGCCAATTGCTCGCCTCCCAGGCGCACAAACGCACGGCGCCGCGCGCCACCTCGGCAAAATCCAGGGCCTGCATGCGCCGTTGGCCCTTGCGCAGAAACGCTCGCAGGCGGCTGATCACTTGCGAGGCATGGGTGGCGTGATGGGTGATGCGCTGCAAGCCCTGGGCAACTTTTTGCGCAGCCTGGGGATTGCTCTCCAGGCTCTGCAAATAGCGCTGGCTGGCATTGGCATAATTGACCACGGCCGCCAGCGGTTGATTGATTTCGTGGGCAATCCCGGAGGCCAGTTCGCCCAGGGTCACCACCCGCGCGGTGTGCGCCAGTTCGTCCTGATGCCGGCGCTGCTGAGCTTCGCGCAGTTCCCGTTCGGTCATGTCCCGCGCCACCAACGAGTAGTAGCGCTCGCCCCCGGCCGAACGGTGGGCCAGCAGCACCAGCGACACCGGCACCGAACCGGTGCCGGTCAAGGGTTGCAGGCGCGCATCGCCGCTCCACACGCCATCGCGCTCGGCGCTGCTCCAGCCGTCACGCTGCAGCCGCGCCAGGTCGCCACTGGCAAACAGCGCGGCCAGCTCCGGCAGCGGTTGTGAGTCGGCGATCCCGAGCAGGCGTCGGGCCGCCGGATTGAGGTAAGTCACCTGCCCCTGCGGGTCGATGAACAACACCGGATCGGTGTTGACCTCGACCACCTCGGCCAGGCGTCGCTTGTTCTCCTCGGCCTGCACCCGGGCGGTGATGTCCCGGGACACGCTGACCACTTCGACCACCGCCCCGGTGTAGGTTTCGCGGATCGCCCGGCTGGCGGTTTCGAACCACAGGTAATGGCCGTCACAGTGGCGGATGCGGTAGGTCATGGTGTGATAACCGTCCTGCTCCAGCGCATCCCGCGCCCGCTGCACCAGGCTGTGCAGGTCCTGCTCGTGGAACAGGCTACGGGCCAGGCGCCCGCGCAATTGTTCCGGCCAGTAGCCCAAAAGGGTCCAGGACGCCGGCGAGGCGTCGAGAAAGCGCCCGTCCGGGGTATGCCGGGAAATCAGGTCGGTGGTGTTCTCGATGATCAAGCGATAGAGGCGACGGGCCGTGGCCGCTTCGCGCGCGGCCAGCACCTGGGTGGTGGCGTCGCGACAGCGGGCGAGCACTCGCTGGTCCTGGGGATCGGGGATAAAGGTCCAGATCAGGATCTGCGCCTGGCACTGCGCCTCGACCCCGTCGATGGCGCGCTGTTGCGCAAGGCAGGCGCGCACCAGTTCGCGATGATTGACCGGGAGCAAGCCCGGCACCTCAGCCAGCGGCTTGTCCTCCAGCAGGGCCAACAGCGCCGCGTTGCATTCCAGCGTCCGGCCCTGGGCATCGAGCAGCAGGCTCGGCTGCGGATCGTGGCCCAACAGCGGTGAAGCGCGCAGCGTGCCGTTGATGCTGTGCAACAGGGTCGTCAGCAGGTCATGGACCCAGCCCAGCCAGTCGAGGCTGACGCCCTCGCACACTTCAATCAGCAACAGCCCCGGCTGCCCCGCTTGCAACGCCAGCTCGAACACCTGGCCATGGCGGATGGCGGCCCGGCGCAGGCGCCCGGCCAGCCAGCAATCGAGGTGCCGCACCTGGGCCAGATCCAGGCGCCCGACCTGCTGCAGGTGTTCGAACAACCGCTGATCGCTGGCCAGCGCCGGATCGCCCTGACCCGGCGGAAAATGCCGGGCAGCGCCGGCGTGGCTGTACAGGCGTGCCTCGGGTTGCCAGCTCAGGTAGAACGCCCGGCGCACTTCGGGACAATCCTGCAACGCACGGCACAAGGCATCGGCTCGCGCAGCCAGGGGCACACCCTCGCGCTGCAGGCGCAACCAGCTGTGCAATCGAACGGGAGTGTGGGTCATTGCAGGTCTACTTCATCCGGGGCGGCCAGCATATACCGGTCATGGCTTGGGAAGAAACAAATATAGTATATATACTATAGTGCTTAGGTTTAACTTCCATATGTATCGACGAATGTTATATAAAGTCTACCGGACCCAAGAGATGACCCAGGCCGCCGCGCCCCAGGGACATCCGTAGAGCTAACAATCAGCCATCGAGAATCCGTCATGTCGATTTATGAACAAGGGCTCAGCCCTGCCCCGGTCAATCACATTGCCTTGTCGCCCCTGAGCTTCATTGAGCGCACTGCCAGCATCTACCCCCACTACCCCGCCGTGATCCATGGCTCGATCCGCCGTACCTGGGCGCAGACCTACGACCGTTGCCGCCGCCTGGCTTCTGCCCTGGCCGGACGCGGGATCGGCCAGGGCGATACCGTGGCGGTGATGCTGCCGAACATTCCCGAGATGCTCGAAGTGCATTTCGGCATACCGATGATCGGTGCCGTGCTCAACCCGCTCAACGTGCGCCTGGATGCCGAAGCCATCGCCTTCATGCTCCAGCATGGCGAAGCCCGTGTGCTGATCACCGACCGTGAGTTCCACGGGGTGATCCACGCGGCGCTGGGCATGCTCGATCACCCACCGCTGGTGATCGACGTCAATGATCCGGAGTACGGTGAAGGCGAGGCCGTCAGCGAGCTGGACTATGAAGCGTTGTTGGCCGAAGGCGACCCCGACTTTGCCTGGCAGTGGCCGGCGGACGAATGGCAGGCCATTTCGCTGAACTACACCTCCGGCACCACCGGCAATCCCAAGGGCGTGGTGTACCACCATCGCGGGGCTTACCTGAACTCCCTGGGCAACCAGATGACCTGGTCCATCGGCAACCACCCGGTGTACCTCTGGACCCTGCCGATGTTCCATTGCAACGGTTGGTGCTACCCCTGGACCATCACCGCACTGGCCGGCGTGCACGTGTTCCTGCGCCGGGTCGATCCGCAGCGCATCCTCAACCTGATCCGCGAGCACCAGGTCACGCACCTGTGCGGCGCGCCCATCGTGCTCAACGCGCTGGTCAACATGCCCGAGTCGGCGAAGGCGGCCATCGATCATCCGGTCAACGCCATGGTCGCCGGTGCCGCACCGCCGGCCAAGGTGATTGGCGCTGTGGAAGAAATGGGCATCAAGGTCACCCACGTCTATGGCCTGACCGAAACCTATGGCCCGGTGACGCTGTGTGCCTGGCATACCGAGTGGGACGAACTGGACCTGGATGAACGGGCGCAGATCAAATCCCGCCAGGGGGTGCGCTACCCGACGCTGGAAGGGGTAATGGTCGGCGACTCGCGCACCCTGGCGCCGACCCCGCGCGACGGCCAGACCATCGGTGAAGTGTTCATGCGCGGCAACACGGTGATGAAGGGCTACCTGAAAAACCCCACCGCCACCGCCGAAGCGTTCGAAGGCGGCTGGTTCCACACCGGCGACCTGGCGGTGTGTCATCCCGATGGCTACATCGAGATCAAGGACCGGCTCAAGGACATCATCATTTCCGGCGGCGAGAACATTTCCACCATCGAACTGGAGGGCGTGCTCTATCGCCACCCCGGCGTGCTGGAAGCGGCCGTGGTCGCCCGCCCCGATGAGAAGTGGGGAGAAACCCCCTGCGCCTTCATCACCCTCAAGGCCGATCACCAGGACGTCAGCGAGGCCGACATCATCGGCTTCTGCCGCGACCACCTGGCCGGTTTCAAGGTCCCGCGCACCGTGGTCTTCACCCTGCTGCCGAAGACCTCCACCGGCAAGATCCAGAAGTACCTCCTGCGCGACCGGGCCCAGGCCCTGTAAACCAGGCTTTTGCTCCAGCCGTCCGGCGGCGGGCTGTAGACCCCCGCCGTGCCCACAGTCCCATTGAGGTTCACGTAATGCCCGAATTCAACGCCCCGTTGCGCGACATGCGCTTTGTCCTGCATGAAGTGTTCGACGCCCCGGCCTTGTGGGCGCGCCTGCCGGCCTTGGCCGAGACGGTCGACGCCGCCACCGCCGATGCCATTCTCGAGGAAGCGGCCAAAGTCACCGGCCAACTGATCGCCCCCTTGAATCGCAGTGGCGACGAACAAGGTGCCCAGTGGCACGACGGCCAGGTCAGCACCCCCGAGGGTTTCCAGCAGGCCTATGCCACCTACATCGAAGGCGGTTGGGTCGGCCTGTCCGGCAATCCCGACTTCGGCGGCATGGGCATGCCCAAGATGCTCGCCGTGCAGTTCGAGGAAATGCTCTACGCCGCCAACTCCAGCTTCGCCCTGTACTCCGCCCTGAGTTCCGGGGCCTGCCTGGCCCTGGATGCCCACGCCAGCGAGGCCCTCAAACGCCTCTACCTGCCGCCCCTGTATGAAGGCCGCTGGGCGGGCTCCATGTGCCTGACCGAAGCCCATGCCGGCACCGACCTGGGGATTGTCCGCAGTCGCGCCGAACCCCAGGCCGATGGCAGCTACCGGATCAGCGGCAGCAAGATCTTCATCACCGGGGGCGACCAGGACCTGACCGAAAACATCATTCACCTGGTCCTGGCCAAGCTGCCGGATGCACCGCCCGGTCCCAAGGGCCTCTCGCTGTTTGTGGTGCCCAAGGTGCTGGTCAACCCGGACGGCTCCCTCGGCGCGGCCAACGCGGTGAGCTGTGGTTCGATCGAACACAAGATGGGCATCAAGGCCTCGGCCACCTGCGTGATCAACTTCGACGGCGCCAGCGCCTGGCTGGTGGGCGAAGCCAACAAGGGCCTGGCGGCGATGTTCACCATGATGAACTACGAGCGTCTGTCCGTGGGTATCCAGGGCATTGGCTGCGCCGCGGCCTCGTACCAGAACGCGGTGGCCTACGCCCGTGACCGCCTGCAGGGTCGGGCCGCCAACGGGGCCAGTGCCCCGGACAAGGTCGCCGACCCGATCATCGTCCACCCCGATGTGCGCCGCATGCTGCTGAGCATCAAGGCCATGACCGAAGGCGGCCGGGCGTTCGCCAGTTATGTCGGGCAACAGTTGGACCTGGCGAAGTTTTCCCCCGACCCTGCCGAACAGGATCGCGCCCAGGCCCTGGTCGCCCTCCTGACTCCGGTGGCCAAGGCGTTCTTTACCGACACTGGCCTGGAAAGTTGCATCCACGGCCAGCAAGTGTTCGGCGGTCACGGCTACATCCGCGAGTGGGGCCAGGAGCAACTGGTGCGTGACGTGCGCATCGCACAGATCTACGAAGGCACCAATGGCATCCAGGCGCTGGACCTGCTCGGGCGCAAGGTGCTGGCCGACGGCGGCGTGACGTTGCGCCTGTTCACCGGCGAAATCCACCAGTTCGCCCAACAGCCCGATGCGCCCTACCGCGCGCAATTGATCGAGGCGGCGCACCGTCTGGAGGACCTCAGCGACTGGCTGGAAGACCAGGCCGCGAACAATCGCAACGAAATCGGCGCGGCCTCGGTGGAGTATCTGCACCTGTTCGGCTATGTCGCCTACGCCTGGCTCTGGGCACGCATGGCCCAGGTGGCGAAACAAAAGCTGCAGGACGACCCCGGGTTCTACGGCGCGAAGCTGGCCACTGCCAAGTTCTACATGCAGCGTCTGCTGCCCCGGGTGCTGGGCCTGGAGCAAGCGATTCGCGCCGGCAGCCAGCCCTTGTTCGACCTCAGCGCCGAACAGTTCTGAGTCGCCTCCCGCCCTCGCGGGGTCGGGGCAATGGGTGCCCCGACCCCGGGAAGTTTGGCTATGCTTGGCAGACACCCACCGGTGACGAGGGATTTATGGACGATCCAATCGATAACAAGCCCCCCAGCTTCTGGCAGATGCTCCACAGCGTGATGGCGGCGGCCTTCGGCGTACAAAGCGGCAAGAACCGCGCCCGCGACTTTACCCACGGCAAGCCGAGTCATTTTGTGCTGTTGGGGGTTGTGTTCACGGCGGTGTTTGCCCTGGCCCTGTTTGCCATCGTCAAGCTGGTGGTGCATCTGGCTGGGGTCTAGCAGGCTGTTCAGCGCATCAGGGTCTGCAGGCTGAACGGATAGCGGTAACTGGTTGGACGACCCTTGGCCGACAGGCTGCGAAAATTCACCCCGTAGCCCTGCGTGTCGCGCAGCGCCAGCATGCGCCGGGCCTGGGTGCGGTCGATCAGTTGCAACAGCGGTACCTGCCGGTCGCGCCCGCCATACTGTTCAACGGCCACGCCCTGGTCATAGTCATACAATTGCACCAGGGCCCAGCCGCCGAGGCTGAAATGCCCACCCACCAGCACGCTCAGGCGCCGATCCAGCAACGCCTGCAAGGCTGACGGCGAGGTGTTGACCGCACTGAACAGGACGCCTTTGCCCGGTTGCCCGCCCAGCTCTTCATAGGCCTGCATGGCACCGAAGGCCATCTCGTCATTGGCGGCCCAGACCAGCGACACTCCCGGATAACGCTTGAACAGTTGAGCCGCTTGCTCATGGGCGCGGTCCCGTCTCCAGGCGCCATAGACCATCTGCCGCAATTGCACCTCGGGATGCTCACGCAGCGCACGTTGCATGCCTTTCTCCCGCAACTGCGAGGCCGGGGTGATCTTCAGTCCGGAAAACGCCAGCAACTCCAGCTTCTGCCCGGGGGCAACGGGCGGGTGTTGGCGAATCAATTCCTTGAGCATCAGGTAGCCGCCCTCCTCGTCGTTGGGCACCAGGCTGCCGAGCCAGTCGGGGTATTTTTCCCGCGCGTCACCGAGCAACGCCAGTTGGTCGGTGGTCAGGGCGTTGTTGACCATGAACAGCTTGACCCCGCTGCCCTGGGACAGGCGCAGGATTTCCGGGGCGACATACTGCTCGTTGACGAACACCAGGTAATCCGGGCGATTGGGCCCCAACAGCACCTCGCGTGCCTGTTCGATGGTGGTCTGTGCCACGCGCTCGGAATAACGCACCTGCAGGTCCATGCCCAGGTCGCGGGCGGCCACCTGCATAAATTGGGTGTAGCTGACCCAGAACACTTCCTTGGTGGTTCCCGGGTTGAGGAACACCACCGACGCCGCTTGCACGCCCGGTCCGAAGACCGCGCAGAGCGTCAGCACCATTCCCCACACGAACCTGAACATTAAACAACCGAGCCCCGAAAATTAGCCGGGCATTATAGCCGGCCACTGGCGGGCATATCGCGGTTAATTGACGTTTGGTCCGACAATCAGCGGATCTGGGCCCGATGACACGGGTTTACTGATGGCTGACCCAGTAAACCGCAGTGCCCACTACCAGGATGATCAGGAACAAGATTGCCCACGCATCGACGCTGCTATCGCTTTTGCCTGCTTTGGTCGGATTGCTCATTGCATCGCCTCTTGTCGGTTTTATCGGTGATTGCATGAAGACTCGATCACAGTTAAGTCGAGGATTGCCCGTACGACAAATAAGGGTAAGACAATAATCAGTCTCATTAGTCGATTTGGTTCTTTCCATATACTCAAACATCACTTTTGCGCATAAACGCAAACTGGTATCTTGCCCCGGCTCCGTGGGGAGTGCGCGGCCGTGCGCGCAGAATTGCCAAGGCATTTTCGGAACTCAGCGAGCGAGAAACGCAGCGATTTCCAAGGGCCCAAGCCTGAGAACAGGACTTATATGTACGTATACGACGAGTACGATCAGCGGATCATCGAGGACCGCGTCAAGCAGTTCCGTGATCAGACCCGACGCTATCTGGCAGGCGAGCTGAGCGAAGAAGAATTCCGCCCCCTGCGCCTGCAAAATGGCCTTTATATCCAGCGCTTCGCCCCGATGCTGCGGGTTGCCGTGCCTTATGGCCAACTGACTTCGCGGCAGGCGCGAATGATGGCCAAGATCGCTCGCGACTACGACAAGGGCTATGCCCACATCAGTACCCGGCAGAACGTGCAGTTCAACTGGCCGGCGCTGGAAGACATTCCAGACATCCTGGCTGAGCTGGCCACCGTGCAGATGCACGCCATCCAGACCAGCGGCAACTGCCTGCGCAACGTCACCACCGACCAGTTTGCCGGTGTGGCGTCCGACGAGTTGATCGATCCGCGCCCGTGGTGCGAGATCGTCCGCCAGTGGACCACCTTCCACCCGGAATTCGCCTACCTGCCACGCAAGTTCAAGATTGCGATCAACGGTTCGACCTCCGACCGCGCCGCCATCGAAGTCCATGACATTGGCCTGGAACCCGTGCACAACGCCGCTGGCGAACTGGGTTTCCGCGTGCTGGTCGGCGGTGGCCTGGGACGTACCCCGGTGGTGGGTGCGTTCATCAATGAATTCCTGCCGTGGCAAGACCTGTTGAGCTACCTCGACGCCATCCTGCGCGTGTACAACCGCTATGGCCGTCGCGACAACAAGTACAAGGCGCGGATCAAGATCCTGGTCAAGGCCCTGACGCCGGAAGTCTTCGCCCAGAAAGTCGATGCGGAAATGGAGCACCTGCGCGGAGGCCAGACCACCCTGACCGAAGCCGAAGTGCACCGCGTCGCCAAGCATTTCGTCGATCCGGACTACAAGGCCCTGGACAACCAGAGCGCCGAACTGTCCGAGCTCGACCAGCAACACCCGGGTTTCGCCCGCTGGCGCACCCGCAATACCCTGGCCCACAAGAAGCCGGGTTATGTTGCCGTGACCCTGTCGCTCAAGCCCACCGGCGTAGCCCCGGGCGACCTGACCGACAAACAGCTGGACGCGGTGGCCGACCTGGCCGATCGCTTCAGCTTTGGTCAACTGCGCACCTCCCACGAGCAGAACATCATTCTTGCCGACGTCGAGCAGAGCCAGTTGTTCACCCTGTGGGGCGAGTTGCGCGAGCAGGGGTTTGCCACGCCGAACATCGGCCTGCTGACGGACATCATCTGCTGCCCGGGGGGTGACTTCTGCTCCCTGGCCAACGCCAAGTCGATCCCGATTGCCGAATCGATCCAGCGTCGCTTCGACGACCTGGACTACCTGTTCGACATCGGTGAACTGGACCTGAACATCTCCGGCTGCATGAACGCCTGTGGCCACCACCACGTCGGCCACATCGGCATCCTCGGGGTGGACAAGAAAGGTGAAGAGTTCTACCAGGTGTCCCTGGGGGGCAGCGCCAGTCGCGACGCCAGCCTGGGCAAGATCCTCGGCCCGTCCTTCGCCCAGGACGCCATGCCGGATGTGATCTCGAAGCTGATCGACGTGTACGTGGAACAACGTACCGAAGACGAGCGCTTCATCGACACCTATCAACGTATCGGCATCGACCTCTTCAAGGAACGCGTCTATGCAGCGAATCATTAAGAACAACGAAGTGGTCGACGAAACCTGGCACTTGCTGCCCAAGGACGCGACCCTCGACGGTATCTCCAACTGTGACGACCTGATCGTCCCGCTGGCCCTGTGGCGCGAGCACGCCCATGCCCTCAAGGCCCGCGATGGCGGCCTGGGCGTGTGGCTGGACGCCGATGAAGAAGCCGAGGAAATCGGCGACGACGTGGAGAACTTCCAGGTCATCGCCCTCAACTTCCCGGCGTTCACTGACGGGCGCAACTACTCCAACGCCCGCCTGCTGCGCGACCGCTACGGCTTCAAAGGCGAACTGCGGGCGATTGGCGACATTCTGCGCGACCAGTTGTTCTACCTGCGCCGCTGCGGGTTTGACGCCTACGCCTTGCGCGCCGACAAAGACCCGTACGAAGCCCTGGAAAGCCTCAAGGACTTCTCGGTGACCTACCAGGCCGCCACTGACGAACCGCTGCCGCTGTTCCGTCGCCGCTGATCGTGACGCCTTGAACCCGACAGCGGGTTCAAGGCGCTGCTCCCGCTCAAGGCAGTTCATGCCCCGTCATCGATATCGGCCGTCCCAGGGCCACCCAGTCACGGTACAGCCTGGCCCGACTTTCCAGCACACCGAACAACCTGAACGGGTTGTGCGGATCGCCTGGCATCGATTCAATCCGCTGGCACAACCAGCCCCATAGCTCCTCGCTGGCATCGGCCTCGACCAACAGTTGCCAGACCCGCGCCTGCAAGGCCAGATAGTCGACCTGGAAGTCCGCGCTCAGGCTCAGCCCATCGATCACCCGCAGCAGCGATGTGCCCGAGGGCCGGGCAGCCAGGCGCTGCCAGATCGACTGACGAGCCTGCTGCAGCGTCGGATCACCTTCCGCCAGCCAAGGCTGGGCACTGCCATAACCCTCGCCCGGCTGGCTCAACCAGAGATTGATGCCGGTACGTTCGCGGTGCTCGACCAGGCGCAGCAGGGTGTCTTCATCCGTCAGCGGATTGCCCCACAACCCCAGCCGATCGCGGGACACCGCCTGGTTGAGGATGGCCTGGGGAACGCGATGGATCTGGTTGTCCTGCAGGTCCAGTGAGCTGAGGTAGGGTTGCTCGGCGACACCGGCCGGGCAACGGCTGATCCCCGTCCCCCGCAAGTTCAACACCTGCAGTTCGTTGAGCCCCATCACCAGCGGCGGAATGCCCAGGGGGTTGTCACTCAGGTCCAGCCTCTGCAACTTTCGCAGGTCACTTATCTGGCCGGCGCTGCGCTCATCTAACACCAGGAAGGTGGACCGCAGGTTGAGGCTCTGCAAGCCCTTCATGTCGACGATTGCGCTAGGCAATCTGCCTTGCAGGTCATCCTCGCTGGCCAGCAGGCGCAGGTCCAGGCGCTCCAGATTCAGGTGACGCAGATTCGGCATGCTCTGGAGAAAGACATTCAGGCTTTCACGCTCCACCAGGTGCATATCGCGCATCGACAGTTCGCGCACCCCCGCAAACCGTGCATCAAGGCTCGGCAGGCTGTGGAACTCCTCGAAATCCATGTTGATCGAGAAACCCTGCGTGGCATTGCCGCTGTACAGGTTTCCGGCGACCGGCGCGCGCTGCTGCCAGATCGCAATCAGCTCTTGGGCCAGTTCCTTGCGCGCTTCACGCTCATGGTCAATGTCGGCGTGCAGTATTTCGAGGTTGCGCGCCTGCACCTGAGCCTCGTTCATTCCGGCCGCCTCGGCATCGCCGAGCGCGAGAAAATCATGCTGCATGTCGCCGATGTCCTGCGCAGTCTGGTCGAGCCAGAGGTTGAGTTGCGCCAGCAGTTGATTGAGCTGATTGTGCAGCCTGTCGAGGCAGGCCGCGGCTCCCGTGCCTTCGCGTTGCAGCAGCTCATCAACCTGGGCATCGGTGAAGTCGGGATACAGGTCGCGCACCTGCAGGCGCATGGTTTCGTGGGTCAGCGCACTGCCCTGCAGGGTCGAGGGAAAACCGCCACCTGCCAGCCCCTGCGTGTCGAACGGCAAGCCCAGGTCCATCCGGCCCAGGCCATGCATGAGTTCGGCGCGCGATATCGCCCGGTCCGCGAGCAGCAGGCGCAGCTCTGCGGCCTGATCTGCCGTGTGCAGCCCCAAGGCTGCCCGCTGCTCTTCGCTGAGTTGGGCAAGCAGCCCAGTGTAGAGGTCCACCTCGGCAAGTGGGGTGGGTGCCGCGCCGGACGACCGATAACGCGCACCGACCCGGATCAGGTGTCGACACTCAGCGCCATGGGTCGGACCGATGCAATCGAGCACAGGGCCACTGATCGAGCCGTCGAGCACCTCGAACCGCAGGCTCTTCGGCCAGCCAGGCAGGCGCCCGAGGGTATGCAGGGCCAGGGTGTCCGACTCCAGGTTGCTCATCGCGCGCAGGTACAACCCTTCATACGCCCGATTCAGGCGCACGTGCTGCTGATACTGACGGGCCTTGGCGTCGAGCCGCTTGAGCACCTGGCGGCTGGCGACTGGATCGAGGCCCTGGGCAAGGTCAACCCCCGAGCGGTCGAGCATCTGCTCGACGACGGTTTTCGGCAGGCCGGGGTACTGGCGTTGCAACAGGCGCACCCACTCATTCTCCGAGTGCTGGAGTGCCTGGTAGCGGCGGTTGAACCGCTCGGTACGGGTGGCCGGATCGGCGACGCTGGCCAGTTCCTGGTCGAGCCGGAAACGGCTGAGGCTATCGGCCAGCAATGGCGTCGGTGGCCGCCCCCCGGCCTGCATCAGGCGCAGCATATCGTCATCGACCGTGCTGACCTTGGCGATCTGTTGCAACGCCTCATCACTCAACGACGCAACTGGGGCCCCGAGCCGACGCAGCAAGGTCAGGCGCGTGACCGGAGCGGGTGACGGGGCCGATGTAGAGCGTTCAGCAGGGGTGAGACTGACGCTGGGGTCCTTCGGGGCCTCGGCAGCGGGTCCTGGGCGTCTCGACGACTCCAGCGCGCCACCCTCGCCCCGCAACACCGCACCGGCCCGCAACAATGGCAGGGCATTGAGCAAGCCAAACACCAACAGTGTCACACCGTCCGCCTGCGTCTGCGGATCACGGCCATTGACGGCCTGGTCCAGGCCAAACCCGGCATCGATGATCCCGGCCAGCGCCAGCAGGCCTTCGCCGCCGGGGACAAACAGGGCCAAGGGGGCATAGCGGTTGATCCATTGCACCATGGGTTCGACCACCGCACTGAGGTTATCGCGATTGACCTGTGCGTCATCGCGGATGCTTTCAACGCTGGCACGGGCCGCCCGCTTCATACTCAGGACCAACTGTGCGCACGGGTCGGTCGCCCTGGGCGCTACGTCCAGATGGACATAGTCGGCGGGATCCCAATACCCATCATCATTAAAAAACCCATGGCCCGGCTGCAGATCGTGCTGCCTGGGATAGATCGCCATGCCCTCCAGAGCAGTCACGACCCCCGCATGGAGGGTTCCATCGACACGGTCGTCTTCGGCAAAGTGCGCAGCCAGTGCGGTTTTTTTGTCGGCATCCCTGGCCTGCTCCACGATCCAGGCACAGAGCGCACGGGTATCGGCAAATTCATGCAAGGGTGAGGAGTTGCCGGGGATGTAGAGCACGACGCTCGGGTCGTCGGGACGAGAAAAACTCCAGATATCCGTGGCGCTGTAGCGATAGATCACCAGGCGCGCGACTTCGATCTGCCGCGTGCTGCGGCTCGTTGCCTGCAACTGCTCAAGCGTCACCTGCGCCCAGGGCTGCTGCGGCGCCAGGCCGGCCGCTTGCAGGACGATGGCCAAACCCTGTTCGGTCAGGCTGTGTTCCTGGCGCTGCAAATACGCCGCCATGACCAAGGCCGTCTTGACCGACGTGCGCAGCGGGTAGGCTGGCGCTGCAATGATGACCTCATCAGTGGGCCAGGCTTGGTCCAGATAGTCACTGTAGCGGTCCTTCAACTCCAGCTCCCAGACCCAGCGCTTGAAATCCACAGGGCGGATTTTCAGCTGGGTTGAAGGGCCGTAGGTCGGCGGATCAGCCTGGCGGTAGATGCCTTCATAGGTGTCATGGTTGCCACTGCCGACATAGGCAAACTCATCGACCTTAGCGACGATTTGCACAGCCGGGCCGATATCGGGTGGCGTATACAAACCGAACGCGGTTTCGCCAAAACGCCCGTCACCGACGGTTTGATAGTTGGCCAGCAGTGCCTGGCTCAGGCTCTGGGCATGCGCTACCCGCCCCTGCTGGACGCCATCCACCGCCGGGTGACCGTGGTAGGCGTAGTTGAGCGTGACCAACTGTGCGGTCGCCGGGTCAATGTCGTGACCCCATTTGGCCTGAATCCGTTGGTTGGCGAACTGCGCGGGCGATAGCGGCAGGGCCGAGTCAACGGTTGCCTTGAGGTCTTCGCGCGAAAGCGCTATGGGCAGAGGGTGTTCAGATTCGATCATTGGGCAATTCCATTGCGCTGGGTGGGGAACTCCCCAGCCTAAGCGATCGAACGGCTGGATCCGTGCCGGAAAAATCGCCAACGGACGGTAAAATCCCGACACATAAAGTCAGATGTTAGACATGACGAAAAAGCCCCGAACCAAGGATCGATACTTGTATTCAGGGCTTGGAAAAAACCTGTGCCACGTGTAACGGTCACCGCGATAAACCAGGTAGGCGTGTCCCCCTACATGACGACAGAGATCGCTTGTTAGTTACCAGAACCGTTGTTGGGTCAAGCGACTCCACCAGGTCAACAACAGGCGATCCACCGAACCACTGGCAGCCAACCCGACCCGCTCCTGCAAACTCTTGCGCTCGGCATAGTGCAGGTGGAACAACTCGGCACCCTTGGCGCGTTCGGCCAGGTATTCGTCGCTGGTCTTGAGTTCATCCACCAGTTGTTTGTCCAACGCAGCTATACCCAACCAGACTTCCCCGGTGGCGACTTCATCGATGGCCAGTTGCGGGCGATAACGGGCAACGAAGTTCTTGAACAGTTCGTGGGTCACATCCAGGTCTTCCTGGAACTTCTCCCGGCCCTTCTCGGTGTTTTCGCCAAATACCGTCAGGGTGCGTTTGTATTCGCCAGCGGTCAGCACTTCAAAGTCGATGTCGTGTTTTTTCAGCAACCGGTTGACGTTGGGCAACTGCGCCACCACGCCGATCGAGCCGAGGATGGCAAAGGGGGCGCTGATGATCTTCTCGCCAATGCACGCCATCATGTAGCCGCCGCTGGCGGCGACCTTGTCGATGCACACGGTCAGCGGCACGCCGGCCTGGCGAATGCGCGCCAGTTGCGAGGACGCCAAGCCGTAGCTGTGCACCATGCCGCCGCCGCTTTCCAGGCGCAGGACCACTTCGTCCTTGGGTGTGGCCAGGGACAGCAGCGCGGTGATTTCGTGACGCAGGCTCTCAGTGGCCGAGGCCTTGATGTCGCCGTCGAAATCGAGGACGAACACCCGCGGCTTGGCCTCAGGCTTTTTCTTCTGTTTCTTCTCGGACTTGGCTTCGGATTTGCGCAGGGCCTTGAGCTGGTCCTTGTCGAGCAAGGTCTGCTCCAGGCGCTCGCGCAGCCCCTTGTAGAAATCATTCAGTTTGCTGACCTGCAACTGGCCCGCCGATTTGCGCCGACCCTTGCTGCGCAGTGCGGCAAAGCTGGCCAGGACCACCAGGATGGCGATCACCAGGGTAACGGTTTTAGCCAGAAAACTTGCGTACTCGGCAAAAAACTCCACAGGGACTCCTTAACGACGGTGCGCCGCTCGATACGCGGGCGCGGATAGCTCCAGCATACCCATGCGACCGCGTGGCGGCCAGTCGTGAAACCGGATGCGAGGGGCCTCCAACGAGCATTTCAAACAAGCGTATGTTTTTTCATTGACAGCTCACCGCCATCCTCATAACCTCGCCAAACCTTCAACGTACCGGGATGACGCGGACGTGGGCAGCATCTACTTGATTCGACATGGCCAGGCCTCCTTCGGTGCAGACGACTATGACGTGTTGTCGCCGACCGGTGTGCGCCAGGCAGAAATCCTCGGCAGCCACCTGGCTGAACTGGGGCTGAGCTTCGATCGCTGCCTGGCTGGCGACCTGCGCCGCCAGCAACACACCGCCACCAGTGCCCTGGCGCAGTTCGCCGCCGTTGGCCTGCCGGTACCGACCCTGGAGACCGACTCGGCCTTCAATGAATTCGACGCCGATGCGGTGATCCGTGCGCTGCTCCCGGACCTGCTGCCCGAAGAACCCGAGGCCCTGGACATCCTGCGCAACGCGGCGCACAACCGCGGCGAGTTCCAACGCATCTTCGCCCTGATCATCGAGCGCTGGCTGGCCGGCACCTACGATCCGCCCGGCCTGGAAAGCTGGCTCGGTTTTGTCGAACGGGTCCAGGCCGGCCTGCAGCGGATCCTGGAGCAGGCCGACAGCACCCAGAAGATCGCCGTGTTCACCTCCGGCGGAACCATTACCGCCCTGCTCCACCTGATTACGCTGATGCCAGCCAAACAGGCTTTCGAGCTGAACTGGCAAATCGTCAACACCTCGCTCAACCACTTGAAGTTCCGTGGTCGCGAGGTGGCCCTGGCTTCTTTCAACAGTCATGCCCACCTGCAACTGTTGAAGGCCCCGGAACTCATCACTTTCCGATGAACCCCGGATTACTGTGACCCTTGCTGTAACACCCCATAAAAGGATCGAACCATGACCTCCGTAGCTGACGCCGTACAAGCAATGCAAGCCAAGTTCAACCCAGCCGCCGCTGCCGGCCTGGACCTGGTGTTCGGTTTCCGTATCGACGAAGACAAGAACTTCTCGCTGGTTGTCAAAGACAGCACCTGCGAGCTCAAAGAAGGCGAGAACCCGGACGCCCAAGTGACCCTGGTCATGGACGGCGAAACCCTGCAAGGCATCGTCAGCGGCGAAACCGATGGCATGCAAGCGTTCATGGGCGGCAAATTGCGCGCTGAAGGCGACATGATGCTGGCAATGAAACTGTCCGAGCTGTTCCCGGCCTAAGCCAGCGGCCTCCCCAGTGGAGGCCCGGCCAAGCTGCACACGAATCCCGCCGCCAAGGCGGGATTCGTCGTTTCAGGACCCCGGCGGGTCTTCAGCGCCCGCTTGCTCTACACTGCTGGGCCCTTTACGTCAGCGGCCGGCCCATGGACATCGATCTCGCCCGTACCTTCCTGGAAATCGTTCGTTGCGGCAGCCTGGCCGCGGCCGCGGAAAAACTCCACGTCACCCAGACCGCAATCACCGCACGGGTACAAAAGCTCGAGAGCCAGCTGGCCGCCACGCTGTTCGTGCGCAACCGTGCCGGCGCCCGCCTGACGGCCGACGGCGAAGCCTTTGTGGTGTACGCCAATCAACTGGTGCAAACCTGGGAAGCGGCGCGCCGCGACTTGCCCCTGCCGGACGGCTACCGCAATGTGCTGCACATCGGCGGCGAGGTCAGCCTGTGCAATCCGCTGATGCTCAGCTGGGCCTGCGACATTCGCACCCACATTCCGGCCTACGCCCTGCGCACGGAAATCGGCAACGGCGAAACCCTGCTGCGCCAGCTGGAAATGGGCGTGCTCGACGCCGCCCTGGTGTTTCAACCCGAATACTGGCCGCGGCTGCAGGTCGAGCAACTGCTCGAGGAAAAGCTGATCCAGGTCAGACTGCCCTCGCAGCCCGAACCCTATGTGTACATCGACTGGGGCAGCGACTTTCGCCGCCAGCACGACTCTGCACTGCCGGACAAGGCCAGGGCCGTGCTGAGCTTCAACCTCGGGCCGCTGGCATTGCAGTACATTCTGCAGAACGGTGGCACCGGTTACTTCCGGACCCGGGTGGTGCAGTCCTACCTGGACAGCGGCGTGCTGGAGCGAGTGCCCAAGGCGCCGGAGTTCAGTTACCCGACGTTCCTGGTGTATTCACGCGATCGTGATTCCCAGGTCCTGCAGCAGGCATTCGAGTTGCTGCGCCAACTGGTCCAGCGTGACAGCGACTGGTCCCAACGCTGGGACCCGGTGTTCTGAAGACATTCAGCGCCTGAATCCAACGCTATTACGCAGATCCATTGGCCGGATAATTTGCCCGCGACTAATCTTCTGTCAGTAACAACGACAACAGGTGATCAGAGTGAGGCAAACCACGCAGGCGTTTCGTAACCGTTATCGCGCTGATATCCATCGCTTCTACAATCCGTGGCTGCACGCCGGGTTTGTGCTGGCGTTCGGGATCACCGCGATCAGCCTGTTCTGGGGCACACTCGAGCAGGTACAGCCTCTCGAATGGCTGGCGGTGCCGTTGACCCTGCTGCTGTTCAACCTGGTGGTCTATACCGTGCACCGGCACCTGGGTCACCACAAGCACGCCTTTGCCCGCCTGTTTTATGCCCGTCACGCTGGCGATCACCACAGTTTTTTCGCCCCCGGCCACATGGCCTACGACACCGCGCGCGACTGGCGGGTGATTCTGTTTCCGGCCTGGTTGATCGTGTTGCATTGCCTGCTGGTCACCCTGCCCGCCTGGTGGTTGCTGGCGCAGTTCAACGGCAATGTCGCCGGACTGTTCGCCGGCTGCATGATCCTCGGCTACCTGACCTACGAAGTGTTTCACGCCTGCGAACACCTGCCGCCCGCCAACCCGCTCACCCGCCTGCCGTGGATCCGCCAGATGCGTCACCTGCATGAACTGCATCACCGGCGTGAACTGATGCAGGCGCGCAACTTCAACATCGTTCTGCCGTTGATGGACTACCTCTTCGGCACGCTGTACTGGGAAGACCACCCAGCGCACACCCACCTGCCCTGGAGCCGACCGCCCATGACCCGCCTGCAGCACCAGATCGACATTGCCCTCGACCCGCTTGCCGTGCTCGCCTACGCCAGCAGCGTCACCCGCTGGCCGGAGTGGCACCCCTCCTCGCTGCGGGTCGAGGGGCCACAGGGACCGCTGCATGCCGGGGCACGTTTTGAAGAGGACATCCACGCCGGTGGTCGTGCCGGGCACCTGAGCTGGGAGGTCAACGAATATTTGCCGGGGCGCCGCTGGAGCGCCCGGGCCCAGGGCGATCATGGCCTGGAGCTGCTGCTGACCTATGAATGCAGCAGCGAGGGCGACGGCAGCCGTTTCGTGCGCACCCTGGAATACCACTTCAGCGGCCTGTGGATGCGCCTGGCCAATCAATTGCTGCTCAAGCGGCGGATCGACCGCGAGTCAGCGGTGTCGTTGCTGGCCCTGCGCGACCGGGTGCTGGGCACCCTGCTCAAGCCTGCCGGAGCCGTCGCCTGATGAGCCGCGCACGCCGACGCGTCAGTCTCAGTGGCTTGCTGTTGGTGGTCGTGGTACTGGTCGGCCTGTTCCTGCTGCTGGCGCCGACCCAGGTGCAACCCGTGGCCTGGACACCGCCGCCGGCGCCTTCCCTGGTCTCGGGTGTGTTTGCCGAGAACCAACGGCTGCGGGATGTGGAGCACATCGGCGCGGCCAACCTCCCGGGTCCCGAAGCCCTGCTGCTGGAAGACGGCTTCCTGATCAGTGGCCTGCATGATGGCCGGGTGATCCGTACCAGCCTGGACGGCAAAGTCCTCAAGGTCCTGACCGACACCGGCGGTCGCCCCCTGGGCCTGGCCCGGCATCCGGATGGCCGGCTGATCATCGCCGACGCCATCAAGGGCCTGCTGGCCCTCGACACCCAAGGCCAGTTGATCGCCCTGAGCACCGAGGCCGGCGGCGTGCCCTTGGGCTTTACCGATGATGTGGTCATCGACCGCACCGGGCACTATGCCTATTTCAGCGATGCTTCCAGTCGGTGGGGCTACGGTCATGATGGCGAGGCGATCATCGAGCACGGGGGGGACGGGCGCCTGTTGCGCTATGACTTCCAGAGCGGCAAGACCGAGCAGTTGCTGGACCGCCTGGAGTTCGCCAATGGCGTGGCGCTGGGACCGGATGACGGCTTTGTGCTGGTCAACGAAACCGGTGCCTATCGCATCACCCGTTACTGGCTGAGCGGGCCCAAGGCACGCACCCGTGACGTGTTCGTCGACAACCTGCCGGGCTTGCCGGACAACCTCAGCTTCAACGGCCAGGAACGCTTCTGGGTAGCGTTGTACGCACCACGCAACAGCCTGCTCGACGGCCTGGCCGGGTATCCGTTCGTGCGCAAGATGATCGTCAGGGCCATGATGCTCTTGCCCAAACCGGTGGAGCGCCGCGCATTTGCCCTGGGGCTGGACCTGGACGGCAAGGTGATCAGCAACTTGCAGGATGCCAGTAGCGGTAACTACTCGCCCATCACCACGGTTCGCGAGTATGGCGACTGGTTGTATTTCGGTTCACTGAAGTCCAGCCACATGGTGCGACTGCCCTTGGCCAAGGCGTTGTCAGCACAGCCTTGAGTCAATCGCGGGGGCGATGCTGCGCCCCCGTCGAGAGGTCAAGCCTTGGAGGCACCGTTCAAGCTTTGGGAGATTTCGTCTTTGATCGTAAGGCGTTTGGCCTTGAGCTTCTTCACCTCGTCATCATCCTTGGCGGCGGCTTCGGCCTCCAGTACCTGGGTGTCGATATCCGAGTATTTATCCAGCAGCGCATGCAGGCGGGGATCATTGGCGCGCTTTTTCTGAATGTCTTCCTTTGAATAGCTCAAGTCCTGATACAGGTCATGTTTCACCGGCATGGAACACCTCCGTTTGTTGATCGGTGGCGAACACGTGTCCTGTGTTCACCAGTCATCAGCATGGCCTTGCCTGAGGGTCGCTGTCGACCGGCAATCGGACCAGTGGCGTCCGTTCGTCGCCCTTCTTCACCCGCGGCCATTATCCTCCAGGACATTGCGGATCATGCGCAACAGCGCATCCGGGCCATAGGGCTTGCTCAACAAGTAGGTGTCGGGGCTGAGCTGATGATTGTCGGAAATGATGTCGCGGGTATGGCCTGAGGTAAACAGCACCGCCACTGGATGGACCTGGACCTTGGTCCAGGCGGCCAGGTCGGAACTCTTGATCAGCCCGGGCATCACCACGTCGGTAAAAATCAGGTCCACCGCCGCCCCGTCCAGCAGCAACTGCATGGCACTGTCGCCATTGCCCGCGAGCAACACCTGGTAGCCCGAGGCCTGGAGAAATTCGACGGTGGTACCACGCACTTCCTCGTTGTCCTCCACCACCAGGATCGTCTCGTTGCCGCCTGTGTGGGGCACACCACGCGCTGGCATTTCGCGGCTCTGGGCGCGTTCACTGCGAGGAAAATACATGTGCACGCACGTGCCGCCGCCGACTTCGCTGATCATCTCGATATGCCCGCCGCTCTGCTTGACGAAGCCGAATACCATGCTCAAGCCCAGGCCGGTGCCTTGGCCGTCGGCCTTGGTGGTAAAGAACGGTTCGAATGCCTGCTTGAGGGTGGCCGCATCCATGCCCTCGCCGGGGTCGATCACCGACAGGCGCACATAGTCGCCGGCGCTGATGCCCTTGCCGGCACACACGAAGCGATCGAGCACGACGTTTTTGCCACTGATCACAATCGTGCCTTCGCCATGCATCGCGTCACGGGCATTGATCGCCAGATTGAGCAAGGCGTTTTCCAACTGGTTGCGGTCGACCGAAATGCACCAGGGGTCGTCGGGCAGTTGCACATCGATCTGAATGGTTTCGCCCAGCGCGCGCTGCAGCAACTCCCCCAGGCCCTGGTAGATTTGCCGAGGGTTGTAGACCGCTGGCGACAAGGGTTGGCGACGGGCAAAGGCAAGCAGTTGCGAGGACAGCATGGCACCGCGCTCGACGGCCGCCAGTGCGGCACCGACCCGGCGCTGCACGTTGGCGTTGCCCGCTTCATGGCGGGCCAACAGGTGCAGGTTGCCGGCGATCACCTGCAACAGGTTGTTGAAGTCATGGGCAACGCCGCCGGTCAATCCGCCGATGGCTTCGAGTTTCTGTGACTGGCGCAATTGCTCTTCAGCGGCCAGGCGGCCTTCCACCTCATCGGCGACCCGCTGTTCCAGGTTGCGGGTGAACTTGAGCAAGTTCTCTTCGGCAGTCTTGCGCTCGTGGATATCGATCAGCACCCCGGGAAAACGTAGGGGTTGACCTTGTTCATCGAACTCGCAGCAACCACTGGCCAGCACCCAGCAATAGCTGTCATCCGCCCGCCGGATACGGTATTCAGCATTGAACGGGCCACCATTTTCCAGAGCCTGCTCCACCCGTTGGTTAACTTCTGGCAAGTCATCGGGATGGATTCTGGTCGCGGCGTACTCGGGTGACATCAGCTCCAGCGACTGCTCGCACGGGTAGGAAAAAGTCCGTGCAAACCGCTCATCTCCAGACAACAGATTGGCCCGAATGTCCCAGACAAACGACCCCAGCAAGGCCCCGGCATTGAGCGCCAGGCGTACCCGTTCGTTGTCGGCGCGATAGGCCGCTTCGGCCTGTTCGCGCAGGCGTTCAGAGGTCATGTGGGCAGTGGTTTCCACGACAATCGCGAGGACCCCGGCCGGCACACCGTCATCATCGGCCACCGGGCTGTAGTAGAGGTCCATGAACACAGCTTCGGGCTGGCCGTTACGCAACAGCTCCAGCTCTTTGTTGCGGTATGAAAGGGTGCCACCAGCCAGGCAGGTGTCGACCACGTTACGGTTGAATTCGGCGACTTCCGGCCAACCCAGTTCCACTGGCGAGCCGAGCAGATAGGGATGACGCCCGCCAGCAAACACCGAATAGGCATCGTTGTAGATCATGTAGCCGGGGCGTCCCCAGAGCATCACCAGCGGCACTGGCGAGGCCAGCAGCAACTGCACCGAACTGCGCAGGCTGCGCGACCAGGTGTCGAAGCTGCCGAGCTCGGTGACGCTCCAGTCGAACGCACGAATGCGCTCGGCCATTTCACCGCTCCATCCGCTACAACCGTGGTGTTGCGTTAGAAACTGCATCGATGGACTCAGTGCGCACAGGGCAAAGGTGGGACAACGGACCGACGCAGGTGGGCCCGCGCTCAAAGCTTGGAGCGCGGCCGGCGCTGATGGTTTCATTGTTGTCCAACTCACGGCGCTTGTCAGCCCGCGATGTGTGGGCCGAGCTACGCCTGAATCCGCAGTCAGTTCAGCTCAATCGGTGCCGTACTTGGGCGAACGCGGTCCATACAGCAGGCCTGCCGGTTGCCCAGCTGACAGCAGCCGTACACTGGTGATGCCGGCAACCGGGTGACCGGCGTCGGTGGAGCTATTGACGATCTGTTTGACTGCCGCGGTAATCAGCATGCCGACCAGGCCGCCACCACCGCCGCCGCCACTCTCTTCGCTGGAGGCCCGGGCGGTGCCAGTCCACAGGGTAGTGCCGGTGCGCAGGTCCACCAGCTTGGCGCTGGCCGTGACCACCGTGTCGCTGGCGATCAGCATGTAGCTGGTGCCGTACTCGGTCACGGTGATGTAGAGCGCAGCGTCGGCGCCAAAGATTTCCTGCAGCTTGTTGGCGGGCGCCTGGTGGATGTCTGCCGGCGTAGTCAGGCCGTTCTGGCGAAAGGTCTCGTCAACCAGGGCGATGGGCAAGACGTAGTAACCGGCTTCTGCCAACGGGAAGGTCACCTGGGACAGCATGCTGTAGGTGGCCTTGACGTCCGGCGAGTCGTTCAGCGGCGGCAACACCAGGATGCTTTTCGGACGGCTTTGCTTGTACGCCGAATAGTCCACGGTCTTGGGGCTGACACATCCACCCAGCAGGGCCAGGGCCAGGGCCCCGGCCAGCAGTTTTACTGAGCGCACGATCATTTGGCATCTCCGGTCTTGGCGTTCTTGAGCAGGAAGTCCATGTACGGCCCGGATTCGGGAAACAGGGCTTTCTCGGTCCGGAACTGCTGCACCATCTGATCGTCCTTGCCCATGCTCAGGTACAACAGCCCCAGGTGGGCGTGGTAACCCGGTGGCGGGGTGCTGCCCGTGGCATTGATCTTCTGCAGGTCGCGCTCCAGCGCTTCGGCCTGAGCTTCCTTGGGCTCTTCGCCCTTGAAGTACTCATACACCTGGGGCTGGTAGTCTTCCCATTGGTACAGGGTTTTCGGGGTGCTGCATCCGGCCAGCAACACGCTGCCCGACAAGGCCAGGGCCATCATTGGCCACGCCATATACGTGTTCATGGGTATCGCTCCTGGTGATCGACCTTGATCAGTTGCCCGGCTTCCAGGCACCGGCGTTCATGCCGTCCACCAGGCGATTGATCGCTTCGCGCATGGCCAGGTCCAGGACCTTGCCGTTGAGGGTCGAGTCGTAGGAAGCGGTACCGCCGAAGCCGATCACTTCGCGGTTGGACAACGCGTACTCGCCCGCGCCCTGGGTCGAATACACCACTTCCGAGGTGCTGATGTTGACGATGTTCAGGTTGACCTTGGCGTAGGCCACCTGGGTCTTGCCACGACCAAGAATGCCGAACAGTTGGCGATCGCCGGTTTCCTTGCGACCGAATTCAGTAACATCGCCGGTCACCACAAAATCGGCGCCCTTGAGGCGTTGGGCCTGGCCCTTGATCGCCGCTTCCTGCTGGATTTCACCCATGTTGTCGCGGTCCAGCACGCTGAAGCGGTTGGTTTGCTGCAAGTGGGTGATCAGGATGGTCTTGGCCTGGCCACCGAGACGATCTACGCCATCAGAGAAAATCCCGCGCATGTAGCTGGAGCGGTTGTCGAACTTGCCGACTGCCATAGGCACCCGAGCACCGTTCCAGGCCTGAGTGGCGCTTTCGACCTTGGCCACCGGCAAGGCACGGGAGCTTTCGGTCGCACATCCCCCGATTGTGGCCGCGATGGCAATCGCGGCACCGGACAGCACCATCCGAGAGGTCATTCTCACTGCATATTCCTTATGTAAACACTGTTGATCCCGGCGCGAACAGGCCTGGGCACTGCCGATTGCAGCAACGAGAGATAACGATGGGATGGAAATCGACAGCCTGGGGTCAAGGCGTCGGAGGGCGGCATTATTGCAAAGTGCTATCAACGAGGACAGCATTAATAAGGCGATTACAAGGGCAAGAAAAACGCCCTCAATGAAAATCCCGGCTGTGCACACTGATGCCATTGAGCAAGGGACTCAGGTCACTCAGGCGGCCGGCGATCAGGTGGCGCACTTCACCGACTTTTTCCCAGCGCCCATCGACCTTGAGCAATTGCGCCCCGACCAGGGCCTTGCGCTGGCGCTCGGCGAGGTCGCGCCAGACCACCACGTTGATGTTGCCGAACTCGTCTTCCAGGGTGACGAAGGTCACGCCACTGGCGGTGCCCGGACGCTGGCGGCCGGTGACCAGGCCGGCGACGCTGACGTTGCGCCCATGCTCGACCTCCAGCAGTTCCCGCGAGCTGCGGCAACGCCGGGCCCGCAACTGCTCGCGCAACAGCGCCAGCGGATGGGGGCCAAGGGTGGTGCCGACGCTGTGGTAGTCGGCGTGCAGGTCTTCGCTGACAGTGGGGGCCGGCAGGCTCACTGGCGGCTCGTCCTGGCTCGGCAAGCCGGCGAACAGCCCCAACTGTTGCTGCACCCCCGCTACCTCCCAGCGCGCCCGGTGACGATTGCCGGCGAGCGGACGCAAGGCACCGGCGTCGGCCAGCAGCGCGTGGGCCCGGGCATCGAGCCCGGCGCGCTGGCCAAGATCGGCCACATCGACAAAGGCCCGGCACAGGCGCGCCGCCTCGATACGCCGGGCGTCTTCCTCGCAAAACCCCTTGATCATGCGCAAGCCCAGGCGGATCGCCGGTTGCTGCTGGTCAATCGGTTCCAGGCTGCAATCCCAGGCACTGGCGCTGACGTCCACCGGGCGGATCTGCAACTGATGCCGACGCGCGTCCTGGAGGATCTGGTCCGGGCTGTAGAAACCCATGGGCCAGCTGTTGATCAAGGCACAGGCAAACGCCGCCGGCTCATGGCATTTGAGCCAGCAACTGGCGTAGGTCAGCAAGGCAAAACTGGCGGCGTGGGACTCGGGAAAACCGTAGCTGCCAAACCCCTTGATCTGTTCGAAGATCTGCGCGGCAAACGCCTCTGAATAGCCGTTTTTCAACATGCCTTCACGCAGGCGCACCTGGTGCGAATCCAGGCCGCCGTGACGTTTCCAGGCCGCCATGGCGCGGCGCAGTTGATCCGCCTCGCCGGGGCTGTAGTCGGCGGCCACGATGGCGATCTGCATGACCTGCTCCTGGAACAACGGCACCCCCAGGGTGCGCTTGAGCACCGCTTCGAGCGCCACGCTGGGGTAAGTTTCTGGCTCCTCCTTGTTCCGTCGCCGCAGGTAGGGGTGCACCATCCCGCCCTGGATCGGCCCGGGACGGACGATCGCCACTTCGATCACCAGGTCATAGAAAGTGCGGGGTCGCAGCCGGGGCAGCATCGACATCTGCGCCCGGGACTCGATCTGGAACACGCCGATGGTGTCGGCGCGGCAAATCATCTCGTAGGTCGCTGGGTCTTCGGCCGGGATACTCGCCAGGCTCAGGCCCAGCCCGCGATGGTAGCGCAGCAGGTCGAAACAGCGACGAATGGCGCTGAGCATGCCCAGGGCCAGGATGTCGACCTTGAGCAGGCCGACCATGTCCAGGTCGTCCTTGTCCCACTGGATGATCGTACGCTCGGCCATGGCCGCATTTTCCACCGGCACCAGGCTGTCCAGCGGCTGCTCGGAAATCACGAAACCACCGGGGTGCTGGGACAGGTGCCGAGGGAAGCCGATCAGTTGCCGGGTCAGGCTCAACACCCGGCGCAGCAACGGGGTGTCCGGGTCAAAGCCGCTTTCACGCAAACGCTCCAGCGGCGGCGCGTCGTCACTCCAGTGACCACAGCAGTCGGCCAGGGCGTTGATCTGGTCGGGCGGCAACCCCAGGACCTTGGCCACATCGCGGATCGCCCCGGCCGCGTGGTAAGTGCTGACCACCGCCGTCAGTGCCGCCCGGCGCCGGCCATAACGCTGGAACACGTACTGCAGGACCTCCTCACGGCGCTCGTGCTCAAAATCGACGTCGATGTCCGGTGGCTCGTTGCGCTCGCGAGACAGGAACCGCTCGAACAGCATGTTCATCCGGCTCGGGTCGATTTCGGTAATGCCCAGGGCAAAGCACACCGCCGAGTTGGCCGCCGAGCCTCGGCCCTGGCACAGGATGCGCTGGCGACGGGCGAAGCTGACGATGTCCTCGACGGTGAGGAAATAACTCTCGTAGCCCAGTTCGGCGATCAGTTGCAACTCCTTGTCGATCAGCCCCCGCACCTTGCTGTCCGGTCCTTGCGGCCAGCGCCGGGCCAGGCCCTGCTCGGTCAAGTGCCGCAGCCAGGAGGTTGGCGTCTGCCCTTGCGGCACCAGTTCACGGGGGTATTGATAGCGCAACTGAGCGAGATCGAAGCGGCAGCGCCGGGCAATCTCCAGGGTTTCGTCGAGCAGCGCGCGCGGGTACAACTCGCCCAGCGCCTCAAGGCTGCGCAAATGCCGCTCGCCATTGGGGTGCAGGCGCTGCCCGGCGGCGGCCACCGGCACATGCAGGGCAATCGCGGTCATGCAGTCCTGCAGCGCCCGGCGCCCACGGGCATGCATGTGCACATCACCACTGGCCACGGCGCGGATCTGCAACTGTGCCGCCAGGGCCTGCAGATCGGCCAGGCGCCGGGCGTCGTTCTGTCCGCAATGCAGCTCCACCGCCAGCCACAGCCGCGCGCCAAACACCCCTTTTAGCCAGGCACCCTGGGCCAGCGCGTCCTCCGGGTCCGGCAACCACAAGGCCAACAGCCCGGGCAGGGGCTCGGCAAAGTCTTCGCGCAGGACCCGGTACTGGCCTTTTTCCGCGCGCCGCCGGGCCTGGGTGATCAACCGGCACAGGGCCTGATACCCCTCGATGTTCTCCACCAGCAGCACCAGCTTCGGGCCGTTCTCGATACGCATTTCACTGCCGATGATCAGCGGCAAGCCCTGCCCCCTGGCCGCTTGCCAGGCGCGAACGATGCCGGCCAGGGTGCATTCGTCGGTGATCGCCAGGGCCTGGTAGCCCTGGCGCCTGGCCCGTTCGAACAGTTCCCGGGCACTGGAGGCACCGCGCTGGAAACTGAAGTTCGACAGGCAATGCAGTTCGGCATACCCGCTGCTCATGCGAACCAGCCCTGCAGCCACAGCGGCCCGCCCTCGCCCACCCCGCGATAGGCCCAGCCCTGTTGCCCGGCACGGGTCTGGATCAGGTAATAGTCGCGGCGCACATCGGCGCCATCCCACCAGCCGGACTCGATGCGCTCCGGTCCCATGAGGATCCGTACCGCCCCTTCCGGTACCGCCTGGGGCTCAGTCAGCAACCAACCTGGACGCTGCGCCTGGGACTGCAGCGTGGCGGGCAGGCTCTGGGTATGGGGTTGCCAGGCACACTCGGGGCGGTGGTCGGCCTGGAACCCCAGGCCCTGCACGGCATCGTCGCCCAGTCGGGCACGCAGGCGCTCGCGCAGTTGCTCCCAGGGCAAGGACTGCTGCGGGCGTTCGTCGAACAGCTCGCGGCGCTGCGGTACAAAGCTGGGCAAGTCCTGCGCCGACAGGCGAAAGCCGCGTACCGGGGCCTCGACGTGTACCTGCTCCAGGCGCCCCCGGGCCAGCTCGAAGAGCATGCCCGGGTCGCGCTCGGCACTCAGCAGCCCGACGTTGATCAGGGTATCGGCCAGGCCGGCGTGCTCCAAGTGCAGGTCAAACCGCTGCACGCCACTGTCGCGACCACAGAGAAACGCCGCCAGGTCAGCGGTCAGCCGGCGCAACGGAAACAGCAGGGCCTGGTGCGATTGCACGTCGAAATTCAGTTCGATGCGCACGTCGAAGCGGTCCGGCGGCAGGTAGAAGGCCAAGGCCAGCGGTCGTTCGCCCAGCAAGGTATCGAGGTGCTTGAGCACCGCGGCCTCAAAACGCCGGGCCAGGGTTTGCCGGGGCAGCGCCTGGACCTGGCTCAAGGTGCGCAGGCCCATGCGTGACAGCGCGCTGGCGACCGTGGGCGCCAGGCCGATGCGCTCGACCGGCATTTGCCCGAGCAACGGCCCCAGGGCCTGGGAGTCCGGTACCGTCAGGCCGTCATAGGCATTGGCCAGGATCCGCGCGGCCAGGGGGTTGGGCGCCGCCACCAGGCGATGGCGAAACCCCAGGGCCGTCAGCTCGGCACGCAAGCGGGCCTCAAACTGCGGCCAGGGCCCGAACAACGCCAGGCTCGACTCGATTTCAAACAGTACGGTACGCGGGAAATGCACGCTGACCTGGGAACTGAAGCGGTAGGCCCAGGCCGCGAGAAACTGCTGCCAGTGCTCCACTCCCGCCAGGTCATAGTCGGCACAGGCAAAGGCCTTGCTCAGGGCCTGGGCGGCCGTCATCGACTGCCCAGCCCGCAAGCCCAGGGCCCGCGCCGGCTCATTCACCGCCTGCAACACCCGGCGTTGTGCCGGGCCGCTCAGCAGCGCCAGCGGTTCGTCGGAGTCGCTGCGCTGACGCAAGACCGCGTCCAGCGCCAGTTGCGGGAACAGGATACAGACCCAGCGCATAGCAACCTCAATGCCCCGGGGCGAAGGCAATCGGCGCCGTACGGGCCAGCCCGCCACGGCACTTGAGCACCCGCAACTGGGCGGGCCGCGCATCGATGGCAATGCGCAGGGCTGCCGGCGAAGGGTTGATCGCATCCTTGATCGAGCGATAGGCGAAGGCCAGGGTCTGGCCGGTTTCGGCGGCCACCTGCAAACGCCGCAAGGCCCGGTCATCGGCCTGTTTCGGCCAGCACAGCACCGCACCACAACTGCCCGAGCGCAGGCATTGTTCCGCCGCCCACAAGGCCTCGCGGTCACTGGCCTGGATGATCGACAACTGGCGCAAATCGACCCCGGCGTTCTGCCACGCCTGGGGGTATGGCACGCAAGGCGGCGCCACCAGCACCACCCGCTCCCCTCCCGCGGTCAGCCGGGCCAGGGCCGGCCACACCAGTTGCAACTCACCGATGCCCTGCCCGGCAATCAGGACCTCGCTCAACGCCGCCTCCGGCCAGCCGCCGCTGGGCAACGCCGCGTCCAGCGCGGCATGCCCGGTGGGTTGGCGGCTGACGTCGGCGGGCGCAGGCCGGCCTTTCCAGACCTGGCCGCGATGGAACAGGGTGTCCAGCGCAACGACGGCACCCATTAGCCTTGCCTCACCAGGCCGCAGAACACCCCTTCGATCGCCAGGTCCTGATCGGCGTTGACCACGATCGGGTTGTAGGCCGGGTTGCGCGGCAGCAAGCGCACGCTGTCCCCGGTTCGTTCAAAACGCTTGATGGTGACTTCGCCTTCGAGCCGTGCAACCACAATCTGACCGTTCTGCACCTGGGTGCTGCGACGCACCCCCACCAGGTCGCCGTCGAGGATGCCGTCGCCGATCATCGAGTCGCCCTGGACCCGCAGCAGGTAGTCCGGGGCCCGCGAGAACAGTGCCGGGTCCAGCCACAGGCGGCTGTGCACCTCGGCATCGACCCCCATCGGCGCACCGGCGGCGACCCGCCCGAGCACCGGGATGTCCAGCAACTCGGGGCGGCGCGGCTGGTTGAGCAGGCGAATGCCCCGGGCCTGATGCGGGTTGACCTCGATGAACCCGCCCTCGGTCAGCGCCAGCACGTGCTTGCGCGCCACGCTGCGCGAGGCAAAACCAAAAGCCTCGCTGATTTCAGCGAGGCTCGGGGACTGGCCCTGTTGCGCGATACGGTCGCGGATGAAGGTCAGGATAGCGGCACGGCGGGGCGTTAAAGTCGTCATGGAGTACATTTGTACTCCTCTCGGATATTTCTTACAAGCGCCAACCGCCGGGTGGGTTACCCATACCTACAGTGTGGTTTGGGTGCGCGCAGGTTTGGCATCCCCCCGCCTACCTTGTGGGAGCTGGCTTGCCAGCGATGGCGGTGGATCAGGTGCTATCGATGGTGAATGCCCGTCAGCCGATAGCCAGCGCGCGCAGGTCGAGGCGGCCGTCCTTGAGGGGTGGGCACCAGTAGTAACCGCCGGTGATCGGCCGGCTCATGCGGTACAGGCCATCGGCGATCCCGTCTTCCAGGCCGCTCATGCGGCGCAGTTGGGCTTCAAAGGCATTGAACGAATGACCGAAGGCCAGGAACATCAGGCCGGCACGCTCGCCTTCGATCCACGGCATCGAACGACGGACGATGAACGCCTCGGGCGTGAAGCTTTCCTGGGCGGTGCGTTTGACGTGGGCGGAAATCGGTGCGTCGTCGAGTTCTTCGTTATCGCTTTTGCGCCGGCCCATGATGTTGTCCTGCTCATGGGACGGCAGCGCGTTGAAGCCGCTGAGGTCGTGTTGCCACTGCTGGATCGCGGCAAAACTGCCACCCACCTGGCCATCCTCGCCCTCCGCTACCAGCGCGGCCGCCACGGCAGCCGCATCGTGGGGGTTTTCGGTGCCGTCTTCGTAGCCGGTCAGGTCGTGGCCGGTCATGTGGCGGAAGGTTTCGTTCATCTGCACCAGGCGCAGGGCCGGGGCCAGCGCCGCCTCGATGGCGCGGCTGCGGTTGAGCAGTTCGCCGCGGTCTTCACCGTGCAGCCAGATCCACAGTGCATGCTGGGTCGACGGGTTGTCGACGCCCACCCCGATCATCGCCGGGAACGGTCGCAGCCCAGGCACTTTGGCCCCCAGTGCGTTGACCAGCGACTTGCCGAACCCGACCACCGCCGACTTCCCGTCCACCCACTGCATCAGTTGGTCGAGCGCCGCCGGCAATGCTTCAACGGCCTGGAGCGCAAAAAACAGATGCCGCGCCTGGGGCGGAACGGGGGTGGCGAGGATGCCCGGCTGGTAGTAACTCATGAGAACTCCTTTAGAAAGGCAGGAATTCTACCCGGCACACAGGGGTTTGTGTGAGGGGAAGGGTTATTGTGCCTGCGCCTCACCCCGGTATGCACTCGGGCTCTGCCCGGTCCAGCGTTTGAAGGCGCGACGGAAACTGCGCACATCGCTGTAGCCGACTTCTTCGGTAATACGTTCGATGGACATCTCGGGGTTGGCCAACAGGCTCATGGTGCGCGCCTGGCGCACTTGCTCCAGCAGGGCCTCGAACGTCAGGGCATGCTCGGTCAGGCGACGGCGCAGGGTGCGGCCGCTCATGTTCAGGTCGCCAGCGATCTTTTCGATGTGGCTGCCCTGGGTCAGGTCGCGGGAGATGGCCCGCTCCACCGCTTGAATCAGGTCAAGCTTCTGGTGCACCTGGGCCCCTTCCAGCTCCAGCAGCGTGACCGCCTGGCGCAGCGCCAGGGAATGGTGATTGGGCAGCCGCACATCGAGCCAGCGAGCCTCCAGTACCAGGCGGTTGTGCAGGCAGCCAAAACGCACGTCCGCGCCCAGCAGGCGGTGATATTCCGCCAGGTAGTCGGGGGCCGCGTGAACAAACTCCACCCGCACACAACTGAAATCGGCCCCCACCAGCGCCCGGCCGTAGACCAGCAGGCTGGCAAAAAACTCTTCCACGGCGAACATCTGCACGTCAGCGAACGGCAGGCGACATTCGGCGTCGACAAACACCTGGGCGGCCACTTCGCGGACGCTGGACACCACAATCCCGCCCGAGGTGTGCTGGTGGCGCATGCCCAGTTCGAACGCGTCACGCAGAGTCTTGCACAGCGACAACACATGCCCCAGCAACCCCAGGGTGCCCAACACGTTCTGGTTGCCCACCCACAATCCCAGCCCCTGGTTGGGGATGACCTTGAGTGCGCGCTGGATCATCGCCACGGCCTGGCGGTAGGAAATACGTTGTGCCGGGTCTTGCAGGTCGTCGAGGGAAAACCCCAGGCCCCGGCACAGGCTGTGGGGGTCGATGCCGTTGACGCTGGCCACTTCGGCCAGGGTCTGCAGCAGGAAAGGTGACACCAGCGCCAGTTCGTAGTGGGGATCGATGACTTTGATGGGCATGGCGACAGGCTTCCGATCAGGTTCTTATTTTTGTAACCGATTATGTCGCAGAACGTTAGCACGCCTGGCCGCCTGATTGCCAACCCGCGACCCACCCCGCCGGCCAGGCGCCCCGGCGGGCCACAGGCTGGCCGCAGAAGTCCGCTCTGTGTCCGCCAATACCCTGCCCCGTCGAACGCTGAGGGCTTATTTCTATGTGGCGGCCAGCGTGAGGGCCGGCGACGCGTCCCCAGACAATAATAAGAGTCCAAAAATGAATCCGACCCGTGTCTTCTCTCCCCTGCGCCTGGCGACCAGCCTGGCCCTGCTGTCGAGTGTCTGCCTGTCGGCACAGGCCACCGAATCCGGCGTCGACAACATCGGCCCGGGCACCGATGGCTTCTTCATGCTGCCATTGGACGTCGATAGCCTCCCGGACAACATGGTTGCGTTCAACCTCTACTACAACTTCTACAAAGCCAGGAAGCTCACTATCAGTTCCCTGGGTGGCAAGGTGCCGGGCGTCGAGATCACGTCCGAAGCGGTGATTCCGCGCCTGGACTACTTGACCCCGCTGCGGGTCGCCGGCAGCCGTCTGGGACTCTACGCGGCCCAGCCCTGGATCAAGCAGCGCGTGCAGGCCTTCGGCCTGGAGGATGATCGAGAAAGCATGGGTGACACCACCGTGGCGCCGATCATTTTGTGGGACATGGGCAAAAACCTGACCTTGGCTGCGGCCCTGGAGATCACCATTCCCACCGGCGAGTACGACGCCACGCGCCTGGCCAATACCAGCAACAATTTCTATACCTACAAACCGCTGTTTTCCTTCACCTGGTTGCCGACCGAGCGCACCGAGCTGTCGCTCAAGACGACCTACAGCTTCAACGAAGAGAACCACGACACCGATTACCGCTCAGGGCAAATCTTCCACTTCGACTACTCCGCCAGCTACAAGGTGACCGACAACCTCAACCTCGGCCTCAACGGGTATTACCTCAAGCAGACCACCGACGATAAACAATACGGCAAGGCCGTGCAGTTCAACGGCCAGGACGTCAACGACGGGGTCCGTGGCGAGGTGTTCGCCATCGGTCCGGCGATGTATCTGACCTTTCTCAAGTACGCGAGCGCCGAGTTGCGCTGGGCCAAGGAATTCGACGTGGAAAACCGTCCAAAAGGCCAGATGCTGTGGGCCAAGGTGACCATTCCCTACGCGTTCTGACGACGCTCCTCAAGCCCGGCGTGCCACGGCCAGCGGAGTTCGAGGTGCGCCCAGGGCGTTGAGCAGGCAGTGCATCGCCTCCTCCCGGCTGCGCTCGAAGCGATATCGCGACTCGATGTACAGCGCCAATTGCAACGATACCGGTTCGTCCAGGGGCAACGGCGCCTGCTGCATGCCCAGGGCCGTGGCGACCCGACTCGGCAGGCTCAGGCCGAACGGCTGGCGGTCGGCGATCAGCTTCGCCGCCAGGGTGCTCTGGGTGCTGACGGCGATGTTGCGCCGCAGGCTTTTCAGGCCCAGGTGCAGATCTACCGGGCTCAGCCCGTCGCGCCGGCTGGAGACCTGGATCTGCGGTTGCGCCAGGTAAGCCTGCAGGGTGCGCGGCGGCTCTCGCAGCGCCTCGCCATAGGCGAACACATAGTGATCGACCGGCAGCACCTGCTTGTGCAAGCCCGCCAGGGGCTGGTCGAGATCGATCAGGATGTCCAGTTTGCCCGCTGCCAGTTCCTGCAGGGCGTCCCGGCGTCGCGGCTGGAAATACCGCACCTGCCAATCGGCATGCGGGGCCTGGAGCAAGGCTTCGAGCAACACTGGCTGCAGGCAGTCCAGGCAACTGATGCGCAGCAGTGGATCGCTTTGCCGCGCCGCCGGGATCATCCGCAAGCCGTCGCGCAGGCATTCAAGTGCAGCGCGCACGTAATCGGCCAGGCGGTGCGCCACCAGGGTCGGCGTCACCCCCAGACGACTCTTGATGAACAGCGGGTCGCCACACAGGTCACGCAGGCGGCGCAGCGCATTGCTCATCGCCGGTTGCGACAGGCTCATGACTTCGGCAGCGCGGGTGACGCTGCGTTGCTGGTAGATGGCATCGAAGGCGAGCAGCAGGTTGAGGTCGAGCTGGCGTAAATCAAGCATGGTCTTGCTCCGGCAAATCCCTTAACGTCGGGCAGCCTAACCAGTGAACCGGAACATGCTGTGAGCCCTAAATGACAAAAAGCGATCAGCCGATAGCCAACGCGTTCTACGCCCCCAGCCTGCTGCCGGCCATTGAAGAACTGCTGGCCCGGGGAGTGGCGCACGAACAGATCGAGGCCTTGTTTCGCCGTACGCTGTTTGAACTGCGCACTCCGTTTACCCGGATCCCGCTGTTTCTGTCCCGGCGATTCTGGGCCTTTGCCCAGGCCACGACCGCCGACCCGCTGCTGGGGCTGGCAGCCGGGCGGCGCTTCGTGTCCACCTCGACCAACGGCCTGACCTACCTGTTTGATGTGGCCACATCGCTGGACAGCGCCTGCGCCTACTTCGTGCGTTTCTTCCCGTTTTTCAACGGCCATTTCCAGGCCCGGGTGGTGCGCAGCGAAGGCTCGGTGCAACTGCACTTACTGGACTGCGGCAGCCTGCGCGCCACCGCCGCGATGACCGACTACATCCTCATCAGCATCTGCAGCATGCTGCGCCGCAAGGTGCTGGCCAGCGGGCTGGGGCAAGACCCGATCTTGGGGGTGGGCCTGGTGCACTCGGTCCCAGCCAGCCCCTCGGCTCACGAGCAGGCCTTTCGTGCACCGGTGCAGTGGCGCCAGGCACACAACGTGATCCACCTCGAACCCCAGGTGTTCGTGCAGGCGCTGACCCCGGGCAACCATCAACTGGAGGAGACTCTGGTCGAACTGCTGGAGCAGACTCGGCGCAACAGCGAGCCGACCTTGCTGGAACTGGTTAGCGACCACCTGATCCGCGACCTGCCCGGCGCCCACTGGCAAGACTTCTGCACCTCCCAGCACCTGCTCGAACGCACCGCCGCCCGGCGCCTGAAAGCCCTGGGCTGGAGTTTTTCCGAGTTGCTGGACGAGTACCGCCGCTATCGCGCCGAAGACCTGCTGCAACACTCGCCGCTGGAGCTGGTGGAGATTTCCGACCAGCTCGGCTACAGCGATGTGCAAAGTTTCAACCGCGCTTGCCTGCGCTGGTTCGAATGCGCACCAGGGTCGTACCGATCACGCCACCAGGCATGACCGGTACGGGCAGTTTCAGGGTTTCAACGGCCACTCCTGGTCCAGGTCCGAGAGGCTTTTGCCGTCATCGGGGTGTTTCCAGGTTTGCGGTGGCGGGTTCTCTTCAGGACTGGCTTCGTCCTGATCTTCTTCGTCGTTATCGCGGTATTGATCGTGTTGCTTGTCAGCGGCCATGGCACTCTCCTCCTGAGATGGGGTTCAAATTTCAGGATAGAACAAAGCCACGGCTTCGCTATATTGAGGGCAACGCTGGCTTGCGCGTCTGTCGCGCCAGGCGAAAAGCAAAAAACCTGCGAAGCGTGAGCCTCGCAGGTTTTTTGTGAATCACAGAAACAAAAAACCCCGGTCTTTCGACCAGGGTCTTTGCTATCGACTCGAAACAGACACGGGCATGACCAGTGTTTTGTTTCGTAGCACCAAGGCGTTCAGTGGGCCCTGGAGCAGATATGGCGCAGCGGACGGGACTCGAACCCGCGACCCCCGGCGTGACAGGCCGGTATTCTAACCGACTGAACTACCGCTGCGTATCGCTGTGGACTTGCGTCCAGTTAATTCGTCTGACTGTAAAGCTTCGAGGCTTTGCAATCTCAAACCGGGTAAACCCGATCTGGAAAATATGGCGCAGCGGACGGGACTCGAACCCGCGACCCCCGGCGTGACAGGCCGGTATTCTAACCGACTGAACTACCGCTGCGCGTCGGTGGAGGCTTTTCAGCTTCCATCTTGCTTTCGCAAGACTCTCAAGAAGTGGTGGGTGATGACGGGATCGAACCGCCGACATTCTGCTTGTAAGGCAGACGCTCTCCCAGCTGAGCTAATCACCCGTTTGCTTCTCCGAGGCCGCGAAATTTACGCAGATACCGAAGCTAAGTCAATACCCTGATTGAAGTTTTTTTCAAAAACAGCTGAAAGCCACAAGCGGCAAGCTCCAAGTCAAAGCAGTGGTGCGCAGGCAGTGACACCTGCGACCGGCTTTTACTTGTTACTGCCCTTCACTGCTCGTAGATCATCTTCTTGGTCATGCCACCGTCGACCACGAACTCCTGGCCGGTGACAAACCCGGCATTGCGCGACAGCAGCCAGGCCACCATCGCCGCGACGTCTTCGACCGTGCCTACCCTGCCCGCCGGATGCTGGGCATGATCGGCATCACTCAACGGCTCGGCACGTCGCGCCGAAGGATCACGGGCATCGATCCAGCCGGGGCTGACCGCGTTGACCCGAACTTCCGGGCCAAGGCTGATGGCCAGGGCGTGGGTCAAGGCCAGTAAACCACCCTTGCTCGCCGCATAGGCCTCGGTATCGGGTTCCGACTGCCCGGCACGGGTCGAGGCCAGATTGACGATGGCACCGTTGTGGGCCCGCAGGTATGGCGCACAGTGCTTGGCCAACAGCATCGGCCCACTGAGGTTGACCGCCAATACCCGGTTCCAGTAAGCCAAGTCAAGGCTTTCCAGGGTGATATTGCGTGGGTCGGCGACCGCCGCGTTACACACCAGTGCATCCAGGCGACCAAACTGCCCCAGGACTTCGGCAACGCCCTGGGTCACTTGCTGCTCATCGGCCACGTCCATGGTGATGAACCAGGCATGTTCGCCCAACGCCTTGGCGACCTTGGAACCACGCTCACGGTCGAGATCGGTCAGCACCACCTGCCAGCCTTCGCTGATCAACCAGGCGGCAATCCCCAAACCGATGCCGCGGGCAGCACCCGTGACCAGGGCAACCCGGCCATTGCTGCCGCCGGCAGTCGTTGCGATCTCGATCACAAGGCAGCCAACCCGCGCGCCAGGTCCGCTTGCAGGTCGGCCACGTCTTCGAGGCCGACAGCAATCCGGATCAGGCTGTCACGAATACCCGCCGCCTCGCGCTCCTGTGGCGCCAGGCGCCCGTGGGACGTGGTGCTGGGGTGGGTAATGGTGGTCTTGCTGTCACCCAGGTTGGCGGTGATCGAGATCAGCCGGGTGGCGTCGATGAAGCGCCATGCGCCTTCTTTGCCGCCCTTGACCTCGAAGCTCACGACCGCGCCAAAGCCCTTCTGCTGGCGCTGGGCCAGTTCGTGCTGCGGGTGGCTCTTGAGGCCGGCGTAATGCACCTTCTCGATGCCCTCCTGCTGCTCCAGCCATTCGGCCAGTTGCTGGGCGTTGGCACAGTGAGCCTTCATGCGCAGGCTCAAGGTTTCCAGGCCCTTGAGGAAGATCCAGGCGTTGAACGGGCTCAGGGTCGGCCCGGCCGTGCGCAGGAAGCCGACGATTTCTTTCATCTGCTCGCTGCGACCGGCCACTACGCCGCCCATGCACCGGCCCTGGCCGTCGATGAACTTGGTGGCCGAGTGCACCACGACGTCAGCGCCGAGCTTGAGCGGTTGCTGCAAGGCGGGCGTGCAGAAGCAGTTGTCGACCACCAGCATCGCGCCCTTGGCGTGCGCCACTTCGGACAATGCGCTGATGTCCACCAATTCGGCCAACGGGTTGGACGGCGACTCGACGAACAGCAACTTGGTGTTGGCCTTGATCGCTGCGTCCCAGCCGGACAGGTCCGCCAAGGGGACGTAGTCGACTTCGATACCAAAACGCTTGAAGTACTTCTCAAACAGGCTGATGGTCGAACCGAACACGCTGCGCGACACCAGTACGTGGTCGCCGGCACTGCACAGGCTCATCACCACCGCAAGAATCGCCGCCATGCCTGTGGCCGTGGCCACCGCCTGCTCAGCACCCTCGAGGGCAGCAATGCGCTCCTCGAAGGCCCGAACGGTGGGGTTGGTGTAGCGTGAGTAGACATTGCCCGGCACTTCGCCTGCAAAGCGCGCCGCAGCATCGGCTGCGGTACGGAACACATAGCTGGAGGTGAAGAACATCGGATCACCGTGTTCGCCCTCCGGCGTGCGGTGCTGGCCGGCACGTACGGCCAGGGTATCGAACGCTACGCCATCGAGGTCGCTGTCCAGCCGACCGGCATCCCAATCCTGACTCATGCTGTCACTCCTTGCCCTGCTCTTGTCATGAAGAGCCTGTAGTAGATACAAAACCGGCCCCTCAGGGCCGGTAGAAACTCAGTTGTTGTACAGATCGATGATCGCACTGACTGCCTGGGTCTTGACCTTGGAGGCGTCGTTACGCGCCTGCTCGATCTTGTTCAGGTAAGCCTCATCGACGTCGCCGGTGACGTACTTGCCGTCGAACACTGCGCAATCGAACTGCTCGATCTTGATCTTGCCGCCGCCGACCGCTTCGATCAAGTCAGGCAAGTCCTGATAGATCAGCCAGTCAGCACCGATCAGTTCGGCCACGTCCTGGGTCGAACGATTGTGCGCGATCAGTTCGTGAGCGCTCGGCATGTCGATGCCGTAGACGTTCGGGTAACGCACGGCCGGTGCTGCGGAGCAGAAATAGACGTTCTTGGCGCCAGCTTCACGGGCCATCTGGATGATCTGCTTGCAGGTGGTGCCGCGCACGATCGAGTCGTCCACCAGCATCACGTTCTTGCCGCGGAACTCCAGCTCGATGGCGTTGAGTTTCTGGCGTACGGATTTTTTCCGCGCAGCCTGGCCAGGCATGATGAAGGTCCGGCCGATGTAGCGGTTTTTCACGAAACCTTCGCGAAACTTCACGCCCAGGTGGTTCGCCAGCTCCAGGGCCGCGGTGCGGCTGGTGTCCGGAATCGGGATGACCACGTCAATATCGTGCTCGGGACGCTCGCGCAGGATCTTCTCAGCCAGCTTCTCACCCATGCGCAGGCGAGCCTTGTACACCGACACGCCATCGATGATCGAGTCCGGACGCGCCAGGTAGACGTGTTCGAAGATGCATGGGGTCAGGGACGGGTTGGTCGCGCACTGACGGGTGTGCAGCTTGCCCTCTTCAGTGATGTAGACCGCTTCGCCCGGTGCCAGGTCGCGGATCAGGGTAAAGCCCAGCACGTCCAGGGACACGCTCTCGGAGGCGATCATGTACTCGACGCCTTCGTCGGTGTGACGCTGGCCGAAGACGATCGGACGGATGCCGTGCGGGTCACGGAAACCGACGATGCCGTAGCCGGTGATCATCGCCACGACCGCATAGCCACCTACGCAACGGTTGTGCACGTCGGTGACGGCGGCGAACACGTCTTCTTCGGTCGGCTGCAACTTGCCACGCTGGGCCAGTTCGTGGGCGAACACGTTGAGCAGCACTTCCGAATCGGAGCTGGTGTTGACGTGACGCAGATCCGATTCGTAGATCTCCTTGGCCAACTGTTCAACGTTGGTCAGGTTGCCGTTGTGCGCCAGGGTGATGCCATACGGCGAGTTGACGTAAAACGGTTGAGCTTCGGCCGAGGTCGAGCTACCGGCGGTCGGATAACGCACATGGCCAATGCCCATGTGGCCGACGAGGCGCTGCATGTGACGCTGATGAAACACGTCACGTACCAGGCCATTGTCCTTGCGCAGAAATAACCGGCCGTCGTGGCTGGTCACAATACCGGCAGCGTCCTGGCCGCGGTGCTGGAGGACGGTTAGCGCGTCATACAGCGCCTGATTGACGTTCGACTTACCGACGATACCGACGATGCCACACATGCGACGCAACCCCTACTTAATGAAACTGAACTGAACACGACTCACTGCGGCGTTTTCGCCGTCGGCAAGAGGTGCTCCTTGAACGGTATGTCAGCGGGTACGCTGATACCGCTGGCCAGCCACTGACTGCTCCACCCCAATATGAGGTTTTTGGACCAGTCTGCAACCAATAGAAATTGTGGCACGAGCCTCGACTCCTGCCACCATGAATCCTGCTGTACCGGGCCCAGGCTCAACAGCCCGACGGCGGTGACCACCAGCAAGGCGCCACGCGCCGCGCCGAAAGCCATGCCGAGGAATCGATCGGTCCCGGAGAGGCCGGTGACGCGAATCAATTCGCCGATAAGATAATTGATCATTGCGCCCACCACGAGGGTGGCCACAAACAAGATGGCGCAGCCGGCGATCACGCGGGCCGAAGGTGTTTCGATGTATCCGGCGAGGTACTCGGACAGTGAACCACCAAACATCCAGGCAACGACTCCTGCGATGATCCAGGTCACCAGCGATAATGCTTCTTTTACGAAGCCGCGGCTCAGACTGATCAAAGCGGAGATGGCGATGATTGCAACGATCGCCCAGTCAACCCAGGTAAATGGCACAGTACAGCCTACAGACGGATAAGGCGGCGCATTTTAGCAGAGCCCATGGCTATCGGTAAGCTGCGATTTTCAGTGCATTTCAAATAGAGACGATCGTTTCAGCCGCGTTCGGGCTGGAAACGCACCACAAAACCCTTGAGGTTCTGTTTGCGGTTCAACAGGTCACGCAGACGGTCGGCTTCGGCGCGCTCGATCAGCGGCCCGACGAACACCCGGTTCTTGCCATCCGCCGTGCGAATGTAGGCGTTGTAGCCCTGGCTGCGCAGGGTTTTCTGCAGGTTTTCGGCACTTTCACGATTGGCCAGGCTGGCCAGTTGCACCGACCAACTGACCGACAGGCCATTGGCATCGACCCGACTCTGGGTGGTGTCAGGCTTGCTGACTGGCGCGACCGGTGCGGGTGCCGGCTTGGGTGCTGGCGGCGGGGTAACCGGTTTGGCAACCACCGGGGCCGCGACGATCGGTGCGCTCGGGGCGACCGTCGGCGCACTCGCGACCGGCGCCTGCTCCATGGCGATTTCGGCATCGCTGGGCACAGGCTCCTGCGGCAGCGCTTGCGGCTCGGGAACCACCACTGGCTCGACCTGGACCTGGGGCATGACCGGCGCCTGTGGCGCGACCGGGGCCTGGACCACCACCTGGCGCTGCTCATCCTCTCGGGAGAACAGCATCGGCAGGAAAATCACCGCCAGGGCCACCAACACCAGTGCGCCGACCATCCGCTGCTTGTACGCGTTATCCAGCAAAGCCATCTGCAGCTTCCTCCGTGGAGTGCCGGGCCAGCCATTCAAGGGCCTCGGCGACACAATAAAATGATCCAAACAGCAGAATCTCGTCCTCTGCCGTCGCCTGCGCGCTTTGCCCTTCCAGGGCCTCGGCCACGCTTGCATAGGAGGTCACGGGCGCGCCAAGGTTCTGCAACGCCGCCTGTAAATCTGCAACCGGGCGGGCACGCGCACACTCCAGCGGGGCGACAGCCCAATGCTGGACACTAGCACTCAATTCACCGACAACTCCATCGAGATCCTTGTCCGCCAGCAATCCGAAGACCGCCAGGCGCCGACCCGCCACCGGGCGCCGGGCCAGGCGCTGTGCCAGGTACTCGGCCGCGTGCGGATTGTGCCCCACGTCCAGCATCAGGTTCAGGCGCTTGCCGTGCCAGTTGAACTGACGCCGATCGAGGCGCCCGACCACGCGGGTCGCCTGCAAGGCCGCCGCGATCTGCCCAGGCACCCAAGGCAAGCCCAGCAAGGCATAGGCCTGCAGCGCCAGCGCAGCGTTTTCCATCGGCAAGTCGAGCAACGGCAAATCCCGTAGCTCAATGGCCTGCCCCTGCCCGTCGACACCGCGCCATTGCCAGTGCTGCTCGGTCAGGCCCAGGTCAAAATCCCGACCCCGCAGGAAAAACGGGCAAGCCAGCTCGCGCGCTTTGTCCAGCAGGGGTTGTGGTGGATTGAGGTCGCCACACAGTGCCGGTGCGCCCTGACGGAAAATCCCGGCCTTCTCGAAGGCCACCGATTCTCGGGTATTGCCCAGGTAGTCGGCGTGATCGACACCAATACTGGTGACCAACGCGATATCCGCATCCACCAGGTTGACCGTGTCCAGGCGCCCGCCAAGGCCGACTTCCAGGACCACCGCATCCAGGCCTGCGCGCTGGAACAGCCAGAACGCTGCCAGGGTGCCCATTTCGAAGTAGGTCAGGGAGATTTCGCCGCGGCCCGCCTCCACCGCAGTGAAGGCCTCGCACAGCTGTGCGTCAGTGGCTAACACGCCATTGACCTGCACCCGCTCGTTGTAATGCAGCAGGTGCGGAGAATTGTAGACACCCACGCTCAGGCCCTGTGCGCGCAGCAACGAAGCCACGAACGCACAGGTAGAACCCTTGCCGTTGGTGCCGGTGACCGTGATCACCCGAGGCGCCGGCTTGCCCAGCCCCATCCGGGACGCTACCTCTTGCGAGCGCGCAAGCCCCATGTCGATGGCGGACGGGTGCAACTGCTCAAGGTAGGCGAGCCATTCGCCAAGGGTACGTTGTGTCATAGGTGGGCAGGCACCGGTGGAACCACGATTGGCTCGATGGGTGCAGCAACGAACTCAGGCGTCGGCAGGCCCATCAGTTGCGCCAGCAGGTTACCCAGGCGTGGACGCAGCTCGGAACGGGCAATGATCATGTCGATGGCGCCGTGCTCCAGCAGGAACTCGCTGCGCTGGAAGCCTTCTGGCAGTTTTTCCCGAACGGTCTGCTCGATCACCCGCGGACCGGCGAAACCGATCAGGGCCTTGGGTTCGCCGACGATCACGTCGCCCAGCATCGCCAGGCTGGCGGAAACGCCGCCGTAGACCGGGTCGGTCAGTACCGAGATGAACGGAATGCCTTCTTCACGCAGACGCGCCAGGACCGCCGAGGTCTTGGCCATTTGCATCAACGAGATCAGGGCTTCCTGCATCCGCGCGCCACCGGAAGCGGCGAAGCAGATCATCGGGCAACGGTGCTCCAGTGCATAGTTGGCCGCACGCACGAAGCGCTCGCCGACGATCGCACCCATGGAACCGCCCATGAAGGAGAATTCGAACGCCGACACCACTACCGGCATACCCAGCAGGGTGCCGCTCATGGAGATCAGGGCGTCTTTTTCGCCGGTCTGCTTCTGGGCAGCGGTCAGGCGGTCCTTGTACTTCTTGCCGTCACGAAATTTCAGACGGTCAACCGGCTCCAGGTCCGCGCCCAGTTCGGCACGGCCTTCAGCGTCGAGGAAGATGTCGATCCGTGCGCGGGCGCCAATGCGCATGTGGTGGTTGCACTTGGGGCAAACATCCAGGGTCTTTTCCAGTTCCGGACGGTACAGCACCGCCTCGCAGGATGGACACTTGTGCCACAGACCTTCAGGCACCGAGCTTTTTTTCACCTCGGAACGCATGATCGAAGGGATCAGTTTGTCTACTAACCAGTTGCTCATGCTTTCTTTCTCCAGTACCGGCGGCCCGAACGCTCTGGTTCGCAGCCCCGTGTATGCCCTTGAGCTAAATTCATGTGTGCGGCGATGATCGGTACGCTACGGCGGTCAGCACTAGGCCGCGACCTGCCTGCAACGCACTCCATCCTCAGCCTTCCAGACAACCCGCGCTTGGGGTTGCCACTTCGGTTCTGGCCCACCCGAAGGCGACGCCTGCCTGCTGTGTGCAGCGCATGTTTTGTACCATGCAGTGGACGGCGGCAGACTGCCAGCCGTCACATCGTTGCGGTGCTGCTGCGTACGGCCTGCATAAATGCGTGAATCCTTGCGTGATCCTTGATGCCCTTGCCCTGCTCTACCCCACCGCTGACGTCCACCGCGTACGGCCGGACCCGGGCAATGGCCTGCGCCACGTTGTCCGGGGTCAGGCCGCCGGCCAGGATAATCGGCTTGCGCAAACCCGGCGGTATCAATGACCAGTCGAAGGCCTCGCCGGTTCCACCGGGCACCCCTTCGACATAGGTATCGAGCAAGATGCCACTGGCACTGGGGTACGCATCGCAGGCGGCGGCGATATCATCCCCGGCCTTGACCCGCAGGGCCTTGATATAGGGCCGGTGCCAGCCTTCGCAGTCGGCCACGGTTTCATCGCCATGGAACTGCAGCAGGTCCAGCGGCACGGCGTCGAGGATCTCGCCCAGCTCGCAGCGACTGGCGTTGACGAACAAGCCCACGGTGGTCACGAACGGTGGCAGCGCAGCGATGATCGCCCGTGCCTGCTGCACCGTGACCGCCCGCGGGCTCTTGGCGTAGAACACAAAACCGATGGCATCGGCCCCGGCCGCGACCGCTGCCAGCGCGTCTTCAATGCGGGTAATCCCACAAATTTTGCTGCGAACGGCTGGCATGTCGGGGGAACCTCAGGGCAAATCCGGGAAAGTCCCGGATGGTAGCAAATGCATTGGCAGGCGTCAGCCGTCAAGTTCCGAGAAGCCGGTGAGGAAGTGCGGTCCGATGTAACGCTCCGGCAACGGGAATTCGTCCCGGTACTCGACCTGCACCAGGTACAGCCCGAAGGGGTGGGCCGTGACCCCACCGGTGCGGCGAATCCGGCTCTCCAGCACTTCCTTGGCCCACTCCACCGGACGCTCGCCGGTACCGATGGTCATCAGCACCCCGGCGATGTTGCGCACCATATGATGCAGGAAGGCACTGGCGCGGATGTCCAGCACGATCATTTTGCCGTGCCGGGTCACGCGCAGATGGTGGATCTGCTTGACCGGCGACTTGGCCTGGCACTGCCCCGCGCGAAAGGCGCTGAAATCGTGAGTCCCGAGCAGGTACTGCGCGGCTTCGGCCATGCGCTGTTCATCCAGCGGCCGGTGGTTCCAGGTCACTTCCTCATTGAGGTGGGCCGGACGGATCTGGTCGTTGTAGATCACATAGCGATAACGCCGGGCAATGGCCTTGAAACGCGCATGGAAATCCGCCGGCATGACCTTGGCCCAACTGACGCTGATGTCGTGGGGCAAGTTGATGTTGGCGCCCATGACCCAGGCCTTCAGCGAACGCTCCACCTGGGTGTCGAAATGCACCACCTGGCCACAGGCGTGTACGCCGGCGTCGGTGCGCCCCGCGCAATGCAGGGACACCGGCGAATCGGCGACTTTCGACAAGGCCGTTTCAAGGGCTTGTTGCACAGTGGCCACGCCGGAGGCTTGGCGCTGCCAGCCGCGGTAGCGCGAGCCTTTGTATTCGACGCCCAACGCGATCCGGAAAAAGCCGTCGGCCGCCATTTCGGCGGCCGGGTTATCTATATTTGCCAAGGGGTGACAGCCTGCTGATGTACGCTAAGGCGGGCATTATAAGGCTGTGTGCCGGGGATGCCATGTTCGCGCTGTTTTTTGTTTTTGCCCATGCCCTGAAACAGCTGTGGGAGCGAGTCTGGCGACTCGCTCCCACAGCTATACGACTTACAGAGGTGCTCAATCACGCCAGGCGAGCAAGCATCTCCTTGGCTTCGCTCTTCTGCCCGTCGTTGCCCTCGCTGAGCACCTCACCGAGGATGTCCCGCGCGCCGTCCTTGTCACCCATGTCGATGTAGGCCTGGGCCAGGTCCAGCTTGGTGGCGACTTCATCGGTGCCCGACAGGAAATCGAACTCCGGCTCGTCGCTGTCCATGGCCAGCGCCGCGTCTTCGGCGGTGAAGCTTGGCTCGCCGATAGGCGGATGCTCGAGATCCTCGGAAAAACGCTCCAGCTCGGCGTGCACATCATCCAGGTCGGTGATGAAATCATCCGGCGTGGCCGGCGCCTCCAGCTCATCAGCCAGGGACAGGTCGAAATCCGCCGGCAACTCCAGGTCGTCAGGCGTCACTTCGGCAACCGCCGGCTCCTCGCTCGCCTCCAGGTCTTGGGGTTCATCGTCCAGGCCCAGCACCGCGGCATCTTCAGCCAGGACCGACTCCGGTACATCGCCAGCCAGGTCCAGGTCGAAATCCGCCAGGTCGGCCGGGCTTTGCGGCGCGTCAGCCTGCGACTCGAAACTCAGATCGTCGTCCAGCGGGAAGTCTTCCAGGTCGGCAACCGGCTCGGTGGCGACCACTGCCGGCGACACGGCTTCCAGTTCGTCCAGGCTGAGATCGAAGGCGGCATCCAGGTCGTCATCCAGCACAGCTGCAGGCGCCAGCGGTGCGGCAGCGGGTTCCTGCGGCTGATCCAGATCGAGATCGAAGGCGCTGTCGAAGTCATCTTCCGGCACCGCCACTGCTGCTGGCTCCACTTGTGGCGCGACCTGCGGCGTGTCCAGGTCGAGGTCGAAGGCGCTGTCAAGATCATCGTCCAGCGCCTGATTTTCAGCGCTTGGCGCAGGGGCTTGCGGCTCGTCCAGCAGCAGGTCCTTGACGTATTGCGCATCCAGTTCGGCCGCGACCGCAGCGGCAGCGATGCCACCGACCGCAGCGACCGCAGCCATGGCCGGGAAGCGGCTCTTGAGCGCTTCGACTTGCGCGAAGTTCTTGCCATTGGCCACCAGTTGGCGCTCCTGCACCACGAACGCATCACGATCGCCCTGCATGCCGTGGACTTCCATCAGCTTGAGGCGCAGCTCGCTGCGTTGTGGCTCTTGCTTGATGCCTTCCTCGAGCAGGCTGGCGGCCTGATTCAGGCGCCCCTCATCGATATGGGCCTGGGCATGGCCCAGCACGTCGTCCATCCGCTCGCCGGCCGGCGCCACCAACGGCGCGGCAATCGGCGTGGTCATCACCACCGGGGTAACAACCGCCGCAGCGACCGGCGTTGGCGTCGGCGCGGTGGCCAGCTTGGCGGTCGGCGCCGGCTCTTCGAGGCCTTCAAAACTGCTCTCTGGCAGGTCCAGGTCGTCGTTGAAATCCGATTCCTCGGCCAACGCACGCGCCATGCGTACGTGCTTCTCGGCTTCCTGCTGCGCCTTGCGCCGGCGTGCCAGCAACAACAGCAGCAACGCCAGGACAATCGCGCCACCGCCGATCAGCCCCATCAACAGCGGGCTGGTCAGCAGTTCGTTGTAGGTTTGCTCGGGTGTCGCCTTGGCAGGTGTTTCGCCAGGGGGGGCAGCCGGTTCTGCATCAGCCGGCACAGGTGCAGTGGCCGGTACGGGTTCAGCAGGCGTGGTGGCGGCTGGGGCCACCAACTCCGCAGGCAGCGCCTCGGACGCAGCCTCAGGCGTCGCGCCGCTTTCAGCCTGCAGCTTGGCCAGTTGATTGTTCTTCAGTTCGATCAAGCGTTGCAGCTTGTCCATCTGGCTTTGCAGGTCGGCCACGCGGCTTTTCAGCTCGGCATTGTCGCGCCGGGTGGTGTCCAGGCTTTCCTGGGTCACTGCCAGCTTGTTACTGATGCCCTTGCTGTCGCCGACCGCACCTTTACCGGTGCTCTTGCCCGACTCGGCCGAGACCAGGCTCAAACTGTCGCGGGCCGCGCCCTGCGCTGCCGCTGCGTCAGGCGCACGACCGGTGGCGTCCAGTTGCTGGGCCTGGGTCCGTGGCACATAACGACGGCCCTGGCGCCAGGCCTTGTTCTGCGCAGCCACTTCGGCAATGGCCTGGGCCTGCGGCAGTTGGCTGATTTGCGTGGCATCCGGCAGGCGCAGGACCTGGCCGGCCTTCAAGCGGTTGATGTTGCCATCGATAAAGGCATCCGGGTTCAACGCCTGGATCGCCAGCATGGTCTGCTGGATCGAGCCACCGTTGCGCGCCTTGGCGGCGATTTCCCACAGGGTGTCGCGGACCACGGTGGTGTGTTGCGCAGTCGCCCCGGTCACCGGCGCATTGATCGCCGGCGCAGTTTGCCCGGCAGCCTCTGCCGTTTGCGGCGAGAACTTGGACGGATCGAGCAGCACGCTGTAGTCGCGCAGCAGACGGCCGTTGGGCCACATCACCTGAACCAGGAACTTGACCATGGGTTCGGACAAAGGCTGGCTGGAGGTCACCCGTAGAATGCTTTTGCCGTTGGCATTGAGCACCGGGGTAAAGGTCAGGTCATTGAGGAACGCCTGGCGATCCACGCCGGCCTTGGCGAAGTCATCGGCTGAGGCCAGGCTCGGCACCACTTCGGCCACCGTGAGGTCCTTGACATCGAGCAGCTCGATCTCGGCCACCAACGGTTGGTTCAGGGTCGACTTCAGGGTCAATTCCCCGAGCCCAAGGGCATGCGCCATACCGGAGGACAGCGCCGAGGCGGCCGCTATTGCTAACACCAGTTTGCGAACTTGAACCATAGCCTCATCCTTTGTTTGAACATTCCTCGGCCAGCGAGAAGGTGTTGTTTGTCGCTGCCACAAGGCATTGCGCACAGACCCCGGAGGAGGCTGCACGCGATTATTTCACCGACGCGCCAGCGAGCCCCCGCAGGCGGCCCGCTTGCAAGCATAGCGCTCAGCTAGAATCATTCTGAAAATTGTTGCCAAGTATCTTTTACACAAGGTCTTTTATCAACAACTCGGCCACTTGCACTGCATTGAGGGCCGCGCCTTTGCGCACATTATCTGACGTCAGCCACAGATTAAGTTCCGCCGGGTCGTCGACCCCGCTGCGAACCCGACCGACGTAGACCACGTCCTGGCCAACCGCATCACCGACCGGCGTCGGGTAATCGCCCGCCTCCACCAGCTCGACACCCTCGGCGATCTCCAGCGCAGCGTTCACCGCCGCCAGGTCAACCGGCCTGGCCGACGCCAGGGTCACACTAAAGCTATCGCCAAAAAACACCGGGGCTTGAACGCAAGTCACGGAAATTTTCAGCGCCGGCTGCCCGAGGACCGCACGCAGTTCGTGGACCAGGCGTTTTTCCAGCAGGGTGTGGCCTTGCGCATCCGGCGTGCCGACCTGGGCCAGCAGGTTGAACGCCATTTGCCGATCAAAAAAGCGCGGCTCCAATGGACGCACATTCAACAGCTCGGCGGTCTGCCGGGCCAACTCGGTCACCGCCTCGCGGCCCTGGGTGGACACAGCCAGGCTGGCGGTCACCGTCACCCGCTGCACATCCAGCAGCGCGCGCAACGGCGCCAGCACCACTGCCAGGGTGGTCGCCGAGGCGCTCGGGCTGCTGACCTGGAACGGTTGTTTCAGACCGGCCAACACCTGGGCATTGGCCTCCGGCACGACCTGGGGCGCCTGCTCGGCCGGCAAGGCGCCGGACAGATCGATCAGCGAGCAGCCGGCGGCCGTCGCCCGCGGGGCAAAGCTCAAGGTGACCGCCGGGCCTGCGGCGAAGAACACCAACTGGACCTTGCTGAAATCAAACTCATCGACCTCCCGCACCCGCACGTTCTTGCCGCGAAACGGCACCGAATGCCCGGCCGACTCGCTGCTGGCCAGCAGGTGCAGGTTGGCGATCGGGAAGTCGCGCTCTTCGAGGATCTGGACGAGGGTTTCGCCGACAGTACCGGTGGCGCCGACAACGGCGATATCAAAGGACTGGCTCATGGTTCTACCTCAGGCGAAACGGGGGGAGCGGCACTTTACCGGGTGGGTGGCATGCAGGCAATTATGTAGGACCTGTACCGGCCCCTCGCGAGCAGGCTCGCTCCCACAAGGGAGGTTCGTACACCAGGAAAAGCAGGCCGCCTCGCCCGCCCCTACCACAGCCTAAAGCAGCCCCCCACAGTGCCTGGCATCGCACCACACGAACCTGCCAGCAATGACGGACCACCAAGCAACCAGTCAAAAAAAACCCGCGCCTCTGGCAAGGCGCGGGTTCGTTCATTGCTTCAACCGATCAACGTTCCAGCAGGATCCGCAGCATGCGACGCAGCGGTTCGGCCGCGCCCCACAGCAACTGGTCGCCGACGGTGAACGCGCCCAGGTACTGGGTGCCCATGTTGAGCTTGCGCAGACGGCCAACCGGGACATTCAGGGTGCCGGTGACCTTGGTCGGGCTCAGCTCCTGCATGCTGCTCTCGCGGTTGTTCGGTACCAGCTTGACCCATGGGTTGTGCTGGCTGATCAAGCCTTCGATGTCGGCGATCGGCACGTCTTTGTTCAGCTTGATGGTCAGCGCCTGGCTGTGGCAGCGCATGGCGCCGATACGCACGCAGATGCCGTCCACCGGGATCGGGCTCTTGAAGCGACCGAGGATCTTGTTGGTCTCGGCCTGGGCCTTCCACTCTTCCCGGCTCTGGCCGTTCGGCAGTTCCTTGTCGATCCACGGGATCAGGCTGCCCGCCAGTGGCACGCCGAAGTTTTCGGTCGGGTAGGCGTCGCTGCGCATGGCTTCGGCCACACGGCGGTCGATGTCGAGGATGGCACTGGCCGGGTTGGCCAGTTCATCGGCGACCGCCGCGTGGGTCGCGCCCATCTGCTTGATCAGCTCACGCATGTTCTGCGCGCCGGCGCCGGAGGCCGCCTGGTAGGTCATGGCGCTCATCCACTCCACCAGGCCGGCTTCAAACAGGCCGCCCAGGCCCATCAGCATCAGGCTGACGGTGCAGTTGCCGCCGATGTAGTTCTTGGTGCCCGCATCCAGCTGCTGGTCGATGACCTTGCGGTTCACCGGGTCGAGGATGATCACCGCGTCATCCTGCATGCGCAGGCTGGAAGCGGCATCGATCCAGTAGCCCTGCCAGCCGGCTTCACGCAGCTTGGGGAAGACTTCGCTGGTGTAGTCACCACCCTGGCAAGTCAGAATCACGTCGAGGGTCTTGAGCTCGTCGATGCTGTAAGCGTCTTTGAGCGGAGCAATATCCTTGCCCACGGACGGGCCTTGACCACCGACATTGGAAGTGGTGAAAAACACCGGCTCAATGAGATCGAAATCCTGCTCTTCCAGCATCCGCTGCATGAGCACGGAACCGACCATACCGCGCCAACCGATCAGACCTACACGTTTCATCGCAACTACACCTTTTACAAAAAGTGGGCTCGCTTGCCGGCATCAGCGACAAGCGGGGCCCGAGAGATTACAGATTCCGCAGCGCCGCGACTACTGCGTCGCCCATTTCCTGCGTTCCGACTTTGGTGCAACCGGCCGACCAGATGTCGCCAGTGCGCAAGCCCTGGTCCAGGACCAGGCTGACCGCCTGCTCGATGGCATCCGCCGCCGCCTGCTGGTTGAAGCTGTAGCGCAGCATCATCGACACCGACAAAATGGTCGCCAGCGGGTTGGCAATGCCAAGGCCTGCGATGTCCGGCGCCGAGCCGTGGCACGGCTCGTACATGCCCTTGTTGTGGGTGTCCAGGGACGCCGACGGCAGCATGCCGATGGAGCCGGTGAGCATCGAGGCCTGGTCGGACAGGATGTCGCCGAACAGGTTGTCGGTGACGATCACATCAAACTGCTTGGGCGCACGCACCAATTGCATGGCGGCGTTGTCGACGTACATGTGGCTCAGCTCGACCTCAGGGTAATCCTTGGCCACTTGCTCAACGATCTCACGCCACAGCTGGCTGGAGGCCAATACGTTGGCTTTGTCCACCGAGCACAGCTTCTTGCCACGGACCATGGCCATGTCAAAACCAACACGGGCGATCCGGCGGATTTCGCTTTCGCTGTACGGCAGGGTGTCGTAGGCCTGGCGCTCACCGTTTTCCAGGGTGCGAGTGCCGCGCGGCGCGCCGAAGTAGATGCCACCGGTCAATTCGCGAACGATCAGGATGTCCAGGCCGGCAACGATTTCCGGCTTCAGGCTGGAAGCCTCGGCCAGTTGCGGGTAAAGGATCGCCGGACGCAGGTTACCGAACAGGCCCAGTTGCGCACGGATTTTCAGCAGGCCGCGCTCAGGGCGGATGTCACGCTCGATGGTGTCCCATTTCGGGCCGCCCACGGCGCCCAGCAGGACCGCGTCGGCCGCGCGCGCGCGCTCCAGGGTTTCGTCCGCCAGGGGTACGCCGTGCTTGTCGATGGCCGCGCCGCCGATCACGTCGTGGCTCAATTCCAGGCCCAGGGCGAACTTGTCGCTGGCCAGCTCCAGCACCTTGACCGCTTCGGCCATGATTTCCGGACCAATACCGTCGCCTGGGAGAATCAGAATCTGCTTGCTCATGGGTTCCTCATGTCATCAGTCGGCGCGCCCTAGGAGGCACGCCCGGAAAAATTCTAGCGTTCGGCCATCAACACCAGCACGTCGGTGCTGAACGAACCATCGGCTTCGATCTGGAAATACTCGCGCACTTCGCTGCCCATCGCCTGTTGCAGCTCGCGGATCGCCCCGCGCATCACTTCAGGGGTACGCATGCGTTCGACCCAGGAGCTGTACTCCAGGCGCAGGCGCTGACGGCTGGTGGTACGGGCAAACAGCCCCGCCTCACTGATCTGGCGCAACCACTCGCCGGCAGAATAATCACGCACATGGCTGGTGTCGCGCAGCACTTCGACGCTCTGCAGGTAAGTGTCGAACAACGGGCTACCCGGCGACAAGACATCAATGAACGCCGCCACCCCGCCCGGCTTCAAGACCCGACGCACTTCGCGCAGGGCCAGGCCGAGATCGCTCCAATGGTGCGCCGAGTAACGGCTGAAGACGAAGTCGAATTCGCCATCGGCGAACGGCAACCGCTCGGCGGCACCCAGGACTGTCGATACGTTGCTCAAGCCACGTTCAACCGCGGCACCGGCGACCACATCGAGCATCTGCTGCGACAGGTCGTAGGCCACCACCTCCTTGACCAGCGGGGCCACATGGAAACTCACATGCCCAGCGCCGCAGCCCAGGTCCAGCACCCGCGCATCAGCGCGCCCCGCCACTTCGGCCTGGAGCAGCGCAAACTCAGTGCCCTGGGCGTGTACGGCGCTGCTCAGGTAGGCCGCAGCCTGCTCACCGAATTGCTTTTGTACGACTTGAATGTGCTGGGTGCTGCTGGTCATGGGGACTTCCTTTTAAGGTGAGTCTTGGGGTGTCTGTTCTGCCCGCGATGAGGGCAGCACTACCTACCTGAACCTCGTATCAATCACGCGTCGCGAAACAACCACGGCTGGCTCGCCCGGTGCTTGGCCTCAAACGTGGCAATCGCCTCGTGGTCCTGCAAGGTCAGACCGATGTCATCCAGGCCGTTGAGCAGGCAGTGCTTGCGAAAGGCGTCGATCTCGAAGTTCAGCACCTTGCCGTCGGGACGGGTCACGGTCTGGGCCTGCAGGTCGACCTGCAACTGATAGCCTGGCGTGCTTTCCACCTGTGCGAACAGTTCGTCGACTTCAGCGTCGCTCAAGATGATCGGCAGCAAGCCGTTCTTGAAGCTGTTGTTGAAGAAGATGTCGGCGTAGCTCGGCGCGATGATGCTGCGAAAACCGTACTCTTCCAGGGCCCACGGCGCATGCTCGCGGCTCGAGCCGCAACCGAAGTTCTCACGGGCCAGCAACACGCTGGCGCCCTGGTAACGCTCGGCGTTGAGCACGAAGTCCTTGTTCAGCGGACGCTTGGAGTTGTCCTGGTACGGCTGCCCGACATCGAGGTAGCGCCACTCGTCGAACAGGTTCGGACCAAAACCGGTGCGTTTGATCGACTTCAAGAACTGCTTGGGAATGATCTGGTCGGTGTCCACGTTGGCACGATCCAGAGGCGCGACAAGACCAGTGTGCTGGGTAAAAGCTTTCATGCTGCGCTCCTTCAGATCAATTCGCGGACGTCAATGAAACGGCCGTTGACAGCGGCGGCGGCGGCCATCGCCGGGCTTACCAGGTGAGTACGACCACCGGCGCCCTGACGGCCTTCGAAGTTGCGGTTGGAGGTGGAGGCGCAATGCTCGCCACTTTCCAAACGGTCCGGGTTCATCGCCAGGCACATCGAGCAACCTGGTTCACGCCACTCGAAACCGGCCTCGAGGAAAATCTTGTCCAGGCCTTCCGACTCCGCCTGGGCCTTCACCAGGCCCGAACCCGGGACCACGATGGCTTGCTTGATGGTCGAGGCCACTTTGCGGCCCTTGGCGATCACGGCTGCGGCGCGCAAATCTTCGATTCGCGAGTTGGTGCAGGAGCCAATGAACACCCGGTCCAGCTGAATGTCGGTGATCGCCTGGTTGGCGGTCAAACCCATGTACTTCAAGGCGCGGACGATGGAGTCACGCTTGACCAGGTCCATTTCCTTGGCCGGGTCCGGCACGTTCTGGTCTACCGCCAAGACCATCTCGGGCGACGTGCCCCAGCTGACTTGTGGCTTGATCTGGCTCGCGTCGAGTTCGACGATGGTGTCGAACCGGGCGTCTTGATCGGAAACCAGGTCTTTCCAGGCTTCGACCGCCAAGTCCCATTCCGCGCCTTTCGGGGCGAATGGACGGCCCTTGACGTAGGCCACGGTTTTTTCGTCGGCGGCTACCAGGCCCACACGGGCACCGGCTTCGATGGACATGTTGCAGATGGTCATGCGGCCTTCGACCGACAACTCGCGAATCGCGCTACCGGCGAATTCGATCGCATGGCCATTGCCGCCCGCGGTGCCGATCTTGCCGATCACGGCGAGCACGATGTCCTTGGCGGTCACGCCAAACGGCAAGGTGCCTTCGACGGACACCAGCATGTTCTTCATTTTCTTGGCGACCAGGCACTGGGTAGCGAGCACGTGCTCGACCTCGGAGGTGCCGATGCCGTGGGCCAGGGCACCAAAGGCGCCGTGGGTCGAGGTGTGGGAGTCGCCGCAGACCACGGTCATGCCCGGCAAGGTGGCGCCCTGCTCCGGGCCGATGACGTGGACGATGCCCTGGCGCACGTCGTTCATCTTGAATTCGACGATGCCGTACTCATCACAGTTATCGTCGAGGGTCTGAACCTGCAAACGCGAGACCTGGTCGACAATGGCGTCGATGCCGCCCTTGCGCTCCGGGGTGGTCGGTACGTTGTGGTCCGGAGTCGCGATATTGGCATCGATGCGCCAAGGCTTGCGCCCGGCCAGACGCAGGCCTTCAAAGGCTTGCGGCGAGGTCACTTCGTGAATGATGTGACGATCGATATAGATCAGCGCCGAACCATCGTCGCGCTGCTTGACCAAATGCGAATCCCAGAGCTTGTCGTAGAGCGTTTTGCCGGCCATCAGACGTTTTCCTCATCAGCTTGTTTCTATGCCCTGGGCCTTGAGCGACTCAATAACCCCTTGGCTTGTGAGGTCGATCCTATGGGGTTACATTAAATAACTCAAATTCATATTTTTTATGCTTTGGATAACCAACTGGAATACGAACATGGACTTGGCCAACCTCAATGCCTTTATCGCCATTGCCGAGACCGGCAGCTTCTCCGGGGCCGGTGAACGCCTGCACCTGACCCAGCCGGCCATCAGCAAACGCATCGCCGGGCTGGAGCAGCAGCTCAAGGTCCGCCTGTTCGATCGCCTGGGCCGTGAAGTGGGCCTGACCGAGGCCGGGCGCGCCCTGCTGCCACGGGCCTACCAGATCCTCAACGTGCTGGATGACACCCGCCGCGCCCTGACCAACCTGACAGGCGAGGTCACCGGTCGCCTGACCCTGGCCACCAGTCACCACATCGGCCTGCATCGCTTGCCACCGTTATTAAGGGCGTTCACCCGCCAATACCCCGAGGTGGCACTGGACATCCAGTTCCTCGACTCGGAAGTGGCCTATGAGGAAATTCTTCACGGCCGTGCCGAACTGGCGGTGATTACCCTGGCCCCGGAACCCCACACCCTGGTCAAGGCCACCCCGGTCTGGGACGACCCGCTGGATTTCGTGGTGGCCCCCGAGCATTCGCTGATCAGCAACGGCGCGGTCAGCCTGGTCGATATCGCCTTGCATCCGGCGGTATTCCCCGGCGGCAACACCTTCACCCATCACATCGTCCAGCGCCTGTTCGAGGCCCAGGGATTGACGCCCAACATCGCCATGAGCACCAATTACCTGGAAACCATCAAGATGATGGTGTCCATCGGCCTGGCCTGGAGTGTCCTGCCGCGCACCATGCTCGACGAGCAGGTGGCGCGCATCCCATTGCCGGGCATACAACTCACACGCCAGCTAGGCTATATCGTGCACACCGAAAGGACGTTGTCGAATGCTGCGCGCGCCTTCATGGCTTTGCTGGACGCACAGATCGATTTGCCAGGGACTGATGGCTAACTTGTGCTACTCCTATAGAGCCGCAAAACCCGTGCCTAACGCCCCTATCAGCCCAAGGCCTGTTGCCAATGCCCAAATCTGTTGACCGCCCTCGTCCACCTACGCCACTGATGCCGCGTATCCAGGCGCTTGACCCCCACACGTCGGAGCAAAGCTGGGAAAGCGCTCCGCAGTTACTGGCCGCCCTCAACGGTGCGCGCCTGGGTGCCTGGTATTGGGACATCGAGCGCGGGCTGATCAGTTGGTCCCGGGGCACCCAGGCATTGTTCGGTTTCGACCCCCGGCAACCCTTGCCGGCAGACCTCGAATACCTCGACCTGCTGCCCCCCGAGGACCGGGCCAAGACCCTGCGTGCGTTCAACGCGGTCATCGCCGGCGCGCCCCTGGAACAAGTGATGCACCACCGCATCCGCTGGCCGGATGGCAGCCTGCACTGGCTGGAAATCAGCGGCAGCCTGCTGCCGGACAAACAGGGCCGGCCCCGGATGATCGGGGTGATCCGCGAGACCACCCATCAGCGCCAGCGCGAACAGGCCCTGAGCAGCTCGGAAAAACGCTTCGCCACACTGTTTCACCTGTGCCCCAACATGGTCCTGCTGACCCGCCAGGAAGACGGCCTGATCACCGAGGCCAACCAGTATTTCGAAAGCCTGTTCGGCTGGCCGGTGCAGGACGCCATTGGTCGTACCACCCTGGAACTGGGGTTGTGGGTACACCCCGAGCAACGGGCCAAGCTGGTCAAGGCGACCAAGGCCAAGGGCGAGCTGGTGAGCATGGAAGTGCAATTTCGTGCCAGCAACGGGCAGATCCATGACGGCATCCTCAGCGCCCAGAAGGTCGAACTCGAAGGCCAGCCCTACCTGCTGAGCACCTTTCTCGACACCACCGAACGCAAAATCGCCGAAGACGCCCTCAAGGACAGCCAGGAGCGCCTGGACCTGGCCCTGGACTCCGCCCAACTGGGCACCTGGGACTGGCACATCCCCAGCGGCATGCTCTATGGCTCGGCGCGGGCCGCCCAACTGCACGGGCTGGAACCGATCCCCTTTCATGAATCCTTCGAGGCGTTTTTCGAAGGGGTGCCCGGCGAAGAACGCGACAGCATGCGCGACGCCTACCGCAGCCTGCGTGAAGGTCCGGCCGGCAACTATCAGCTGACTTACCGGGTGCAGTTGGCCGATGGCAGCTCGCGCTACCTGGAAAGCCGCGCGCGCCTGTACCGCGACGAAAACGGCCAGCCCTTGCGCATGGCCGGAACCTTGCTGGACATCACCGACCAGGTGGAGCGCGAGCAGCGCCTGGTGGCCTCCGAAGAGAAGTTCGCCACCCTGTTCCAGGTCAGCCCGGACCCGATCTGCGTGACCCGCCAGGACAGCGGCCAGTTCATCGAAATCAACAACAGCTTCACCCAGACCTTCGGCTGGACCGCCGCCGACGTGATCGGCCGCCGCGCCGACGACATCGGCCTGTGGGATGCCTCGGCGCAAAGCCTGCGACGGATCGAACAGGTGATCCGCGAACAGGGCCTGAACAATGTGGCGATCAGGGTCCAGCACAAGGACGGCCAGCCCCTGACCTGCGTGATTTCCAGCCGGCAGATCAGCGTTGGCGAGCAACCGTGCATCGTCACCACCCTGCGCGACATTACCCAGCAACAGCGCTCGGAGGCCGCGCTCAAGGCCAGTGAAGAGAAATTCGCCAAGGCGTTCCACTCCAGCCCCGACGCCATCACCATCACCGAACGCGACACCGGGCGTTACCTGGAGGTCAACGACGGTTTCTGCCGCCTGACCGGCTACCGCGCCGAGGAGGTGGTCGGCAAGACCGTGTACCAGGTGGGCATCTGGGCCGAAGAAAAACAGCGCTCGATGCTGCTGGCGGAGTTGCAACTCAAGGGCCGGGTCCACCACCTGGAAATGCTCGGGCGCAACAAGAGCGGGCAGTTGCTCACCGTCGAAGTCTCGGTGGAACCCATCACCCTCAACGAAACCGACTGCCTGCTATTGACCGCGCGGGACGTCAGCCTGCTGAAGAACGCCGAAGCGCAGATCCGCCACCTGGCCTACCACGACTCCCTGACCAACCTGCCCAACCGCGCCCTGTTAATGGACCGCCTGAGCCAGCAGATCGCCCTGCTCAAGCGCCACAACCTGCGCGGCGCACTGCTGTTCCTGGACCTCGACCACTTCAAGCACATCAACGACTCCCTGGGTCACCCGGTGGGCGATACGGTGCTGAAGATCATCACCGCACGCCTGGAAGCCAGCGTGCGCATGGAAGACACCGTGGCGCGCCTGGGCGGTGACGAGTTCGTGGTCCTGCTCAGCGGCCTGGAAGGCACGCGCAATGAAGTCAGCGACCAGGTGCGGGATCTGGCCGACACCCTGCGCGAACTGCTGTCGGAGCCGATGTTCCTCGACGGTCACCGCCTGCAGGTCACCCCCAGCATCGGCGTGGCCCTGATTCCCGACCATGGCTCCACCCCCACCGACCTGCTCAAGCGCGCAGACATTGCCCTGTATCGGGCCAAGGACTCGGGGCGCAACACCACGCAGATGTACCACAACACCATGCAGAAGGCCGCCAGCGAGCGCTTGCGCATGGAAACCGACCTGCGCCTGGCCCTGTCCCGGGGTGAATTCCGGGTGCACTACCAACCCCAGGTCGACGCCCGCGGCAACCGCATTGTCGGCGCCGAAGCGCTGGTGCGCTGGAACCACCCGCAATTGGGCGCCCAGTCGCCCACCGAGTTCATCAAGGTGCTGGAAGACAGCGGACTGATCCTCGAAGTCGGCACCTGGATCCTCGATGAAGCCTGCCTGGCCTTCAAGCAACTGATCACCCAGGGCAAGGTCGACCCGCACACCTTCAGCCTGTGCGTGAACATCAGCCCACGGCAGTTCCGCCAGGTCGATTTCGTCGAACGCATCGAGCGCAGCCTCAGCAGCCACGGCCTGCCCTGTTCGCTGCTGAAACTGGAAATTACCGAAGGCATCGTGATCCAGAACCTGGAAGACACCATCAGCAAAATGCGTCGCCTGAAAAAACTCGGCGTCAGCTTTGCCATGGACGACTTCGGCACCGGCTACTCATCGCTGACTTACCTCAAGCGCCTGCCGGTGGACACCCTGAAAATCGACCAATCGTTCATCCGCGACGCCACCAGCGACCCCAACGACGCCGAAATCATCCGCGCCATCGTCGCCATGGCCCGCAGCCTGGAACTGGAAGTCATCGCCGAGGGCGTGGAAACCCCGGAACAGCTTGAGTTTTTGCAGGGGCTGGGCTGCCACTTGTACCAGGGCTACCTGCATAGCCGGCCGTTGCCGGTGGAGGAGTTTGAGTTGTTGCTGCAGTAACGGGCGGCAGTTTGGCTTGCGCCAGGCGCTACATCGATACCCGAACGAGGCGCGAACCTACTTACAATTCAGACATATCCTATTTTTTCCTCGGCACCGCACGGTTAGCTTGGCCCCCCCTGCCAGAAGCCAGAAGCCATCTACACTCACACCTCATGTTTTCCGCCGGCATTACCCAGCCGCACGCCCCCTCGCCGAGACTCGATACCGTGCCCAGCCTCTACCAGATCAAACCTGCGTTTCAGAACTGCTTGCGACCGCTGGTCCGGCGTCTGTTCGATAACGGCACCACGGCCAATCAGATCACCCTGCTGGCAGGCCTCGGTTCGGTGTTGATGGGGGTCGCGATCGGCGCTTTTGCCCAGCATGCCTGGGTGTTCGCCCTGGTTCCCCTGTGGATGCTGCTGCGCATGGCCCTCAACGCCATCGACGGCATGCTCGCCCGCGAGTTCAACCAGCAATCACACCTGGGGGCCTATCTCAATGAGTTGTGCGACGTGGTCGCCGACTGCGCCCTGATTCTGCCCTTCGCCCTGCTTGCCGACGTCAGCCTGCTGCTGGTGCTGCTGGTGACCCTGCTTGCGGTGTTCAGTGAATACAGTGGTGTATTGGGCCCGATGATCGGTGCATCGCGCCGTTATGACGGGCCGATGGGCAAGAGTGACCGGGCCTTGGTGCTGGGGCTTCTGGCCATGGTTATCGCACTGGGCTGGGCCAGCGCCCCGTGGATCAACGGCGTGTTCGCGCTGATCGCAGTCCTGCTGGCCTGCACCCTGGTCAACCGGGTCCGCCAGGGTCTCAAGGAAGTCCAGGAAAACACCCCTCCAGCCTAAGGAAGTCGTCATGCGCCAAGCCCAGCACCAGACATTCACCACCCACGACGGCGTGCAACTGTTCTATCGCTACTGGCCAGGCACCCCGGCCCCGGGCGCACCGCGCAACGCCGTGCTGCTGTTCCACCGGGGCCACGAACATTCCGGGCGCATCGCCCATCTGGTGAACGAACTGGACCTGCCTGAATTTGATTTTTTTGCCTGGGATTCACGGGGCCACGGGCTGTCCCCGGGCGAGCGTGGCGACAGCCCGAGCTTCGCGACCAGCGTGCGCGACGTGCAGACGTTCTGCGATCACCTGCAAACGAGCTACCAGATTGCCGAGTCGAACATGGCCGTGATTGCCCAGAGCGTCGGCGCGGTGATCGTCGCGACCTGGGTCCACGACTACGCCCCCAACATCCGCGCACTGGTGTTGGCGTCGCCGGCGTTCAACGTGAAGCTCTACGTACCGTTCGCCCGTCAGGGGCTGGCCCTGATGCGACGGTTTCGCGGTAACTTTTTCGTCAACAGCTACGTCAAGGCGCGCTTTCTCAGCCATGACCCGGAACGGGTGGCGTCCTACGACAGCGACCCGCTGATCACCAAAGCCATTTCAGTGAATGTACTGCTGGGCCTGTATGACGCCGCCGAGCGAGTGGTCGCCGATGCCCAGGCCATTCAGGTACCCACCCAGCTGCTGATCTCCGGTGCCGACTTCGTGGTGCATCGCCGACCGCAAGAGCAGTTCTTCGAGCGCCTGGGCAGCCTGCACAAGGAAAAACACATCCTGCCAGGCTTCTTCCACGACACCCTCGGCGAGCAGCGTCGCGGTATCGCCGTCGCCAGCGCCCGGCGCTTCATTGTGCAGAACTTCCAACAACCGCTCGAACGCCCCTCGCTGCTGGCCGCCGACCGCCTGGGCCTGACCTGCGCCGAATCGGAAGCCCTGGCCGCGCCCTTGCCGCACAACTCCCTGCGCGACCGGTACTGGCGCATGACCCGCGCCAGCATGCGCCTGGGCAGTCGACTGTCGAGCGGGGTCAAGCTGGGTTTCGACACCGGTTTCGACTCCGGCAGCACCCTGGACTACGTCTACCGCAACACCCCCACCGGCACCTCCGCAATCGGACGCATGATCGACCGCAACTACCTGGACTCGATCGGCTGGCGCGGCATTCGCCAGCGCAAGCTGCATGTCGAGGAACTGCTGCGCCTGGCTATCGCACAGCTACGCGAGCAAGGCAGCGCGGTACGGATCGTCGACATCGCCGCCGGTCACGGACGCTACATTCTCGAAGCCTTGCAGGGCGTTGCGCCGCTTCCCGAGTCAATCGTGTTGCGTGACTACAGCGACATCAATGTGCGCGACGGCGGTGCATTGATCCGCGAGAAGGGCCTGGAAAACATCGCCTGCTTCGTCAAGGGCGATGCCTTCGACCGCGCCGACCTGGCGGCCCTCGACCCGCAACCGACCCTCGCCGTGGTGTCCGGCCTGTACGAACTGTTCGCCGACAACCAGAGGGTCGGCGACTCCCTCGCGGGCCTGGCGGACGCAGTACCACCCGGCGGTTACCTGGTCTACACCGGCCAACCCTGGCACCCGCAGCTGGAGCTGATTGCCCGTGCCCTGACCAGCCACCGGGAAGGCCAGGCCTGGGTCATGCGCCGGCGCAGCCAGGCGGAGATGGACCAGTTGGTGGCGGCTGCCGGTTTTCGCAAAATCACCCAGCGGGTCGATGAATGGGGCATCTTCAGCGTCGCCCTCGCCCAACGTGTGCAGGCATGAGCCACGCCAGCACCGGGCAGCGTGAGCCCGGCATGCTAAAGGCCGCGGTACTCTGGCTCCTGGTGTTGGCACCGTTGTTTTTTGCCACCTACGGGTTTGCCACCTGGGTCACCACCCAGCGCGCCGACGTTGGCAGCCTGGTGTTCGAGTGGGAAAGCCACATGCCGTTCTGGGCGTGGACCATCGTGCCCTATTGGTCGATCGACCTGCTGTATGGCCTGTCGCTGCTGCTCCCCGACACTCGCCAGGCGCTCAAGCGCCATGCGCTGCGCCTGCTGACTGCGCAAGTGATCGCGGTCAGTTGTTTTCTGCTCTGGCCCTTACGCTTCACCTTCGAACGCCCCGTACTCGATGGGGTTTTCGGCTGGCTGTTCGAGGTCCTGGCCGGCTTCGACAAACCGTTCAATCAGGCCCCCTCCCTGCACATTGCCCTGCTGGTGGTGTTGTGGACCTGCTATCAGCGACATCTACCGGGCCTCTGGCGCGGGTTAATGCATATCTGGTTCGGCCTGATCGGGGTGTCGGTGCTGACCACCTACCAGCATCACTTCATCGATTTGCCCACGGGTGCCCTGCTCGGCTGGCTGTGTGTCTGGCTGTGGCCGCTGGATCGCCCGAGTCCGCTGTACAGTGCCCGATTGGCCCGCGACAGCAAACGCTGGAAACTGAGCCTGGGGTACCTGGCAGGCGCCGGGGTCGTGTGCCTCCTGGCCTGGCGTATCGGTGGTGGCGGGTTGTGGTTGCTCTGGCCGGCGCTGTCCTTGCTGCTGGTCGCGCTGAATTACGCGGTGCTGGACGCCAGTGGTTTTCAGAAACGCAGCGATGGGCGCCTGAGCTGGGCCGCACGCTGGTTGCTGGCGCCCTATCTGGCTGCGGCCTGGCTCAACTCACGGGGGTGGACGCGCCGCCATCCGCAGCCCGACCGGGTGCTCGATGGACTGTGGCTGGGGCGGATTCCAACTCGCCGGGAACTGCAGGACAGCCCGTTCAAGGCGGTGCTCGACCTGTGTGCCGAATTGTCGCTGGACCCGGGAAACCTGGCCTACCGCTCACTGCCCGTGCTCGACCTGACCGCCCCCACCACTGCGCAATGCCTGGAAGCCGCGCACGCCATCGAACACCTGCGCCAACACGGTCCGCTGCTGGTCTGTTGCGCCCTTGGTTATTCACGCAGCGCTACTGCGGTGGCCGCGTGGCTGTTGCACAGTGGCAGGGCTGCCACCCTCGATCAAGCAATCGCGCGACTGCAACAGGCACGCCCGGGCATCGTCCTGCGCCAGGCCCACCGAGTCGCCCTGACACCCTTGTGCTTAAGTACGGAGCCTGCCCATGACCACTGACATGGAACTGCACACGACCGCCAGCCTGCTGCGCCGCGGGGCGTCCCTGGATCAACTGTCCACCGGCCTCACGCTGGTGGGTGCCTTGCTGGGCTTGAGCCAGTATCTGTTGGCCGGCCCCGGCGTAGGGGCGGTGCTGTGCGGCGCCGCCTTGCTGGTGCTGGGCCTGGTGCAAAAATACTGGGCACTGCGGGTGGCGTTCGATGCAGAGCTGTTCCAGCGCGTGGCCGACGGCAATCAAGCCCTGACCTTGCGCACCGAGGCCCTGGATCACGCCCTCGCCGCCCTCGGCCTGCAACCTGCCGAACGGGGCGGCCGCCTGTGGAGCGAACGTACGGGCGGCGCCCTCAACCTGCTACGGCGCCAGGCCCTGCTGGTGGCGGCGCAAGTGCTGCTGACACTGGGCTTCATTCTGGCCAGCCCCTGGCTGGCCTTTGCTGGATAAGGAGTTGCCATGCTCGAACCCTTGGTTGCCACCCTCATCACCTCCGCGGCACGCACCATCACCGGCGCCCGCAGCCTGTGGCTCGGTTGCGCGCCACAGGCGGTGCAGCGCATCTACTTCGCCAACCACAGCAGTCATGGCGACTTCGTGCTGCTCTGGGCCTCGCTGCCACCGGCCCTGCGCAACATGACCCGACCCGTGGCGGGCGCCGATTACTGGCAAACCACCCCGCTGCGCCGCTACATCATCAACCGGGTATTCAACGGCGTGCTGGTCGACCGCGAGCGCAAGGAGCCGACGGACAACCCCTTGCTGCCCATGCTCGACGCCTTGGCCAACGGCGACTCACTGATCATCTTCCCCGAAGGCACCCGCAACCTCGAGGAGGGCCTGCTGCCATTCAAAAGCGGGATCTATCACCTGGCCAAAGCACATCCCGAGGTCGAACTGATCCCGGTATGGATCGCCAACCTCAACCGCGTCATGCCCAAGGGCCGTTTCCTGCCGCTGCCGTTGTTATGCACCACCCGTTTTGGCGCGGCGCTCACCCTCGAGGCCGATGAAAGCAAAGAGCAATTTCTAAAGCGCAGCCGTGCCGCGCTGCTGGACCTGGCTGAGGAGCTGGCCTGACATGGATAGACAAACCCTGATGCTGTTTGGCGGGATTGGCGCTTTCCTGCTGCTCGCCTCACTGATCGGCTGGACCCTCAAGCTGCGCAAGCGCGGCACGCCTGACCCGGTGATCGATAACCTCAACGCGCGGATCAACGCCTGGTGGGTGATGGTGGCAGTGATCGGCATCGCTTTCTGGCTCGGCACCAGTGCGGTCATCCTGCTGTTCTACGCCGTATCCTTCTACGCCCTGCGCGAGTTCATGACCCTCACCCCGACCCGGCGCAGCGACTACCCGGCCCTGGTGGCGGCCTTCTACCTGGCGCTGCCGCTGCAGTACTTGCTGATTTACTTCGACTGGTACGGACTGTTCTCGATCTTCATTCCGGTCTACGTCTTCCTGTTGCTGCCGATCCTCGCGTCATTGGGCGGGGACAGCACGCACTTTCTCGAGCGCGCCTCCAAGGTCCAGTGGGGGCTGATGATCGCGGTGTTCTGCGTGTCTCACGTACCGGCCCTGCTGACCCTGGACATTGGCGGTTATGAGGGGCGCAACCTGCTGCTGATCGCCTACCTGGTGATCGTGGTGCAGATGTCGGATGTGCTGCAGTACGTTTGCGGCAAACTGTTTGGCAAACACAAGATCGCGCCCAACCTGTCCCCGTCCAAGACTGTCGAAGGTTTTGTCGGCGGTATCGTCCTGGCTTCCGTGATTGGGGCCGCGTTGTGCTGGATTACCCCATTCAATGTTTGGCAATCGTTCCTGATCGCCCTGCTGATCAACCTGCTGGGGTTTGCCGGTGGCATCGTGATGTCAGCGATCAAGCGCGACCGCGGCGTCAAGGATTGGGGGCACATGATCGAAGGCCATGGCGGCATGCTCGATCGCCTGGACTCGGTGTGTTTCGCCGCGCCGATCTTCTTTCATCTGGTGCGCTATGGCTGGACGTGAGCCCGGCGGCTCCTACAACAACGAATAAAGAAGGGCGCCATGGGCGCCCTTCTTTTATTGCGGTGACTCAGTGCTGCAGTGCAGGTTTTTGCTCGCCGTTGATCGGGATGCGTTTGGCTTTCGCCTCTTCTGGCACGATGCGCAGCAGGTCGATGCTCAGCAGGCCATTGCGCAGGTCCGCGGCCTTGATCTCGATGTGATCGGCCAGGCGGAACGACAGTTTGAACGCGCGCTGGGCGATGCCCTGGTGCAGGAAGGTCACGCCGTCATTGCTGTCGCGTTTGCCACCACTGATGGTCAACACGCCTTTTTCGACTTGCAGTTCCAGGTCTTCTTCCTGGAAGCCGGCTGCCGCCACGACGATGCGGTACTGGTCATCACCGTGTTTTTCAACGTTGTAGGGTGGGTAGCTGCTGCCAGGCTCGTTGCGCAGCGCAGTCTCGAACAGATCGTTGAAACGATCGAAACCCACGGAAGAACGGAACAGTGGAGCCAGGGAAAATGCGGTACTCATGGTTCAAATCTCCTGAAAACAATCAGCAAGGTTTTTTATCTCCGCGACCCGAATTCGGCATCGCGTAACCCTTAGATAGGGACCGCCGATTGCATTTCAAGAGGTTTTCTGCAGATTGTTTCAGGCCGCTTCAGCAACCTGCAAACCCAGCAAACGCGAAACCTGGTCCAGCTCCGTCTCCCGGCGCATGAGGGTAAACAGCTCCACCGCCTCGGGGTAATTGCGGGTCAACATCGCCAGCCATTGCTTCAGGCGACCCGGCGATTGGCGCGCCGTCATCTGCGCCTTGGCCTGCAGCCAGAACGCCTGGATCAACGGCAACAGCTCGGCCCAGGTCATCTCGACCACCTCTTCGCCCGCCCGGGCGGCTGCAATCTGACGCGCCAGGTCCGGACGCGATACCAGGCCGCGACCCAACATGATGTCTTCCACACCGCTGATCTCGCGGCATCGGCGCCAGTCGTCGACGCTCCAGATATCGCCATTGGCGAACACCGGCACCTTGACCACCTCCTGCACCCGCGGGATCCACTCCCAATGCGCCGGCGGCTTGTAGCCGTCCATCTTGGTCCGCGCATGCACCACGATGTGCTCCGCGCCCCCTTCGGCCAGCGCCGTGGCACACACCAGCGAACCGTCCGGGCTATCAAAACCCAGGCGCATCTTGGCGGTCACCGGGATGTGCGCCGGAACGGCACGCCGCACATGCTCGACGATCTGGTTGAGCAACTCCGGCTCCTTGAGCAACACCGCACCGCCACGGGACTTGTTGACGGTCTTGGCCGGGCAACCGAAGTTCAGGTCGATCACCTGCGAGCCCAGCTCACAGGCCAGCGCCGCGTTTTCCGCCAGGCACACCGGGTCGGAACCGAGCAACTGCACCCGCAACGGCACGCCGGCAGCGGTCTTGGCACCGTTGAGCAATTCAGGACCGAACTTATGGAAATAGGCAGGGGTGAGCAGTTGATCGTTGATCCGGATGAACTCGGTCACGCACCAATCGATACCGCCCACCCGGGTCAGCACGTCCCGCAGGATGTTGTCGACCAACCCCTCCATGGGCGCCAAGGCAATTTGCATGGAAAACACTCAACAAAAATCGTGCGGCAGTTTAGCCGGTTTCGCCGATCAGGGCATGCCGTACCGGTGGACGGTTCCACGGGCAGCAAAGACAGTGGATCGAATGCAAAAAAAACACATAAGGGTGCAACACCGACCCGCCAGGGCGATACGACCACATGTGGGAGCGAGCAAGCTCGCTCCCACAAAGGCCCGGCGGGCCATTTCCCCCACACTTACTTACGCGCCGCCTCCCACGACTTCAGCAGTTCGGCGTAGCTCACGGTCTCGCCCTTGGGTTTCTCATTGGCCAGTTTCGGTTTAGGCGCACCCGGTTGGTCGAACCAGTATTGCGCGTCGCGTTCCGGGTTCATTTTCGGGCCGCAGACCGGTTGGACCTTGGAGCGTTCGAGCCGGGCCATGATGGCGTCCTGGTCCTTGGCCAGGCCGTCGAGGGCCTGTTGTGGGGTTTTCTCGCCGCTGGCGGCTTCGGCAATGTGGCTCCACCACAGCTGGGCCAGGCGCGGATAGTCCGGCACGTTGGTCCCGGTCGGGGTCCATTGCACGCGGGCCGGGCTGCGGTAGAACTCCACCAGGCCACCGAGCTTGGGCGCCAGGTCGGTCATGGCCTGGGAGTTGATGTCCGACTCACGAATCGGCGTCAGGCCGACGATGGTTTTTTTCAGCGACACGGTTTTCGAGGTGACGAATTGGGCATAGAGCCAGGCCGCCAGTTTCTGTTTCTCCGGCGTCGACTTCATGAACGTCCAGGACCCCACGTCCTGATAGCCCAGCTTCATGCCCTCCTCCCAATACGGTCCGCGGGGTGATGGCGCCATCCGCCATTTCGGCGTGCCGTCGGCGTTCATCACCGCCAGACCCGGCTTGGTCATGTCGGCGGTGAAGGCGGTGTACCAGAAGATCTGCTGGGCGATGTTGCCCTGGGAAGGCACCGGCCCGGATTCGGAGAAGGTCATGCCGGCCGCTTCGGGTGGCGCGTAGGCCTTCATCCAGTCGACATATTTCTGTGTCGCGAATACCGCCGCCGGGCCGTTGGTATCGCCACCGCGGGTCACGCTGGAACCGACCGGGTGGCAATCCTCGACGCGAATGCCCCACTCATCCACCGGCAAGCCGTTGGGCAGGCCCTTGTCGCCCCCACCGGCCATGGAGAACCAGGCATCGGTGAACCGCCAGCCCAGGGACGGGTCCTTCTTGCCGTAGTCCATGTGCCCATACACCCGCTTGCCGTCGATCTCCTTGACGTCTTCGGTGAAGAACTTGGCGATGTCCTCATAGGCCGACCAGTTCACCGGCACGCCCAGCTCGTAGCCGTATTTTTCCTTGAATTTGGCCTTCAGGTCCGCTCGCTCGAACCAGTCGGCGCGGAACCAGTACAGGTTGGCGAACTGCTGGTCGGGCAGTTGGTAGATCTTGCCGTCCGGTGCAGTGGTGAAGGAAAGACCGATGAAGTCCTTGAGATCGAGGGTCGGCGAGGTGTAGTCCTTGCCTTCATTGGCCATCAGGTCGGTGATCGATTCGGTCTTGCCGTAGCGAAAATGCGTGCCGATCAGGTCCGAGTCGTTGACCCAGCCGTCATAGATGTTTTTGTCCGACTGCATCTGGGTCTGCAGTTTTTCCACCACGTCGCCTTCCTGCAGCAGGTCGTGGGTCAGCTTGATCCCGGTGATTTCGTTGAAGGCCTTGGCCAGCACCTTGGACTCGTACTCGTGGGTGGCGATGGTTTCCGAGACCACGTTGATCTTCATGCCGCGAAACGGCTCGGAGGCCTTGATAAACCACTTCAGCTCTTCCAGCTGTTGCTCGGCCGTGAGGGTCGAAGGCTTGAACTCGCTGCCAATCCATTTTTTCGCGGCGTCTTCATAGGCATCGGCCCAGGCCACAGCGCTCAACCCGCTGAGTGCCAGCATGGCTGCCACTGAAATGCTATGTCGCAGCTTATTGTTTTTCTCGAACATAAGACCTCCTGTTTAGGTTTCGGAGCACGATTGCCGATTGTCGGCTAGCCCCAACGCATCACCACCAACAGCCACACCAGGGACAGGCCGGTGGCCACCCAGATGCTCCAGCCGGTAGCGCCAATTACCAGCAAATGCAGGTAGGCGCTGCCGAGAAGACCGATAAACAGCCGATCACCACGGGTGGTGCTGATCGGTAAAAAGCCGCGCCGGGCGATGCTCGGCGAACGCAGCTCCCAGGTGGTCATGCCTACCAGCAGCAAGGCGATGGCACCGAAGAAGAGCGCGGTCGGCGGGGTCCAGTTCATCCACTCCATCATCAGCTCCTCACACTCGGCCCAGGGCAAAGCCCTTGGCCACATGGTTGCGCACGAACCAGATCACCAGCATGCCCGGCAGGATCGTCAGTACCCCGGCCGCCGCCAGCACGCCCCAATCGATCCCCGAGGCCGACACGGTGCGGGTCATCACCGCGGCGATCGGCTTGGCATTGACCGAGGTCAGGGTGCGCGCCAGCAGCAGCTCGACCCAGGAAAACATGAAGCAGAAGAACGCCGTCACACCGATGCCCGAACCGATCAGCGGGATGAAAATCTTGACGAAGAACTTGGGGAAACTGTAGCCGTCGATGTAGGCAGTTTCGTCGATTTCCTTCGGTACTCCGGACATGAACCCTTCCAGGATCCACACCGCCAGCGGCACGTTGAACAGGCAGTGGGCCAGGGCCACCGCGATGTGGGTGTCGAACAGGCCGATCGACGAATAGAGCTGGAAGAACGGCAACAGGAACACCGCTGGCGGGGCCATGCGGTTGGTCAGCAGCCAGAAGAACAGGTGCTTGTCGCCGAGGAACCGATAACGGGAGAACGCGTAGGCCGCTGGCAGCGCCACGCTCAGGGAAATCACCGTGTTCAGGCTCACGTAATACAACGAATTGAGGTAGCCGGTGTACCAGCTCGGGTCGGTGAAGATCGCTTTGTAGTTGGCCAGGGTGAAGTCCTGGGGAAACAGGGTCAGGCCACCGAGGATTTCCGTGTTGCTCTTGAACGACATGTTCAGCAACCAGTAGATCGGCACCAGCAGGAACAGGATGTAGAGCAACAGAGGCAGCAGCTTGGTCTTGCTCATGTCGGGCCTCAGCGGTTGGCGTCGGAGTGGGTCATGGCGGTGTAGAACAGCCAGGACACCAGCAGGATGATCAGGAAGTACACCAGGGAGAAGGCCGCCGCCGGCCCCAGGTCGAACTGGCCGATCGCCATCTGGGTCAAGGTCTGGCTGAGGAAGGTCGTGGCGTTGCCCGGCCCGCCCCCGGTGAGCACGAACGGCTCGGTGTAGATCATGAAGCTGTCCATGAACCGCAGCATCACCGCGATCAACAGCACGCTCTTGAGCTTGGGCAACTGGATGTGGCGAAACACCGCCCAACTGGAGGCCCGGTCGATCCGGGCGGCCTGGTAGTAGACATCCGGGATCGCCCGCAACCCGGAGAAACACAACAAGGCCACCAGCGAGGTCCAATGCCAGACGTCCATCACCAGCACCGTCACCCAGGCGTCCATGGTGTTGGCCGCGTAGTTGTAGCTGATGCCCATGGCGTTGAGGGTCGAGCCCAGCAGGCCGATGTCGGCGCGGCCGAAAATCTGCCAGATGGTGCCGACCACGTTCCACGGAATCAGCAGCGGAATGGCCAGGATGATCAACACCAGCGACGACCAGCGGCCCTTGGTCGGCATGGTCAGGGCGATGCCGATGCCCAGGGGGATCTCGATCAGCAGCACGCAGGCCGAATAGATGAACTGGCGCAGCAGCGAGTCATGCAGCCGTGGGTCCAGCAGCACCTGCTTGTACCAGTCGGCCCCGACAAAGTAGCGGCTGGACTGGTCGAAGATGTCCTGCACCGAATAGTTGACCACGGTCATCATCGGGATCACCGCACTGAACGCCACCAGCAGGAACACCGGCAGTACCAGCCACCAGGCCTTGTTGTTCTGCACCTTGTTCATGGTTGCCCCTCGTTGCTGGCGTGCATGGGCAGCAGATAGTCATCGGCATAGACCATCAGCCACTGGGCCGGAAAGCTGATAAAGGCGGTGCCCTGGGGCACCGGCTTGTCTTCGGCCAGGCGCACTTTGAGCGGCACGCCGCCCAGTTCCAGGGTCATGATCTTGTAGGTGCCCAGGTCTTCGACGTGCACCACCGTCGCTTGCATCGCCTCATCGAAGGGTTCGTCCCAGACATGCACGAACTCCGGGCGGATGCCGACCTTCAGCGACTTGCCGGCTACCTCGGCAATGCGCTGCTGCAGGCCTTCGGACAACGGCAAGTCAATGTCCGCGAAACCCACGCCGCCGGGACGTGGGCTGACCTCGATCAGGTTCATCCCCGGGCTGCCGATGAAATAACCGACGAAGGTGTGGCTCGGCCGCTCGAACAGCTCGCGCGGGGTGCCGAACTGGACGATCTGCCCGCCGTACATCACCGCGATCTTGTCGGCGAAGGTCGAGGCCTCGAGTTGATCGTGGGTGACATAGACCATGGTGATGTTGAACTGCTCGTGAATCTGCTTGAGCTTGCGCCGCAGCTTCCACTTCATGTGCGGGTCGATCACCGTCAGTGGCTCGTCGAACAGGATCGCCGACACGTCGTCGCGCACCAGCCCACGGCCCATGGAGACTTTCTGTTTTTCGTCGGCGCTGAGGTTGCGCGCCTTTTTCCCCAGCAGTGCCTGCAGGTCGAGGACCTCGGCGATTTCCTGGACCTTGCTGTGTACCCGGGCCTCGGCCATGCCCTGGTTGCGCAGCGGGAAGGCCAGGTTGTCGAACACCGTCATGGTGTCGTAGACCACCGGAAACTGGAAAACCTGGGCGATGTTGCGCTTTTCGGGGGTCAGTTGGTTGACCACCTTGTTGTCGAACAGCACCTGGCCTTCGGAGGGGCTGAGCAGGCCGGAAATGATGTTGAGCAGGGTCGACTTGCCGCAGCCGGACGGTCCGAGCAAGGCGTAGGCCCCGCCCTGCTCCCAGACATGGTTCATCTCGCGGATCGCGTAGTCCTCGGGCCCCGCCGGGGTGCGGGTGTAGCTATGGGCGAGGTTGTGCAAGTGAATTTCGGCCATCAGGCAACCCTCGCGACACGCCGGCCGGGCGCCTGCAGCAAGCGCCCCTGGCCATCGAAGACAAACAGTTTGTGGGTCGGGATGTAGATGCGGATCGGCGCATCGACGTCGTACTCGTGGACCCCGGGCAAGTGCAGCACCAGCAGGAAGTGCTCGTTGCGCACATGCAGGAAGGTTTCCGAACCGCTGATTTCCGCCACCTCGACGGTCACCGCCAGTTCCAGGTCGTCGTCATTGCTCGGCACCAGGGAGATATGGCTGGGGCGCACGCCAAAGCGGAACTCGCCCTCACCCACCGGGCGCAGGTCGACGTTCAGCGGGAAGTGCACAAAATTGGCGAAGCTGACTTCGTTGCCGGCGATTCGCCCCGGCATCAGGTTGATCGGTGGCTCGGAGAACAGTTCGGCGGCCAGCACGGTCTGCGGCTGGTGATAGACCTCGGCCGTCTTGCCGCTCTGGATCACCCGGCCCTCGTGCAGGATGGTGGTAGTGCCGCCCAGGGCCAGCGCTTCGTTGGGTTCAGTGGTGGCGTAGATGGCGATGGTATGGCGCGCCTGGAACAGCTCGCGCATTTCCTGGCGCAGTTCTTCGCGCAGCTTGTAGTCGAGGTTGACCAGGGGCTCGTCGAACAGGATGAGTTCGGCATCCTTGACCAGCGCCCGGGCCATGGCGGTGCGCTGCTGCTGGCCGCCGGACAGTTCCAGCGGATAACGCTTGAGGAACTTGTCGATGCGCAGCATCTGCGCGGTCTCGTGCACCTTGCTCTGGATCAGCTCCGCCGAGACCCCGGCCTGGCGCAAGGGCGAGGCGATGTTCTCGAACACGGTCATGGTCGGGTAGTTGATGAACTGCTGATAGACCATCGATACATTGCGCAGGCGCACGGGGCGCTGGGTGACATCGACCCCGTCCATCAGGATGCGCCCGCTGTCCGGCTTGTCGAGACCGGCCATCAGCCGCATCAGGCTGGTCTTGCCCGACAGGGTGCGGCCCAGCAGGACGTTGAAGGACCCGGGTTCGAAACGCAGGCTGGCATCATCGATCCAGACCTGGCCCTCGACGGTGCGGCTGACGTGCTCCAGCGTTAATGACATGGCTCGGCCTTTTTCTTATTGGAGTCAAGCGACCGAGGTGACAGAGCGACATTCGTGCCAGAAATTCCAAGCGTTTGATCTGCCTTGGATTTCACGAAAAGGATGAACCCGGCAGGTTCGCCGCTGAACAGAAATGAACAACATCGGCAGGACAATTGAACAGTTGCGGGTTTGACTTTGAACAATTGTGAACAACACTCAATCGATGACTCACCTACCTTGACCTCCGTAGCCGCTGGCGAAGCTGTGGTGAAATCAGGCTCCGCGCAGTGTCAGATTGACGTGATCGATAGGATTTACGGCTGCTGCGCAGCCGAACGCCGCCTCGTAGGCTCGACAGCTGCTACACAGATCGCGTTCGCCCAAAACAAGAACAATAAATGCTTGCCCAGAGACTGCCCGCCATGCCCGCGCCTGCCTCGCCCTTGCCCCACGACGCCATCATCCAGGACTCCTGGCGCCGCTGTCGCGCCTTCGGCCTGCAGCATCAAAGCCCCCCGGCCTTCGACCAGCTCCCTGCCGCCGACATCGCGCGCCTGCTGGAAAGCCAGCACTCCCTGGTGCAAACCACCCACCAGGAAGTGCTGCCTTACTACGAGAACATCCTCAGCAACTCCAACTGCCTGATCATGCTGGCCGACAACCAGGGCCAGGTGCTGACCTCCTGGGGTACCCAGCGTTTTATCGAGCCAAGCCTGAGCCGCGGCTTCAATGCCGGCGCCAGTTGGCGTGAGCAATCCAGCGGCACCAACGCCATCGGTACCGCGCTGGCCTGCGAGCAGGCCGTACACATCGCCCACGATGAGCATTTTCTCAAAGCCAACCGCTTCATGACTGGCTCGGCGGCGCCGATTTTCGATGCGCAGCGGCGGCTGATCGCCGTGCTCGATGTGTCCAGCGACAGCTACCTGCCGCCGGACCACACCCTGGGCATGGTCAAGATGATGAGCCAGACCGTGGAAAACCGGCTGATCCTCAATCTGTTCAAGGGTGAGCACTTCCAGTTGGTGTTCAACACCGGCCTGAACAACCTCGACAGCCAATGGGCCGGCCTGCTGATTTTTGATGAAAGCGGCCAGGTGCTCTCGGCCAACCGACGGGCGGACAACCTGTTGGGCATCAGCTTGTCACGGGTCAACATCGACAGCCTGTTCAAGGTCTCATTGCTGGAGCTGCTCAACCAACCCGACGGCCTGCCCTTCGCCCTGCAGGCGGCCGGACGCAACCGCTTCCATTGCCTGCTCAAGCGACCGTTGCAACGCCCGGTGCAGGCCCGGGTATTTGCCCCAGCTCCCCTCCCCGCCCCCATTAGCCTCGGCACCCTGCACTTTGGCGACAGTCGTGTGGAAAAGGCCGTGCGCCAGGCCGAGCGCCTGCTGGAAAAAGACATTCCCCTGTTGATTCACGGCGAAACCGGGGTGGGCAAGGAAGTCTTCGTCAAGGCCCTGCACCAGGCGAGCTCCCGCAGCAAACAGGCGTTTATCGCCGTCAACTGCGCGGCGATCCCCGCCGAACTGGTGGAATCCGAGCTGTTTGGCTATGAGAAAGGCGCCTTCACCGGCGCCAATCAGAAAGGCAGCATTGGCCTGATTCGCAAGGCCGACAAAGGCACTTTGTTTCTCGACGAAATCGGCGACATGCCGCTGCCGACCCAGGCCCGGTTGCTGCGCGTGCTGCAGGAGCGTTGCGTGCAGCCGGTGGGCAGCAGTGAACTGTTCGCGGTGGATATCCGCATCCTCTCGGCCACCAACCGTTCGTTGCGCGAGCAGGTGCAACTGGGGCGCTTTCGCGAGGATTTGTTTTACCGCATCGGCGGCCTGACCCTGGAACTGCCGCCGCTGCGCGAGCGCAGCGACAAGCAGGCGCTGTTCAAACGCCTCTGGGAGCAGCACCGTGAACCGTCGCAGTGGGCCGGTTTGAGCCCCGAAGTGGTGACATTGTTCAGCCGCCATCCGTGGCCGGGAAACTTGCGCCAGGTCAGCAGCGTGATCCAGGTGGCCCTGGCCATGGCCGAAGACCAGCCGGTGCGGCCGGAGCATTTGCCGGATGATTTTTTTGTCGACCTGGAGATGGAACCGGTCGAGACGCCGCAAACGTTGGCGGTGGACCTGAATGATGCCGAGGATTTGAATCGGCAGTTGCAGGCGGCCGGGGGGAATATTTCGCATTTGGCGCGGCGGTTGGGGGTGAGTCGTAACACCCTCTACAAGCGGTTGCGCCAGACTGAATGATCAGTGATCCGCTTTGGCGGTGCTCGACTTGAGACCATCGCAAGCAAGCTCGCTCCCACCGTGTCCGAGTCGAACACAGAATCTGCACATGCCACAGAACCTGGGGGAGCGAGCTTGCTCCGCCCCATAAACAAAAACCCGCACTAGGCGGGTTTTGTTTTTAGCCGTGCAGCACTCAGTCAGCCAGACGCCAGGTCGTACCGCCCTTGCCGTCTTCCAGCACCACGCCCATGGCGGTGAGCTGGTCGCGGATGCGGTCGGATTCGGCCCAGTCTTTAGCGGCACGCGCCGCCAGGCGCGCGGCAATCAAGCCGTCGACTTCAGCCGCATCGACCCGCCCTTCAGCGCCCGCCTGCAGGAAGTCATCAGCTTCAAGCTGCAACACACCCAGCACGCTGGCCAGCTCTTTGAGGCGCGCCGCCAGACCGGCCGCCGCTTCGAGATCGCTCTCACGCAGGCGGTTGATCTCGCGCACCATCTCGAACAGCACCGCGCAGGCTTCCGGTGTGCCGAAGTCGTCGTTCATCACCTGGGTGAAACGCTCGACAAAGGCTTCGCCACCGGACGGCGCCACCTTCGGCAGGCCTTTCAACGCGTGGTAGAAACGCTCCAGGGCGCCCTTGGCGTCCTTGAGGTTGTCTTCCGAGTAGTTGATGGCGCTGCGGTAGTGGCTCGACACCAGCAGGTAACGCACGACTTCCGGGTGGTACTTTTCCAGCACGTCTCGGATGGTGAAGAAGTTGTTCAAGGACTTGGACATCTTCTCGCCATTGATGCGGATCATGCCGCAATGCATCCACGCGTTGGCGTAGGTCTTGCCGGTGGCCGCTTCGCTCTGGGCGATTTCGTTCTCGTGGTGCGGGAACTCCAGGTCGCTGCCGCCACCATGGATGTCGAAGGTCTCGCCCAGGCAGCAGGTGGACATCACCGAGCACTCGATGTGCCAGCCCGGGCGCCCGTCGCCCCACGGCGAAGGCCAGCTTGGCTCGCCCGGCTTGGCGCCTTTCCACAGCACGAAGTCCAGCGGGTCCTGTTTCGACTCGTCGACTTCGATCCGCGCGCCAATGCGCAGGTCTTCAATCTTTTTGCGCGACAGCTTGCCGTAGCCCATGAACTTGGCGACGCGGTAGTACACGTCGCCGTTGCCCGGGGCGTAGGCGTAACCCTTGTCGATCAGGGTCTGGATCATGCTCTGCATGCCAGCGATGTGATCGGTGGCCCGCGGCTCCATGTCCGGCTTGAGAATATTGAGGCGCGCCTCGTCCTCGTGCATCGCAGTGATCATGCGCTCGGTGAGCACGTCGAACGGCTCGCCGTTCTCTTTGGCCCGATTGATGATCTTGTCTTCAATGTCGGTGATATTGCGTACATACGTCAGGTTATAACCGCTGAACCGCAACCAGCGGGTCACCAGGTCGAACGCGACCATGCTACGGCCGTGGCCAATGTGGCAGTAGTCGTACACGGTCATCCCGCAGACGTACATGCGCACATTATTGCCATCCAGCGGTTTGAACACTTCTTTGCTCTTGGTGAGCGTGTTGTAGATCGTTAGCACTTTAGTTCCTTGACTGAATCACTGACCCCAGGAGTCGCGCAGGGTCACGGTACGGTTGAATACCGGAGCGCCCGGTTTCGAGTCCTTGATATCCGCGCAGAAGTAACCTTCGCGCTCGAACTGGAAACGGTCTTCCGGCTGTGCATGGCCAAGCGAAGGCTCGGCACGACAACCAGTGAGAACTTGCAGCGAGTCAGGGTTGATGTTGTCCAGGAAACTGGCGCTGTCTTCGGCCTTCTCAGGGTTGGCCGAGCGGAATAGGCGATCGTACAGGCGCACTTCGCACTCGACGCTGGCGGCAGCCGGCACCCAGTGCACCACGCCCTTGACCTTGCGGCCTTCAGGGTTCTTGCCCAGGGTGTCCGGGTCGTAGGAGCAGCGCAGCTCGACGATGTTGCCGTCGGCGTCCTTGATCGCTTCGTCGGCGCGAATCACGTAGCTGCCACGCAGGCGCACTTCACCGCCCGGCTCCAGGCGCTTGTAGCCTTTTGGCGGCTCTTCCATGAAGTCTTCACGGTCGATGTAGATTTCCCGGGCGAACGGCAGGACGCGCACGCCCATGTCTTCTTTGGGGTGGCACGGCAGTTCGAGGTTCTCGACCTGGCCTTGCGGGTAGTTGCTGATCACCACTTTCAGCGGACGCAGCACACACATGGCGCGTGGGGCGCTGTGGTCCAGATCGTCACGGATGCTGAATTCCAGCATGCCGAAGTCGACCACGCCGTCGGAACGGTTGGTGCCGACCATTTCGCAGAAGTTGCGGATCGATTTTGGCGTGTAGCCACGACGGCGGAAGCCCGACAGGGTCGACATGCGCGGGTCGTCCCAGCCGTTGACGTGCTTTTCATCGACCAGTTGCTTGAGCTTGCGCTTGCTGGTGATGGTGTAGTTCAGGTTCAGGCGGCTGAACTCGTACTGGCGCGGCTTGGCCGGCACCGGCAGCGCGTCCAGGAACCACTCGTACAGCGGACGGTGGCTTTCGAACTCCAGGGTGCAGATCGAGTGGGTGATGCCTTCGATGGCATCCGACTGACCGTGGGTGAAGTCGTAGTTGGGGTAGATGCACCACTTGTCACCGGTCTGGTGGTGATGGGCGTGGCGGATGCGGTACATGATCGGGTCGCGCAGGTTCATGTTCGGCGAGGCCATGTCGATCTTGGCCCGCAGCACCCGCGCACCGTCCTGGAACTCGCCGGCTTTCATGCGGGCGAACAGGTCGAGGTTTTCTTCCACGCTGCGCTCACGGAACGGGCTGTTCTTGCCCGGCTCGGTCAGGCTGCCACGGTATTCTTTGGCCTGCTCAGGGGTCAGGTCGTCAACATAGGCCTTGCCCGCCTTGATCAGCTCGACCGCCCAGTCGTGCAACTGGTCGAAATACTGCGAGGCATAGCGCACTTCACCGGACCACTGGAAACCCAACCACTTGACGTCGCTTTCGATGGCGTCGATGTATTCCTGGTCTTCCTTGGCCGGGTTGGTGTCGTCGAAACGCAGGTGTGTAACGCCACCGAACTCCTGGGCCAGACCGAAGTTCACACAGATCGACTTGGCGTGACCGATGTGCAGGTAACCATTGGGCTCTGGCGGGAAACGGGTGACGATCTGCGTGTGCTTACCCGAGTCCAGGTCCGCCTGGATGATCGGGCGCAGGAAGTTGACCGGCACGGCTGGGCCGTTCTTGGAATTCGAGGCAGGGTCGACAGTGGGCTTGCTCATAGGATCCTTGGGCGTACAAGTGCGTGGCCTACAGGCAGGCCGGACAAAACAAAGCCGCTATCATAGCCGATGCGGTCAAGTGCCTGACAGAGCAGGCCGGAAAACTGCTGCTTTTTATCGAACTGAGATGAAAAAACAGCCTCGAAATTCGCGCCCGGCACGCTAAACTGCGCACCTTGGCCGACGCTGGCCAAACCGGTTGGGGGCCGTGCTGCCCCGAAACCCACGAATTCCTTAATAGAGTAGCGATCATGACTCAAGTCAAACTGACCACCAACCATGGCGACATCGTCCTGGACCTGAACGCCGAGAAAGCCCCGATCACCGTGGCCAACTTCATCGAGTACGTTAAGGCCGGTCATTACAGCAACACCGTGTTCCACCGCGTCATCGGCAACTTCATGATCCAGGGCGGCGGTTTCGAGCCAGGCATGAAGGAAAAGAAAGACAAGCGTCCAAGCATCCAGAACGAAGCCGACAACGGTCTTTCCAACGACAAGTACACCGTGGCCATGGCACGCACCATGGAGCCGCATTCGGCTTCCGCGCAGTTCTTCATCAACGTGGCGGACAACAGCTTCCTTAACCACAGCGGTAAGAACGTACAAGGCTGGGGCTACGCGGTATTCGCCAAAGTGTCTGCCGGCACCGACGTTGTCGACAAGATCAAGGGTGTTTCCACCACCATGAAGTCCGGCCACCAGGACGTCCCAGCAGAAGACGTGATCATCGAGAAAGCCGAGATCATTGAGTGATACTGCTGATTTCAGACTTACATCTGGAAGAGGAACGCCCGGACATAACCCGGGCGTTTCTGGATTTGCTCGCCACCCGCGCCCGCGCGGCCAGTGCGCTGTACATACTGGGCGACTTTTTCGAGGCCTGGATTGGCGACGACGCCATGAGTCCCTTCCAACGCTCCATCTGCCAGGCCCTGCGCAACTTGAGCGACAGCGGCACGGCCATCTTTCTGATGCACGGCAATCGCGACTTCCTGTTGGGCAAGGCCTTCTGCAAAGCAGCTGGCTGTACCCTGCTCAAGGACCCGAGTGTGGTGCAACTCGCCGGTGAACCGGTGCTGCTGATGCACGGCGACAGCTTGTGTACCCGCGACATCGGCTACATGAAACTGCGACGCTACCTGCGCAACCCGCTGACCCTGTTCATCCTGCGCCACCTGCCCCTGCGCACCCGCCATGCCCTGGCGCGCAAGTTACGCAGCGAAAGCCGCGCGCAGACCCGCATGAAAGCCAACGACATCGTCGACGTGACCCCCGAGGAAATCCCGCGGATTATGCAGCAATACGGGGTAAAAACCCTGATCCACGGCCACACCCACCGCCCCGCCATCCACAAGCTGCAGATCGGCGACCTGGCGGCCAAGCGCATTGTGCTGGGGGACTGGGACCGACAAGGCTGGGCACTGCAGGTGGACGAGCAGGGATTCCAACTGAGCGCGTTCGACTTCCCCGTGGCAGCCCTGCCACAGCTGTAGGAACAAAGCTTGCCCGCGATGACGTCATCGGGCCTTGCCTGGAATTCTCGGGTGGCCCCATCGCGAGCAGGCTCGCTCCCACATCTATTATGGATACCCCCCTACAAACAAGTCGCCAACGCCGCCAACCGACGCTTGGCGACCCAAGTATCTTCCACCGCGTAATACTTCAACGTCCCTCCCTGCACATCGATAAACGACTCAGCCGAACGGGTATAAACGGTAAACCCACCACCGTCACCCGGCTCCAGGTAACCGCTGGCATCCACCCCGAAGACCGCCTCATCCTGCCAGGCAAACTGCACGCACTGGGCAACCACCAGGTCGGCCTTGGTCGAGGCAAGCGTCTTGTAGGGGCTCTGGGTACGCGCCTGGTTCATCGTCGATCCCGCACACCCGGCCAGTAACAGACCCGCCAGTGCCACCGTACAAATACGCATCATGCTTCCTTAAATGGGAAAAACGCCGACTCTATCACCCCACACCGCCGCCTCGAAGTGCAAAGGCTCTGCTTTACTTCGAGATAAGGCGCGACAGGCCACGGTTATTCACGCACCCTGTCGCGCCATTATGGGCGCCCTGCGCCACGTACTTTTTCTGGAAAGCCAATGACCCCGAACGCTGAGCTGTATAAACCGTCCACCGACTACGCCGACAAACTGATCAGCCAGATCGGCCAGACCCCCTCCTGGATTGCCAAGCGCATTGGCGTGACCGATAAACGCATTCGCTACATTCTCGACGGCGAACGCACGGTAAAGGGCGAGACCACGCCGATTCAGATGACCTACACCGAACAGTTTGCCCTTGAGTGCCTGGCGGCCGAAGCCAAGGCCAACCGCAAGAAGACTTCCTGACCAGGATCAAGGCCCGGCGAGGGACTGCGCGTATACTTTCACTTTGACCAGGATGATCCATGGCTCCGATCGAATCGCAACACGAACTGGCGCTGCAACGTTTTCTCAATGCCCATCCGGCACTGCGCGAAGAACTGGACCACCTCAATCCGCTGGCCGCCCAGGCCAAAGGCGAGAGCATGGAACACTTTCGCAGCGAACGCCTGCACGAAGCCTACGAAGCCGAGGCCGAGCGCCTGGGCCTGTTTGCCTGGGAACTGACCTTGCAGTTGACCGCCGCCACCCCCGAGGACTTTGCCGCCCAACGGCTGGAGGTACACAAGGAGGTGGCGCAGATGGCGGGCATGGGTTGGCAGGAGTACTGCGAACTGCACGGCCTCGAGCGCTAGCCGATGCTGCCGACCCCACCCCATCGCGCCCCCACCAGTGGCCTGTTGCACGTGCAGAAATGGCGTGGTCGCGTCGGCCTGTGCCTGGTGGCAAGCCTGTCGGTCCTGGCGGGCATGACCGACGCCATCGGCTTCATGGCCACCGGCGACTTTGTTTCCTTCATGAGTGGCAACACCACCCGCCTGGCGGTGGCAATCAGCGACAGTGACTGGCAACTGACCCTGCGCCTGTTGGTGCTGGTGCTGATGTTTATCGTCGGCAACGCCCTGGGTGTGATCGTCAGTCGCATCGGCCGGCGCCACGCCCTGCCCCTGATGCTGAGTATCGCGGCCCTGCTGTACGGCGCCGCAGCCTGGCCATTCGAAACACAATTCCCGGCATTGCTGGCGGCGATCCTGGCCATGGGCATGCTCAATGCCGCCGTGGAGCAGGTCAACGGCCTGCCGATCGGCCTGACCTACGTCACCGGCGCCCTGTCACGCTTCGGCCGCGGCCTGGGACGCTGGATGCTGGGCGAGCGACGCGCGGGCTGGCGCGTGCAACTGATCCCTTGGACCGGGATGTTTGCCGGTGCGGTGCTGGGGGCGGTCCTGGAGCAACAGTTCGGCCTGCAAGCGCTGTACGCCAGCGGTCTGTTGGCAGCGGTGCTGGGCATTGTCTCGCTGAAGATTCCACGTCGCTGGCATCTGGGCTACATGCCGCGTTGAATCGCCCTTCGCCGCACCGCCGATAAAGCATTATCATGGCCGCAGATTTATCGTCAGAGTTCGCCATGAAGTTCGCCATCGCGCTGTTTTCCGCTCCTCACGCGCCCTCCTCGCGCCGCGCCCTGCTGTTCGCCCAGGCCGCGCTGGCCGGCGGGCACCAGATCGTTCGGCTGTTTTTGTATCAGGACGGCGTCTACAACGCTTCGAGCAGCGTCGTCACTGCGCAGGATGAGCAGGACATCGCCCAGCAATGGCGCACCTTCGTCAATGAGCACCAGCTCGACGGCGTAGTGTGCATTGCCGCCGCCCTGAGACGCGGCGTGCTGGACGAGACCGAGGCCAAGCGCTATCAGCGCAGCGCGATCAATGTCGACGCGCCATGGCAATTGTCCGGCCTCGGCCAACTGCACGATGCAGTGCAGGACGCCGATCGCCTGATTTGCTTTGGAGGACCATGAGCCGTGTCTAAATCCCTGTTGATTATCAGCCGCCAGGCCCCCTGGTCCGGCCCCGGCGCCCGTGAAGCGCTGGACATCGTGCTGGCCGGCGGTGCCTTCGACCTGCCCATCGGCCTGTTGTTTCTCGATGATGGCGTGTTCCAGCTGGCCAGCCAGCAGAATGCCAAGGCCATCCAGCAAAAAGACCTCAGCGCCAACCTGCAAGCCCTTGGCCTGTTCGGCATCGAAGACCTCTACGTCTGTGCCGACAGTGCCAACGCGCGGGGTTTGCTGGCGCAGGCCCTTAGCCTCGATGAACTACAGTTGTTGGCCGCCGGGCAGATCCCGGCCGTTATTGACCGCTATGACCAGGTTATTACCCTCTGATGTCGACTTTGCATGTGTTGTCTCATTCGCCCTTCACCGACAACCGGCTGGACAGTTGCCTGCGCCTGCTCAGCGTCAGCGATGGCTTGCTACTCACAGGGGACGCGGTCTATGCCCTACAACCCGGCACCGCACCGCTCAGTCAGTTACAGGAACGGGCTGACAGCCTGCAACTGTTTGTCCTGGAAGAAGACGTCCAGGCCCGCGGCTTGCCAGTGCCGCAGTGGATCAAGTGCCTTGACTACCCGGCCTTCGTCGAACAGTCAGTGGCCTACGACAAGGTCAACAGCTGGTTATGAACACGCTGACCGTGGGTACACGCCAGATCGCACTGGATAAAGACGGGTATTTGCTGGACCTGGCGGACTGGTCGGCGCAAGTCGCCGACGCGCTGGCGGCCACCGAAGACCTGCAACTGAGTGCTGAACACTGGGAGATCCTCGAGCTGCTGCGCGGCTTCTACCAGGAGTTCCAGCTGTCGCCGGCAACCCGCCCGCTGATCAAGTACACCGCACTCAAACTGGGGCCGGACAAGGGCAACAGCCTGCACCTGAACCGCCTGTTCAAAGGCACTCCCGCCAAACTCGCCGCCAAGCTGGCGGGCCTGCCCAGACCGACGAATTGTCTATGACCGATTTCGCCCCACTGCTGACCGAAACGCCCGCCGAACACCCGTTTGCCCCCTTCGTGCGCATCCTCGGCAAAGGCAAGCGCGGCGCGCGCAGCCTGACCCGCGAGGAAGCCCGCGAAGCCATGGGCATGCTGCTTGACGACAAGGTCGAGGACACCCAGCTCGGCGCCTTCCTGATGCTGTTGCGGCACAAGGAAGAGAGCGCGCAGGAACTGGCGGGCTTCACCGAAGCCCTGCGCGCGCGCCTGCACACCCCGCCCCTGGCGGTCGACCTGGACTGGCCGACCTACGCCGGTAAGAAGCGCCACCTGCCGTGGTACCTGCTGGCGGCCAAGTGCCTGGCCCAGAACGGCGTGCGCATCCTGCTGCACGGCGGTGGCGCACACACCGCCGGCCGGCTCTACACCGAGCAGTTGCTGGAGTTCCTGCAGATTCCCCTGTGCCGTACCTGGCAACAAACCGGTGCGGCACTGGACCAGGGCAACCTGGCCTTCATGCCCCTGGGCGACTGGGCCCCCCAACTGCAGCGGATGATCGACCTGCGCAACACCCTGGGCCTGCGCTCGCCGATCCATTCTCTGGCGCGGATTCTCAACCCACTGGGCGCGCGCTGTGGCCTGCAAAGCATCTTCCACCCCGGCTACCAGGGCGTGCACCGCGATGCCAGCGGCCTGCTGGGCGACAACGTGATCGTGATCAAGGGTGACGGCGGCGAAATCGAGATCAACCCGGACGCCGACAGTCACCTGTACGGCACCACCGGCGGCGCCAGCTGGGACGAAGAATGGCCACAGATGTCGGCCCAGCGTCACGTCAAGCCGGCCAGCCTCGACCCCGAGCACCTGAAAGCCGTGTGGCGCGGCGATGTACTGGACAGCTATCCGCAGATGGCCTTGATTGCCACCATGGCCCTGGCCTTGCGTGGGCTCGGTCACCCGCGGGTGCAAGCCTTCGCCCTGGCCGAGCAATACTGGGGTGCCCGGGACAGATCGATCTAATCGATGGTTAACCCACAATCTTTGCGCTTTTTGTTCGAACCCATGGGCATAGACTCCACTCCAACGCTTATTGATGGAGGAGTCTGGACATGGGTTTGTTAGTGCAAGGCCAATGGCATGATCAGTGGTATGAAAGCAGCAAGGACGGCGCCTTCCAGCGCGAACAGGCGCAACGGCGCAACTGGCTGACCCACGACGGGCGGCCCGGCCCGAGCGGCGTCGGCGGGTTTGCCGCCGAGCCCGGTCGTTACCACCTCTACGTCTCCCTGGCCTGCCCCTGGGCACACCGCACGCTGATTCTGCGCACGCTCAAAGGCCTGCAACCGCTGATCGACGTGTCGGTGGTCAGTTGGCTGATGGGGGAAAACGGCTGGACCTTCGACCCGCAAACCGGCTCCAGCGGCGACCGCCTCGATCACCTGCAGTTCATGCACCAGCGCTACACCGCCGATACCGCCGACTACAGCGGGCGTGTCACCGTACCGGTGCTCTGGGACAGCCAGCAGCAACGCATCGTCAACAATGAGTCGGCGGAAATCATCCGCATGTTCAACGACGCCTTCGATGGGCTGACCGGCAACGACCTGGACTTCTACCCCGCGCCCCTGCGCGGCGAGATCGACGCGCTGAACGCGCGAATTTATCCGGCCATCAACAACGGCGTGTACCGGGCCGGGTTTGCCACTTCGCAAAAAGCGTATGAGGAGGCCTTCGACGGACTGTTTGCGGAACTGGATCGGCTGGAAGCATTGCTCGATGCCAACCGCTACCTGACCGGCCACTACCTGACCGAAGCCGACATTCGCCTGTTCACTACCCTGATTCGGTTCGACGCGGTGTATTACGGCCACTTCAAGTGCAACCTGCGGCGGATAGCCGATTACCCGAACCTGTCGAACTGGCTACGGGAACTGTATCAATGGCCGGGGATCGCCGAGACGGTGGACTTTACCCACATCAAGCATCACTACTACGGCAGCCACAAGACCATTAATCCGACGGGGGTGGTGCCAAAAGGACCGGCGCAGGATTTCACGGCGCCGCATAACCGGACACGGTTGAGTGGGAAAGGGGTTTGGCGCAAGGCCTGAGGTGTGTGTCGTTTTTGACGCCCCCCATCGCTAGCAGGCTAGCCTGCTAGCGATGGGGCCGACTCGGCCTGATTAGACCTGCGTCTGAGCCCCTTCAAACCACGCCAGCTTTTCGCGCAGTTGCACCACTTCCCCAACAATCACCAGGGTCGGCGCATGCACTTCATGCTCCGCCACCAGGCGTGGCAGGTCGGCCAGGGTGCCCGTGAAGACTCGCTGGTTGGCGGTGGTGCCCTGCTGGATCAAGGCCGCTGGCGTGTCCGCGCCACGGCCGTGCTTGATCAACTGCTCGCAGATGATCGGCAAGCCCACCAGGCCCATGTAGAACACCAGGGTCTGGGCCGGTGCAACCAGGTCGCTCCACGGCAGATCGCTGGTGCCGTCTTTCAGGTGCCCGGTGACAAACCGCACGGACTGCGCGTAATCACGGTGGGTCAATGGAATCCCGGCGTAAGCAGCGCAACCGCTGGCCGCGGTAATGCCCGGCACCACCTGGAACGGGATGCCCTGGGCCGCCAGCTCTTCGATTTCTTCACCGCCGCGACCGAAGATGAACGGATCGCCCCCCTTGAGCCGCACCACACGCTTGCCTTGCCGGGCCAGGTCCACCAGTTGCTGGTTGATCTGGTCCTGGGGCACGGCGTGATCGGCGCGGCGCTTGCCGACGTAGACCCGCTCGGCGTCGCGCCGACAGAGTTCGAGAATTGCCGGCGCCACCAGACGGTCGTACAACACCACGTCCGCCTGCTGCATCAGGCGCAGGGCGCGGAAGGTCAACAGGTCCGGATCACCCGGCCCCGCGCCCACCAGATACACCTCGCCGGTGGTCACGCTGGGTTCACCTGCCAGCTTGGCTTGCAGCAGTCGTTCAGCTTCAGCACCCTGCCCGGCCAGTTGCCGGTCGGCGATGGGCCCCTGGAACACGTCTTCCCAGAACCCACGACGCTGCTGCACGTCCGGGAACAGGCCTTTGACCTGGTCCCGGAAACGTGCCGCCAACCCCGCCAACTGGCCATAGGTCGACGGAATCCAGGTTTCGATCTTGGCCCGGATCAACCGCGCCAGCACCGGTGCATCGCCGCCACTGGACACCGCAATGATCAGCGGCGAACGGTCGACGATCGCCGGGAAGATCACGCTGCACAAGGCAGGCGCGTCCACCACATTGACCGGCAGGCAACGCCGATGGGCATCGGCGGAGACTTGCGCGTTCAAGGTTTCGTCATCGGTAGCGGCAATGATCAGCCCGCAACCGTCCAGGTCCGACTCTTGGTAGCCGCGCCCCAGTAATTGGCCGCCACTGTTTTGCACCAGCTCGCGCAACTGGACTTCGATCTCGGGTGCGACGACCCGAAGCAGTGCACCGGCATCGGCCAGCAGGCGGGATTTGCGCAAGGCAATCTCCCCTCCACCGACCACCAGCACCCGGCTACCGCGCAGGTTGTGAAACAGCGGCAGATACTTCATTTAGCCGATGACCTCAAGGCCACCCATGTAGGGTTTCAGCACGTCCGGCACGCGGATCGAACCGTCGGCCTGCTGGTAGTTTTCCAGCACCGCCACCAGGGTCCGACCGACCGCCAGGCCAGAACCGTTCAAGGTGTGCACCAACTCAGGCTTGCCGGTTTCCGGGTTACGGAAACGCGCTTGCATGCGTCGGGCCTGGAAATCACCGCAGTTGGAGCACGAGGAAATCTCGCGGTATTTGTCCTGGCTCGGAATCCACACTTCCAGGTCGTAGGTCTTGACGGCGCTAAAGCCCATGTCGCCGGTGCACAGCGCCAGGGTGCGGTAAGGCAGCTGCAGCAGTTGCAGGACTTTCTCGGCGTTGGCGGTGAGGCCTTCGAGGGCTTCCATCGAGGTCGACGGCTCGACGATCTGGACCATTTCGACCTTGTCGAACTGGTGCTGGCGAATCATCCCGCGGGTATCACGACCCGAGGCACCGGCTTCACTGCGGAAGCACGGCGTGTGTGCGACGAACTTGATCGGCAGCAGCTTGGCATCGACGATCTCGCCGGCGACGATGTTGGTCAGCGACACTTCGGCAGTCGGGATCAGGTACAGATCGGCTTCGCCTTCACGAGTGATCTTGAACAGGTCTTCCTCGAACTTCGGCAGCTGACCAGTGCCTTGCAGCGCCGGCGCTTGCACCAGGTAAGGGGTGTAGGCCTCTTCGTAGCCGTGTTCGGTGGTGTGCAGGTTGACCATGAACTGCGCCAGAGCGCGGTGCAGGCGAGCAATCGGCCCGCGCAGCAGGGCAAAACGGGCACCGGACAGCTTGGCGGCGGTTTCGAAGTCGAGCCAGCCGAACTTCTCGCCCAGGGCGACGTGGTCCTTGACCTCGAAGTCGAAGGTGGTTGGGGTGCCCCAGCGACGCACTTCGACGTTGCCGTCTTCGTCTGCGCCTACCGGCACCGACTCGTGGGGCAGGTTCGGCAGACCCAGCAGGATGGCGTCCAGCTCGGTCTGGATCGCGTCCAGCTCGACTTTGCCGGCCCCCAGTTCGCTGGCCATGCGCTCGACGTCCGCCATCAACGGCGCGATGTCTTCGCCGCGCTGCTTGGCCTGACCGATGGATTTGGAGCGCGCGTTACGTTCAGCCTGCAGTGCTTCGGTGCGGGTCTGGACGGTCTTGCGTTGTTCTTCCAGCGCTTCGATGCGCGCAACATCCAGCACAAAACCACGGGATGCGAGGCGGTCCGCTACGTCCTGAAGGTTGCTACGTAACAGTTTGGAATCGAGCATGTCGGTCTCTCGTTTATCAAAGTTTGGTCAGGGACAGGCCAGCCCAGGTCGCGAGCAGCCCGCCGAATACGCTGATGGCCGCATAGCCCAGGGCCAGCGGCACTTGCCCGCTTTCCAGCAAGCGCACCGTATCCAGTGAAAAGGATGAAAAAGTCGTCAGGCCGCCAAGAAAGCCAACCATCAACCCGGCGCGCACCTCAAGGGGGACTTCCGGGCGAGTCAAAAACAGGCCGTACAACATGCCGATCAGCAGACAGCCCACGATATTAACGGCCAGCGTCGCGGTATAGAAGTGCCGCGGCCAATTGGCGTTGATCCAGTTGGCGGTGGCAAAGCGCAACAAAGTGCCGGTTATGCCACCCACCGAGACTGCGACGATCAGGGCAATCACGATTTTCTCCGCTGCCGGGGGCTCAGGCGGTCGAGCTGGGCCAGGTGGTTGAGCTTCTCGCCGATCTTCAATTCCAGGCCGCGCGGCACCGGCCGGTAGAACGCCTGGGGCTCGAGAGCATCGGGGAAGTAGTCTTCGCCAGCGGCATAGGCGTCCGGCTCATCGTGGGCATAGCGGTATTCGTCGCCGTAGCCCAGTTGCTTCATCAGCTTGGTCGGGGCGTTGCGCAGGTGCAGCGGGACCTCCAGCGAACCGTGCTCGGCAGCACTGCGCATGGCCGCCTTGAAGCCCATGTACACCGCGTTGCTTTTCGGCGCACAGGCCAGGTAGGTGATGGCCTGGGCCACTGCCAACTCGCCTTCGGGACTGCCGAGGCGCTCTTGCACGTCCCAGGCCGCCAGGCACAGGCTCAGCGCCCGCGGGTCGGCATTGCCGATGTCTTCGCTGGCCATGCGCACCACGCGCCGGGCCAGGTACAGCGGGTCGCAGCCACCGTCGAGCATGCGGGCGAACCAGTACAAGGCGCCATCGGGGTTGGAGCCGCGTACCGATTTGTGCAGCGCGGAAATCTGGTCGTAGAACGCCTCGCCGCCCTTGTCGAAACGCCGCCGAGTGTCACCCAGCAGGCTTTGCAGCAGATCGACACCGATCTCGCTGTGATCTTCGGCCAGGTCCGAGGCGTTCTCCAGCAGGTTGAGCAAGCGCCGACCGTCGCCATCCGCGGCCGACAGCAACATCTGGAAGCCCTCGGCACTGAGGCTCAGTTGGCGCTTGCCAAGGCCGCGCTCTTCGGTCAGCGCGCGCTGTACCAGCTTGTTCAGCGCCGCTTCGTCAAGGCTCTTGAGCACGTAGACCCGAGCCCGGGACAGCAAAGCGTTGTTCAGCTCGAAGGAGGGGTTCTCGGTGGTGGCGCCAATGAAAATCAGCGTGCCATCTTCGACATACGGCAAGAAGGCGTCCTGCTGCGACTTGTTGAAGCGATGCACTTCGTCGACGAACAAGATGGTGCGGCGGCCGTATTGCCCGGCCTGCTGCTTGGCCACTTCCACCGCCTGGCGGATCTCCTTGACCCCGGCCAGTACCGCCGAGACCGTTTCGAAGTGGGCATCCGAGACTTCCGCGAGCAAGCGCGCCAGGGTGGTCTTGCCCACGCCCGGCGGTCCCCAGAGGATCATCGAATGCAGGGCACCCTGCTCCAGCGCCTCGCGCAGGGGCTTGCCGCGGGCCAGCAGGTGTTCCTGGCCGACGTACTCATCCAGGTTCGCCGCGCGCAAGCGAGCGGCCAGTGGCTGAGCGATCGGGGCACTTCGAAACAGATCCATGGCGTACTGTTAAACCTCTGATGTCATGTAGGAGCGAGCGCCCGCTTGCGGCCTGCTCGCGATGGTCGCCAACGATAACGCTGTAAACCTGACACCCCGCGGCGTGCTCGGGTTTATCGCGAGCACGCTCGCTCCTACAGGGGTCCTGCGTCTATTCCTGGATCACATCGGCACCCTTGGGGATGTCGAACTTGAACTTGGACGCCGGGATCGGCTCGTTGGCTTTTACGCCGGTGAACAGGATATTGGTGCGCTGGCCGACGCTGTCGATCAGTTGCATGTCGTTGACCAGGCCGTTACGGAACGACAGGCGCAGGTTGTCGAACAAGGTGTCCTTGGTTTTCGGCTTGAGGGTGAAATCGATCACGCCGCCGGCTTCCTTGGCGCTGATGTCGAAACTCTGGCTGATCTTCGACACATCACCGGAGAGCAGCAGCGCTGGGGTCTGGGTCAGGCGCTGGTCGAGGGTCTTGATGGTGACCTGCTCCAGGTCCGGGTCCCACAGGGAGACCTTCTTGCCATCGGAGACCATCAACTGCTCCTGCGGCGCATCGGTGTGCCAGTAGAACAGGCCCGGGCGCTGCAGCGACATCTGGCCAGTGGTTTCCTGCAACTGGGTACCGCTGCCGTCAAGGGTCAACTGGGAGAAGCGCGCGCTCAGGGTCTGGGACTTTTCCAGCAATTGAGTCAGACGCGCCACGTCCTTGTCATCGGCCTGGGCCGAGAGGGTGGTGAAAGCCAGTACCGGCAACAGCAACATGCGGATAAGACGCATGGGAGTCCTCATAGAGATTCGTTTGAATGACGCGCCGCGTGAGGCCACGCGGCACTGATTCAGTCGCGCACCGGGCCAGGGGCCAGGACTTCACGCGAGCCGTTGGTATTCATGGAGGTCACGACCCCGGCCATTTCCATGGCTTCGATCATGCGCGCCGCGCGGTTGTAGCCGATCTTGAGTTTGCGCTGCACCGCCGAGATGGAGGCGCGACGGCTTTCGAGAACAAACTGCACGGCTTCGTCGTAGAGCGCATCGGTTTCGGCGTCATCGTCACCGCCGCCGCCACCGCCATTTTCAAAGCCGCTGCCGGCCTCTTCGACACCGGCGAGGATGTCGTCGTTGTATTCCGGAGCGCCGCGCAGTTTCCAGGCCTCCACCACACGGTGGACCTCGTCATCGGAAACAAACGCCCCGTGCACCCGGATGGGCAGGCTGGTACCGGGTGGCATGTAGAGCATGTCACCGTGGCCTAGCAATTGTTCGGCGCCACCCTGGTCGATGATGGTCCGCGAGTCGATCTTGCTCGACACCTGGAACGCCATGCGCGTCGGGATGTTGGCCTTGATCAGACCGGTGATCACGTCCACCGACGGACGCTGGGTCGCGAGAATCAGGTGGATACCGGCCGCCCGGGCTTTCTGCGCGATACGGGCGATGAGTTCTTCGACCTTCTTGCCGACGATCATCATCATGTCGGCGAATTCGTCGACCACCACCACGATGGTCGGCAGCTTGGTCAGCAGCGGCGCTTCGTCGTGAATGCTTTCGCGGTTGTACAGCGGGTCGGTCAGCGGAGTGCCGGCCTCTTGTGCCTCGCGCACCTTCTGGTTAAAGCCGGACAGGTTACGCACGCCCATCTTGGCCATCAGCTTATAGCGCCGCTCCATCTCGGCCACGCTCCAGCGCAGGGCGTTGGCGGCGTCCTTCATGTCGGTGACCACCGGGCACAGCAAGTGCGGAATGCCTTCGTAGATCGACAACTCAAGCATTTTCGGGTCAATCATGATCAGCTTGGCGTCTTCCGGGCCGGACTTGAACAGGATCGACAGGATCATCGCGTTGACCCCCACCGACTTACCGGAACCGGTGGTACCGGCCACCAGCAGGTGAGGCATTTTTGCCAGGTCGGTGATGATCGGCTTGCCGCCAATGTCGTGGCCCAGGGCCAGGGTCACCGGCGACTTGAAGTTGTCGTATTCCGGGGTCGACAGCACTTCGGAGAAGCGCACGATCTGCCGGTCTTCGTTGGGGATCTCGATACCGACCGTGGTCTTGCCGGGAATCACTTCCACCACCCGCACACTGGTCACTGCCAGCGAACGCGCGAGGTCTTTCGCCAGGTTGGAAATACGGCTGACCTTGACCCCCGCCGCTGGCTGGATTTCGTAACGGGTAATCACCGGCCCCGGGTGAATCGAGTCCACCGAAACCTCGACCCCGAACTCCTTGAGCTTGATTTCCAGCAGATGCCCCACTGCCGCCAGCGATTCAGGCGAATAGTTGAGTTGCTTCTTCTCCGCCGGGTCGAGAATCGAGATCGGTGGCAAGGTGCCTTCCACGGCGCTGTCGACGAACAACGGCGCCTGTTTCTCTTTCTCCACACGCTTGCTCGGGGCGGCGGGTTTCGGTGGCGCCGGGGCGATCACCGGCGGCACCTGCTTCTCGCGCTCGGACATGTGCTTGCTCAGGGCCTGCTCGCGCTCGATCAAGCGCTCCTTGACCTTGGCCTGCTCGCGCTTGTCGGTCACGGCTGGCGCCACCACGTCGTGCACCCGGTCATCCACTTCACGCAATTGTGCAACCAGTTGCTTGCGCTCGGTACGCGCGGTCCACCAGCGATTGGCGGCGCCCTGGAACAGTTCAAGCAAGTCGAGGGTGATCTTGCCGGTGAGGTCCATCACCTTGAACCACGACAGGTCGGTAAACACGGTCAGGCCGAACAGGAACAGGGCAATGAACATCAGGGTGCTGCCCTGGATATTCAACGCGTTCTTTGCCAATTCGCCCAGGCTTTCACCCAGCGCGCCACCGGCACCGGCCGGCAAGCCGGTAGGGGCATGGAAATGGATGTGGGCCAGGGCCGCGCCCGACAACACCAGGAATACCAGGCCGATCAGGCGCCAGGAGAACAGCCAGCCGCTCCACTCCCAGGGATCGTGGCGCTGGCGGAAAATCTGATAGGTCTTGATCGCCAGCAACAGCGGGAAGATATAGGCGAAATACCCCAGCACCATGAACAGGATGTCGGCGCTGTAGGAGCCCGCAGGGCCGCCGAAGTTCTGCACGTCGTCGATCTTGCTGTTGTGGCTCCAGCCCGGATCGTCCTTGCCGTAGGTCAGCAAGGCCATCATCAGGAACAGGCACAAGGCCCCGATGGCGATCAACGCACCTTCCTTGAGTCGGTAGTGCAGGTGTTGACGCCAAAGCGGAACGACTGGTTTAGGTGCTGCGGTGGATTTCTTCAAAACGCTACTTTTCCTGCGCCAGGGGCGCGTCCATCTGTTGAATGACTATAAAAAACTGCCCAATCCAGGCAGGTAAAAAGTGAACAGGCGCAACTGGGACTACTTTTAACACTGCACTTGGGCTTTTATAAACACGACACGCCGTGCTTTTTTGCGCAATGCATTGTTACAGCCTTGCATTGTACGGGTTTGTACGGCCGATGCCATGCTTCAAGTCCATGGCTACAGCATAGCCAGAAGTCTGTGGCGCACGATTCAATTTGAGCATGCATTCTCTTTTGTGACAAAGGCTTATGAGGTGTTTTTATGAGCGATGCGAAGCATTCACGCCTGATCATTCTGGGTTCCGGTCCTGCCGGTTACAGCGCTGCCGTTTATGCCGCCCGCGCCAACCTCAAACCCGTAGTCATCACCGGCATGCAGGCCGGTGGCCAGCTCACCACCACGGTTGAAGTCGACAACTGGCCCGGCGACGTCGAAGGCCTCACGGGCCCGGTACTCATGGAACGCATGCAAAAACACGCCGAGCGTTTTGACACACAGATCGTCTACGACCACGTCCACACCGCCAAGTTGCAGCAGCGCCCGTTCCAGCTGATTGGCGACAGCGCCACCTACACCTGCGATGCCTTGATTATTGCCACCGGCGCCTCCGCGCAGTACCTGGGCCTGCCGTCCGAAGAAGCCTTTGCCGGCAAGGGGGTATCGGCCTGCGCGACCTGCGATGGATTCTTCTATCGCAACCAGGTGGTTGCCGTGGTCGGCGGCGGCAATACGGCGGTGGAAGAGGCTTTGTACCTGTCCAACATTGCCCGGGAAGTGCATCTGATCCACCGCCGCGATAAGTTGCGCTCGGAAAAGATCCTCCAGGACAAACTGTTCGAAAAAGCCGCCAACGGTAATATCCGCCTGCACTGGAACCAGAATCTGGACGAAGTCCTCGGTGATGCCAGCGGCGTGACCGGCGCCCGCCTGCGAGACAGCCTCACCGGGCAAACCTGCGAGCTACCGCTGGCCGGGGTATTCATCGCCATTGGCCATAAACCCAATACTGAGCTGTTCCAGGGCCAGTTACCGATGCATGATGGCTACTTGCAGGTCCAGGGTGGCAGTGAAGGCAATGCCACTGCCACCGCGATTGCCGGGGTGTTTGCCGCCGGCGATGTCGCCGACCACGTGTACCGCCAGGCAGTGACTTCTGCAGGCGCGGGTTGCATGGCGGCGCTGGACGCTGAAAAATACCTCGACGACAACTGACTCAGATGATGGGCGGTAGCCCGGCGCTGGCGCTGCCCTCCCCTACTGTAAGCTGGATACCATGCTGACCTGGTTACAACGCGACTCCCTGAATTTTCCACCGCTGGAAAAAGCCATGCGCGAGCCCAACGGCTTGCTCGCCGCCGGTGGCGACCTGTCTGCCGATCGCCTGGTCCAAGCCTATCGCCATGGCTGCTTCCCCTGGTTTTCCGAAGGCCAGCCGATCCTGTGGTGGTCCCCGGATCCGCGCACGGTGTTGTTCCCCGACGAACTGCATGTCTCGCGCAGCCTCGGCAAACTGCTGCGGCAAAAACGCTATCGGGTGACGTTCGACCAAGACTTCGCCGCCGTGATCAGCGCCTGCGCAGCGCCCCGGGACTATGCCGACGGCACCTGGATCACCAACGCCATGCAGGATGCCTACCGGGAGCTGCATGCCCGTGGCCACGCACACAGCGTGGAAGTCTGGGACCAGGACGTGCTGGTGGGCGGCTTGTACGGCCTAGCCATGGGCCAGCTGTTTTTCGGCGAGTCGATGTTCAGTCGTGCCGACAACGCATCGAAAGTCGGTTTTGCGACCCTGGTGCAACACCTCAAAGAGGCCGGCTTTGTCCTCATCGACTGCCAGATGCCCACCGATCACCTGCACAGCCTGGGCGCCCGCTCGATCCCACGCCGGGAGTTTGCCGATTATCTGGCCCGCCACCTCGATCAACCCAACCGTGCCACATGGGTTTGTCAGGCGACTTTGACGCCTGTGGCTTACACTTAATTGAACGGTTTACCCCCGAGGGTTGATCCATGACCGAGTTGGCGCGTCTCAAGTTTTATGCCACTCAGCCCCACTCTTGCAGTTATCTGCCTGAGGAGCAGGCGACCACGCTGTTCCTCGACCCTAGCCAGCCCATGGATGTGCATGTCTACGCAGATCTGTCGGAAATGGGTTTTCGGCGCAGCGGCGATCACCTGTACCGACCCCATTGCCAGAATTGCAATGCGTGCGTGCCTGCGCGAATCCCCGTGGCGCAATTTACTCCCAACCGGCAGCAGAAACGCATTTTCAAGCGCAACGCCGACTTGCAGATCCGCCCGGCCAAACCGGGCTTCAGCGAAGAATACTTCGACCTTTACCAGCGCTACATCGAACAACGGCATGCCGATGGCGACATGTACCCACCCAGTCGCGATCAGTTTTCCACCTTCCTGGTGCGCGACCTGCCTTTTTCCCGGTTCTACGAATTCCGCCTGGAAGGCCGACTGCTGGCCATTGCCGTGACTGACCTGCTGCCCAACGGCTTATCTGCGGTCTACACCTTCTACGAACCCGCCGAAGAGCGCCGCAGCCTGGGGCGCTATGCAATCCTCTGGCAAATCGGCGAGGCCAGCCGCCTGGGGCTGGATGCGGTGTACCTGGGGTACTGGATCAAGAACTGCAAAAAAATGAACTACAAGACCCAATATCGCCCAATAGAACTGCTGATTAACCAGCGCTGGGTGGTTCTGAACTAGGGTCAGCCGTAAAGCCCTTGGCTTAAACCCCATTTTTCGGGCACAATGCACGCCGCTTTTGCCTGGCGCAGTTGCACCGGGCCATTCATTGGACACCGAGGGCTTTACTGCATGTCGAAAGAAGACAGCTTCGAAATGGAAGGCACTGTCGTCGACACCCTGCCCAACACCATGTTTCGTGTGGAGTTGGAAAATGGGCACGTCGTAACCGCGCATATTTCCGGCAAGATGCGCAAGAACTACATTCGTATTCTTACCGGTGACAAAGTGCGCGTCGAGCTGACGCCCTATGACTTGAGCAAAGGGCGCATCACTTACCGCGCTCGCTAATCAAGTCAATACAAAACGCCCGGTTTATACCGGGCGTTTTTGTGTGCGCCTTGTTTGTCTTTAGTTTTTTGAGCATCTCCGCTCCTGCGGTTCAGCAAAAAGGCGCCTCCCGGCGCCTTCCGCTTTACCACAATCAACCGTCAGGCCATTTCCGCCGTGGTCTCGAAATCGAAGGTCAGCTCGCCGTCCTTGATATCGATATGCACCACACCACCATGATCGGCCAACTCGCCAAACAGGATCTCTTCGGCCAGCGGACGCTTGATCTTGTCCTGGATCAAGCGAGCCATCGGACGAGCCCCCATTGCCGAGTCGTAGCCACCCGCCGCCAGCCAGCTGCGTGCGGCATCGGTCACTTCCAGCTGCACGCGCTTGTCTTCCAGCTGCGCCTGAAGCTCGGTAAGGAACTTGTCCACCACACTTTTGATGACCTCATGACTGAGGCGACCAAACTGGATAATGGTGTCCAGACGGTTACGGAACTCCGGCGTGAAGCTTTTCTTGATCACTTCCATCGCATCGGACGAGTGGTCCTGATGGGTGAAGCCAATCGACGCACGGGCTGCGGTTTCGGCGCCGGCGTTGGTCGTCATGATCACGATCACGTTGCGGAAGTCCGCCTTGCGCCCGTTGTTATCGGTGAGCGTACCGTGGTCCATGACCTGCAGCAGCAGGTTGAAGACTTCCGGATGCGCCTTCTCGATCTCATCGAGCAACAACACGCAATGTGGCTGCTTGGTGATGGCTTCGGTCAACAGACCGCCCTGGTCGAACCCGACGTAACCCGGCGGCGCACCGATCAGTCGCGATACGGTGTGACGCTCCATGTACTCGGACATGTCGAACCGCACCAACTCGATCCCCAGCGCCTTCGCCAATTGGCGAGCCGCCTCGGTCTTGCCGACACCGGTCGGACCGGCGAACAGGAACGAACCCACGGGCTTGTCCGGTGACTTGAGACCGGCACGGGACAGTTTGATCGCAGTCGACAGCGAGTCGATCGCGGCATCCTGACCAAACACCGTCAGCTTGAGGTCACGCTCAAGGTTGCGCAGCAGCTCCTTATCGGAACTGGTGACATGCTTGGGCGGAATCCGCGCGATTTTCGCCACGATGTCCTCGACCTGAGGCACCTCGATGCGTTTCACGCGCTTCTCGACCGGCTGCAGACGCTGGTAGGCGCCCGCCTCGTCAATCACGTCGATGGCCTTGTCCGGCATGTGCCGATCATTGATGTAGCGCGAAGCCAGTTCGGCAGCGGCACGCAAGGCTTCATCACTGTATTCGATGTTGTGGTGCGCCTCGAAACGACCTTTGAGGCCGCGCAGGATGCCAATGGTGTCTTCGACCGAAGGCTCCGACACATCGACCTTCTGGAAGCGTCGCGCCAGGGCGCGGTCTTTTTCGAAGATCCCGCGAAATTCCTGGAAGGTAGTCGAACCGATGCAACGGATATCACCCGACGACAGCAGCGGCTTGAGCAGGTTCGAGGCGTCCATGACTCCGCCAGAGGCGGCACCCGCACCGATGATGGTGTGGATCTCGTCGATGAACAGAATGGCCTGCGGACGTTTTTTCAGCTCATTGAGCAGCGCCTTGAAGCGCTTCTCGAAATCGCCACGGTACTTGGTACCCGCCAGCAGTGCACCGAGGTCCAGGGAGTAGACCACGGCGTTGGCCAACAGATCAGGCACCTGGTTGTCGACAATACGCTTGGCCAGGCCTTCGGCAATCGCGGTTTTACCCACGCCTGCCTCGCCCACCAGCAACGGATTGTTCTTGCGCCGGCGCGCGAGGATCTGCGCCACACGCTCAACTTCCATTTCACGCCCGACCAGCGGGTCGATGCGACCCTGGCGCGCCAGTTCGTTGAGGTTGCTGGCATAAGCATCCAGCGGATTGCCTGAAGAAGAAGATTCGCCCCCCTCCTCGTCCTGCATATCTTGCTCACCTTCAGAGTGATCGCCATGCCCAGGCACCTTGGAAATGCCATGGGCGATGTAGTTGACGACATCAATGCGGGCAACGCTCTGCTGTTTCAGCAGGAACACTGCCTGACTCTCTTGCTCACTGAAGATCGCAACCAGCACGTTGGCGCCGGTCACTTCACGCTTGCCCGAGCTCTGTACATGGAAGACAGCACGTTGCAGTACACGCTGGAAGCCCAGGGTTGGCTGGGTCTCGCGATCCTCGTCATGGACGGGAATCAAAGGTGTGGTGGAGTCGATGAACTCCTGCAGGTCGTGCTTGAGTTTGTCGAGGTTTGCGCCGCAAGCACGCAAAACGGTGGCGGCTGCCTCATTATCCAATAGTGCCAACAGGAGGTGTTCGACGGTCATGAACTCATGACGTTTCGAACGCGCCTCCTTGAAGGCGAGATTGAGGGTGACTTCGAGCTCGCGGTTTAACATAGCTTCACCTCATACCCAAGTGGTCGGCGTTAACCGTCCTTCTCGATTTCACAGAGTAGCGGATGCTGGCTTTCCCTGGCGTACTGGTTGACCTGCATGGCCTTGGTCTCGGCGATGTCGCGGGTAAACAATCCACATACTGCCCGTCCTTCTGTGTGGACGGCCAGCATTACCTTGGTCGCCAGCTCACGATTCAGGTTAAAAAACACCTCGAGCACTTCGACGACGAAATCCATCGGTGTGTAGTCATCATTGAACAAAACCACCTTGTACATCGGCGGTGCCTGTAAGGCAGGCTTTGCCTCCTGTACAGCAATGCCTGCGGAATCGTCGTCGTGTGAATCCGGGCGATCCTGATTGAATGTTAGTCGAATCTGGCTGATTGCATGCATGGAAAGAAAGGTTCGTCAGTTGAGCTGAATACAGTGGTGGGGGCGGTCCCAGAGCTTTTCAACTCTGACTGTCCGGTCGCCTTGACTATCGGCAAAACAGTGTTACAACCAATAGAGCCCACAGTGGGTAAAAAAGGTCCGTGCCGTCAAACCCTATTTGCAGGATTTGATCAGGATCAACTGGATGATACTCCAGTGATGGAGTCTGTTGCAGAGGGAGTTGGGTATGTCAGGCGTCAAGATCTATGGCAAGGTCAAGTGGTTCAACAATGCCAAGGGTTACGGTTTCATCAATGAAGACGGCAAAACGGACGATCTGTTCGCCCACTACTCGGTGATCCAGATGGACGGCTACAAGACCTTGAAGGCCGGCCAGGCGGTGAGCTTCGAGATCATCCAGGGCCCCAAGGGCCTGCACGCCGTGAATATCGGCGCCGCCACTGAAACCGGCGCAATCGACACCACCGCACAGAACAACTCTGTTACCGCCTGAGCCCCCCCCCTACCGATTTCAGGTTTTCCATAAAAAAACCGGCCAACTCAATCACTTGAGCCGGCCGGTTTGTGTTTAATGCCGCTCAGCTCACATGTGCGAGATCAGGGCATCGCCAAACGCCGAAGAAGACAGCAGTTTGGCGCCTTCCATCAGGCGTTCGAAGTCATAGGTCACGGTCTTGGCCGAGATAGCGCCATTGGTGCCCTTGATGATCAGGTCGGCCGCTTCGGTCCAGCCCATGTGGCGCAGCATCATTTCCGCGGACAGGATCAGCGAACCCGGGTTGACCTGGTCCTTGCCGGCGTACTTGGGTGCAGTACCGTGGGTGGCTTCGAACATGGCCACGGTGTCGGACAGGTTGGCACCTGGCGCGATACCGATACCACCAACTTCAGCCGCCAGGGCGTCAGACAGGTAGTCGCCATTCAGGTTCAGGGTCGCGATTACATCGTACTCTGCCGGGCGCAGCAGGATCTGCTGGAGCATGGCATCGGCGATGGCGTCCTTGACGATGACGTTCTTGCCGGTTTTCGGATTCTTGAACTGCATCCACGGACCGCCGTCGAGCAGGGTCGCGCCGAACTCTTCGGCCGCCACTTCGTAGGCCCATTCCTTGAAGGCACCTTCGGTGAACTTCATGATGTTGCCTTTGTGGACGATGGTCAGCGAGTCGCGATCATTGTCGACCACATATTGCAGGGCCTTGCGCGCCAGACGCTTGGTGCCTTCCAGGGAAACCGGCTTGACGCCGATGCCACAGTTTTCGTCGAAACGGATCTTGGTGACACCCATTTCCTCTTTCAGGAACTTGATGATCTTGGTCGCTTCCGGCGAGCCGGCTTTCCACTCGATACCGGCATAGATGTCTTCCGAGTTCTCACGGAAGATGGTCATGTCGACGTCGCCTGGCTTCTTCACCGGGCTTGGTACACCTTCGAACCAGCGCACCGGGCGCAGGCACACATACAGGTCCAGTTGCTGACGCAGGGCAACGTTGAGGGAACGGATACCGCCACCGACCGGCGTGGTCAGAGGGCCCTTGATGGAAACCACGTAATCCTTGACCGCGTCCAGGGTTTCCTGAGGCAGCCAGGTGTCCTGATCGTAAACCTGAGTCGCTTTTTCCCCGGCATACACTTCCATCCAGGAAATCTTGCGTTCGCCGCCGTAAGCCTTCTTAACAGCAGCATCGACAACCTTGATCATGACCGGGCTGATATCAACACCAATACCATCACCTTCAATGAAAGGGATGATCGGGTTGTTAGGAACATTGAGAGAATGGTCTGCATTGACGGTGATTTTGTCGCCGACTGCTGGAACCTGAATCTTCTTGTATCCCATGCTGAACTCCGTTGTGTGGATTGAACATCTGGCTGCGTTCGAGCGTACCCCAGTTGAATCTGCACGGGAACCTCATGTTCCACTCATCTGCCGCCAAGCTAACCAGTTCGCGGCCTACAAGCCTGAAAGCAAAGGGGAAACTGCCAAACTCAAGCACATGGAGCAACTCTACGCCGCGGCACCGGGTGCGACCTTTAGACCAATGGACGAGACCGCAGGTGTATGAACCATCGGCGTTTTGCCAGCTACCTATGTATAATGCCGCCGCTGACCACAGAGTCACGACGGCCGAGCCCTCTACCACAAGAGTTTCGGCCCGAAAAGCCGGGTTGTTACCGCAACCCGAGCGCTTGACGCTCGACTGATGCACCCAACATCACCGCGACGAAATCTCGACATTCGGCTCATGGATGACTTTGAACGAACGCGCTTACCCGGCGCCCCTCGAATTTCCGCGCACGCTTTTAGCAAAGAAGAGAGTTAATCCGAATATGCCCACCCGCTCGAAGATCATCTACACCTTCACCGACGAAGCTCCCGCCCTCGCCACCTATTCCCTGCTCCCGATCGTAGAAGCCTTTACCGCTTCCGCCGATATTGCCGTGGAAACCCGCGATATCTCCCTCGCAGGGCGCATCCTGGCCAGCTTCCCCGAGCAACTGGGTGATAAAGCCGTAGCCGACCACCTCGCCGAACTGGGCGCCCTGGCCGTTACGCCTGAAGCCAACATCATCAAGCTGCCGAACATCAGTGCTTCGGTACCGCAACTGCAGGCCGCGATCAAAGAGCTGCAAGCCCAGGGCTATGCACTGCCGGACTACCCGGAAACCGTGACCAGCGATGCCGACAAAGACGCCAAGGCCCGTTACGACAAGATCAAGGGCAGCGCGGTCAACCCGGTTCTGCGTGAAGGCAACTCCGACCGTCGCGCACCGCTGTCGGTCAAGAACTACGCTCGCAAGCACCCGCACAAGATGGGCGCCTGGGCCAAGGACTCCAAGTCCCACGTTGCGCACATGAGCACCGGCGATTTCTACGGCAGCGAAAAGGCCGCCCTGATCGACGCCGCTGACGCCGTGAAAATCGAACTGATCGCTCAAGACGGCACCCACACCGTCCTGAAAGAAAAAACCACCGTGCAAGCCGGTGAGATCCTCGATTGCGCGGTCATGAGCAAAAACGCCCTGCGCAGCTTCATCGCCGCCGAGATCGAAGACGCCAAGGCCAAGGGCGTGTTGCTGTCGGTTCACCTCAAAGCCACCATGATGAAGGTTTCCGACCCGATCATGTTCGGCCAAATCGTGGCCGAGTTCTATAAAGAGGCCCTGGCCAAGCACGCAGACGTGTTGGCACAGATCGGCTTCAACCTGAACAACGGCATCGGCGACCTGTACGCTCGCATCAAGGCCCTGCCGGCCGACCAGCAAGCGCAGATCGAAGCTGACATCCAGGCGGTCTACGCCGCTCGCCCTTCCCTGGCGATGGTCAACTCCGACAAAGGCATCACCAACCTGCACGTGCCAAGTGACGTGATCGTCGACGCATCGATGCCGGCCATGATCCGTGACTCCGGCAAAATGTGGGGCACCGACGGCCAGTTGCACGACACCAAGGCTGTGATCCCGGATCGCTGCTACGCCACCATCTACCAGGCCGTGATCGAAGACTGCAAAGTCAATGGCGCCTTCGACCCAACCACCATGGGCAGCGTGCCAAACGTTGGCCTGATGGCGAAAAAAGCCGAAGAGTACGGCTCCCACGACAAGACCTTCCAGATCAAGGCCGACGGCGTGGTTCGGGTGTCCGACAGCGCTGGCCGCACCCTGCTGGAGCAACCGGTTGAAGCCGGCGATATCTTCCGCATGTGCCAGACCAAAGACGCGCCGATCCAGGACTGGGTCAAACTGGCCGTCAACCGTGCTCGCGCCAGCGCCACCCCAGCGATTTTCTGGCTGGACCCAATGCGCGCCCACGATGGCGTGGTGATCGAGAAGGTCCAGGCTTACCTGAAGGACCACGACACCGCCGGCCTGGACATCCAGATCATGGCCCCCGTCGACGCCATGAAGTTCACCCTGCAGCGCACCCGCGAAGGCAAGGACACCATCTCGGTGACCGGCAACGTATTGCGCGACTACCTGACTGACCTGTTCCCGATCATGGAACTGGGCACCAGCGCCAAGATGCTGTCGATCGTGCCACTGATGAACGGTGGCGGCCTGTTCGAAACCGGCGCTGGCGGTTCGGCCCCCAAGCACGTGCAACAACTGCTGGAAGAAAACTTCCTGCGCTGGGACTCCCTGGGCGAATTCCTGGCCCTGGCCGCCTCCCTGGAACACCTGGGCGTGACCTACAACAACCCGAAAGCGTTGGTGCTGGCCAAGACCCTGGACCAGGCTACCGGCCAGTTCCTCGACAACAACAAGTCGCCATCGCGCAAAGTCGGCAACATCGACAACCGCGGCAGCCACTTCTACCTGGCGCTGTACTGGGCACAAGCCCTGGCCGCCCAGAGCGAAGACACAGCCCTGCAAGCGCAGTTCAGCCAACTGGCCAGCACCCTGACCGAGAACGAGGCAACCATCGTTGCCGAGCTCAACGCCGTCCAGGGCAAGCCAGTGGACATCGGCGGTTACTACCACGCCAATGCCGAGCTGATCAGCCAGGCCATGCGCCCGAGCAACACCTTCAACGCGGCGATTGCTGCGCTGGTGTAATGCTGTAAGGATGCAAAGAAGCCCCGGCCGAGTGCCGGGGTTTCTGTTTGTGGCGATGACACCTATCTATTTGCCAAAACCGAACCCATGTAGGAGCGAGCCTGCTCGCGATAGCGATATATCATTCAGCATTGATGTGAACTGATCCGCCGCAATCGCGAGCAAGCTCGCTCCCACACTGTTTTTTATTCCAATACCAGAAACCGAGGAAACTGCATGGATTGGCTACCCCACATCACCGTCGCCACCATCGTCGAGGACAACGGCCGCTTTCTGATGGTTGAAGAGCACAAGGCTGGTCGCAACGTACTTAATCAGCCCGCTGGCCATCTGGATCCGGATGAGACCCTGACCGAGGCCGCCGTACGCGAAACCCTCGAAGAGACCGGTTGGGACGTCGAGCCGACCGGCGTGGTAGGTATTTATCTCTACACCGCTCCCAGCAACGGCGTGACTTACCAACGGGTTTGTTTTATCGCCAAAGCCATCAAACACCACCCGGATTATCAACTGGACGACGGCATCGTCGGCGCCAAGTGGCTGACCCGGGACGAGTTGCTGGCCCAGCGCGACAACTGGCGCAGCGAGCTGATCATCCGCTGCATCGACGATTATCTGCAGGGAAATTGCTTCAGTCTCGAACTGATCCGTCCTTCTCTTTAGCCTTGCGGGCGCCAGCCTGTTAGAATCGCGTCCTTTTTCAAGACACTCATTAAATTCCCATGCGTGATCCAGCCCCTTCTGACACCCCATCGAAGCGCGTCATTGTCGGCATGTCCGGCGGCGTGGACTCTTCCGTTTCCGCCCTACTGCTGATCGAGCAGGGTTACCAGGTGGAAGGCCTGTTCATGAAGAACTGGGAAGAGGACGACGGTACGGACTACTGCACCGCCATGGATGACCTGACCGACGCCCAGGCCGTGTGCGACAAGATCGGCATCAAGCTGCACACCGCCAACTTCGCCGCCGAGTACTGGGACAACGTGTTCGAGCACTTCCTGGCCGAATACAAGGCCGGCCGTACGCCAAACCCGGACATCCTGTGCAACCGTGAAATCAAGTTCAAGGCGTTCCTCGACTACGCCATGGTGCTCGGCGCCGACCTGATCGCCACCGGTCACTACGTGCGCCGCCGCGACATTGATGGCCGCACCGAACTGCTCAAGGGCCTGGACCCGAACAAGGACCAGAGCTACTTCCTGCACGCCGTCGGCGGTGAACAGATCGCCAAGACCCTGTTTCCGGTCGGCGAACTGGAAAAGCCGCAAGTGCGCGCAATCGCCGAGAAACACGACCTGGCCACGGCCAAGAAGAAAGACTCGACCGGCATCTGCTTTATCGGTGAGCGGCGCTTCAGCGACTTCCTCAAGCAATACCTGCCGGCCCAGCCAGGCGAAATCAAGACCACCGAAGGCGAAGTGATCGGCCGCCACCATGGCCTGATGTACCACACCATCGGTCAACGCCAGGGCCTGGGCATCGGCGGCCTCAAAGACGCCGGCGACGAACCCTGGTACGTGCTGGTCAAGGACCTCGAGCACAACGAGCTGATCGTGGGCCAGGGCAACAACCACCCATGGCTGTTCTCCGGCGCCCTGCTCGCCTCCGAGATCTACTGGGTCAACCCGGTCGACCTGAGCCAGCCGCGCCGCCTGACCGCCAAGGTCCGCTATCGCCAGGGCGACCAGCCCTGCACCCTGGAACAAACGGCGACCGGCTATCGCGCTACCTTCGATGAGCCGCAACGCGCGGTCACGCCCGGCCAGTCCGTGGTGTTCTACGACGGTGAGATCTGCCTCGGTGGCGGTGTCATCGAAGTCGCAGAGCCCTGGAGCAGCAAGGCATGAGCCCCACTCAGGAGCAATTGACCGCGCTGGGCGGAGTCTTCCTGGCCGCTGTGCTGGTGGACAAGATCGCCAAGACCGGCCAGGTCAGCGAAGCCGGCTTGACCTGCATGCTCGGCAGCCTGCTGATCCGCGACCCCAAGGACACCCTGGAAGTCTACGGCGGCGACGACCTCAACCTGCGCGAAGGCTATCGCGCGTTGATCGGCGCCCTGGAGCGTGACCCCAGTACCTTGCAACGCGAGCCACTGCGCTATGCCCTGTCGATGCTCGGCCTTGAGCGGCAACTGGCCAAGCGCGAGGACATGCTCGCGGAAATCGGCAAGCGCCTGCCCCAGATCCAGTCCCAGGTTGAACACTTCGGCCCGGCGCACGAGAACGTGATTGCCGCCTGTGGCGCCCTGTACCAGGACACCCTGAGCACTCTGCGCCAGCGTATCCAGGTGCATGGCGACATGCGCAACCTGCAGCAACCGAGCAACGCCTCGAAAATCCGCGCCCTGCTGCTGGCCGGCATCCGCTCGGCACGCCTGTGGCGACAACTGGGTGGGCACCGCTGGCAGCTAGTAATCAGCCGTCGCAAATTGCTCAAAGAACTTTACCCATTGATGCGCAACGAATAAGTCGCATCAAGGGTCCTGTACACCGTGTTAGGCGTAATACGCTGGTCAGTTGGCAACGGACCGGCGGATTTTTTCATGTATGATATGCGCCCCATTTCGTTGCCCGACTGTCCGAGAACACCCCATGCAGCTCTCTTCGCTCACTGCGGTTTCCCCTGTTGACGGCCGCTACGCCGGCAAAACCCAGGCCCTGCGGCCAATTTTCAGCGAATACGGCCTGATCCGTGCTCGCGTCCTGGTGGAAGTGCGCTGGCTTCAACGCCTGGCCGCCCACGCTGCCATCCCTGAAGTGCCCGCCTTCTCCGCGCAAGCCAACGCCGTTCTCAACGAACTGGCCGAGAACTTCTCGCTGGAGCACGCTGAGCGCGTCAAAGAGATCGAGCGCACTACCAACCACGACGTCAAGGCCATCGAATACTTGCTCAAAGAGCAAGCGGCCAAGTTGCCGGAACTGGCCAACGTCAGTGAGTTCATCCACTTTGCCTGCACCAGCGAGGACATCAACAACCTGTCCCACGCCCTGATGCTGCGCGAAGGCCGTGATGACGTAATGCTGCCGCTGATGCGTCAGACCGCCGAAGCCATCCGTGAACTGGCGATCCGCTTCGCCGACGTGCCGATGCTGTCGCGCACCCACGGGCAACCGGCTTCGCCTACCACCCTGGGCAAAGAGCTGGCGAACGTGGTGTACCGCCTGGAGCGCCAGATCGCCCAGGTCGCTGCCGTGCCACTGCTGGGCAAGATCAACGGCGCCGTAGGCAACTACAACGCCCACCTGTCGGCCTACCCGCAGATCGACTGGGAAGCCAACGCCCGCGCCTTCATCGAAGACGAACTGGGCCTGGGTTTCAACCCGTACACCACCCAGATCGAGCCGCACGACTACATCGCCGAGCTGTTCGACGCGATCGCGCGTTTCAACACCATCCTGATCGACTTCGACCGTGACATCTGGGGCTACATCTCCCTGGGTTATTTCAAACAGCGCACCATCGCTGGTGAAATCGGTTCCTCGACCATGCCGCACAAGGTCAACCCGATCGACTTCGAAAACTCCGAAGGCAACCTGGGTATCGCCAATGCACTGTTCCAGCACCTGGCAAGCAAACTGCCGATTTCCCGCTGGCAGCGCGACCTGACCGACTCCACCGTACTGCGCAACCTCGGCGTGGGTTTTGCCCACAGCGTGATCGCGTACGAAGCCAGCCTCAAAGGCATCAGCAAGCTGGAGCTCAACGCGCAGAAAATCGCCGCTGACCTGGACGCCTGCTGGGAAGTGCTGGCCGAGCCGATCCAGACCGTGATGCGCCGCTACAACATCGAAAACCCGTACGAAAAGCTTAAAGAATTGACCCGTGGCAAGGGCATCAGCCCGCAAGCGCTGCAGACTTTCATCGATACATTGGACATGCCTGCCTCTGCCCGTGCCGAGCTGAAACTGCTCACCCCGGCCAACTACATCGGCAACGCAGTCGAGCAAGCTCGACGCATCTGATCGACCGCTTGACCCGTTTGAGACGCCCGGCAGCGCCGGGCGTTTTTATTCCCGTCTGAAAAGTGCTTTTTTTCAATAGGTTACACATGAATCCTGATATTCCTCTGCAACTTCTGGGCGGCATCACTGCACGCGAGTTCCTGCGCGACTACTGGCAGAAAAAACCGCTGCTGATCCGCCAGGCATTCCCTGACTTCGAAAGCCCGATCGACGCCGATGAACTGGCCGGCCTGGCGCTGGAAGAAGAAGTCGAATCGCGCCTGGTCATCGAGCACGGTGAGCGCCCTTGGGAATTGCGTCGCGGCCCGTTCGCCGAAGACGAGTTCAGCAAGCTGCCGGAGCGTGACTGGACCCTATTGGTGCAGGCTGTTGACCAGTTCGTGCCAGAAGTCAGCGAACTGCTGGAAAACTTCCGCTTCCTGCCGAGCTGGCGCATCGACGATGTGATGATCAGCTTCGCCGCTCCCGGCGGCAGTGTTGGCCCGCACTTCGACAACTACGATGTGTTCCTGCTGCAAGGCCATGGCCAACGCAACTGGAAAATCGGCCAAATGTGCGACTCCGAGAGCCCGCTGCTGCAACACGCCGACCTGCGCATCCTGGCCGACTTCGAAGCTACCGACGAGTGGGTCCTGGAGCCAGGTGACATGCTCTACCTGCCACCACGCCTGGCCCATTGTGGCGTCGCCGTGGATGATTGCCTGACCTATTCGGTAGGCTTCCGCGCGCCGAGTGCCGCTGAAGTGCTGACCCACTTCACCGACTTCCTCAGCCAGTTCCTGCCGGACGAAGAACGCTACACCGACGCCGATGCACAACCGGCTGCCGATCCGCACCAGATCCAGCACGACGCACTCGACCGCTTGAAAGGCCTGCTGGCCGAGCACATGAGCGACGAGCGCCTGTTGCTGACCTGGTTCGGCCAGTTCATGACCGAGCCGCGCTACCCTGAGCTGGTAGCAGGTCCGGAAGACGTGACCGAGGACGACTTCCTTGGCGCCCTGGAGCAAGGCGCCGTGCTGATTCGCAACCCGAGCGCGCGCCTGGCCTGGTCCGAAGTCGATGACGACCTGCTGCTGTTCGCCAGCGGCCAGAGCCGTTACCTGCCAGGCAAGCTGCGCGAACTGCTGAAAATGATTTGCGCCGCCGACGCACTGCACGTCGACAACCTCGGCCACTGGCTGAGCGACGAAGACGGCCGCGGCCTGCTGTGCGAACTGGTCAAGCAAGGGAGCCTGGGGTTTGCCGATGAATAAGATTCGCGTACGTGTCGCAGACTGGCAAAAGGATAACGCCGAGATCCGGCGCATTCGTGAAGCGGTATTCATCGCCGAGCAATCGGTTCCACCCGAGCTGGAATGGGATGCCGACGACGCAAGCGCCGTGCATTTCCTCGCCCTTGAAGGCGACTTTCCGATCGGCACCGCCCGCCTGCTGCCCGACGGCCATATCGGTCGGGTCTCGGTGCTCAAGGACTGGCGCGGCCTGAAAGTCGGCGACGCCTTGATGCAAGCAGTGATCAGCGAAGCCGAGGAACGCGGGCTCAAGCAGCAAATGCTCAGCGCCCAGGTGCAGGCCACCGCGTTCTATGAGCGCCTGGGCTTCAAGATTGTCAGTGAAGAGTTCCTCGAAGCCGGGATTCCTCATGTCGACATGGTGCGTGACTCGGCCTGAAACCGACTCGCGATGAGGCCCGCAAGAACAACCAAAACGCCCCGCCATCCACCGATGCCGGGGCGTTTTGCTGTCTACGATTCAACTTGCTCCACCGCAGGCCGACAAACTGGCACTATCAAGACACTTGAATGCGGAGATAACGGATATGTCCCTACGCGCCCTGCTCAGCACCCTGCTGCTCGGCTGCAGCTTTGCGGCCATGGCGGCGACCGAAGTGGTGCCGCTCAACCACCGCACCAGCGCCGACTTGCTACCCGTGGCGCAGAATTTCATCGGCAAGGACGGCACCGTCAGCGCCTATGGCAATCAGCTGATTGTCAACGCAGATCCCGCCAGGATCGACGAACTTAAGCGCCTGCTCGGCCAGCTCGACACCGCGCCAAAACGCCTGCTGATCACCGTCGACACCAACCAGAACAACCAGCAGGACAGAAGCGACCAGCAGACGCAGATCATCAGCTACAGCACCGCCAGTCGCGAAGGTAGCATCCAGCAGATCCAGGCCAGCGAAGGCGTGCCTGCACTGATCCAGACCGGCCAGAGCGTCCCGCTCACCAGCACTGGGACCGACACCTACGGTCGCCTGCAAAGCCAGACCGACTACCGCAACGTCACCCAGGGCTTCTACGTGACGGCCAGTGTCACCGGCGAAACCGTGCACCTGGCTATCAGCACCAATCGTGACCGCATGAGCCAGGAACGCCCTGATGTAGTGAATGTGCAAAGTACCGACACAACTGTCAGCGGCCGCCTGGGCCAATGGATCACCCTGGCCGGGATCAATCGCCAGACCCAGGCCGACAAACAGGGCATGACCCGCAGCTATGGGACTCAAGGCCGGGATGACCTGACCTTGCGGGTGAAAGTCGATACCTTGGACTAACTCACCGAAAACTGACTGATTAGTCGTATTAGACCAAAGATGTAGTGCTAGAAAAAAAGCACTACAAAACGTTTGACGAGGCAAAAAAGCAAAGGCATGATGGCCTCGCTCCCGCTAATCAGAGGCCCTGGCAAGGGCCTTCGAAGCGTTGCTTGCAACTACCCTGCGAGCCGTTTCGTGTCTGTACCGCCCACAAGGCGTGTTTGACGAGGTTGCCGACTGGAACGAAGTTGTCCCGAGGGACGGAAGCGTAATTAGGTAACCCGGCACACCACTGATGTTCGCACCAGGCCCACGACGCCCGAATGCGCCCGACAGCTCGCCCTTACCTGCTCAGCCTCCATCCTCGAGCCCATCGTTCATCCCGTCGCCAACCCCGCCAAATCCGCCTTGACCGGCCAAGCTTCTGGTCAGCGAGCAGCCTGTTACGCCTTTTGACACGCGTACCCGGCAAACGGAATTTTCCACCAAGACCTATGCGACGAGGTTTATCTCCATGGCACTGACACGCGAACAGCAAATTGCAGCCCTCGAAAAAGACTGGGCTGAAAACCCACGCTGGAAAGGCGTGACACGCGCTTACTCCGCTGCTGACGTCGTCCGCCTGCGTGGCTCGGTTCAACCTGAGCACACCTTTGCAAAACTGGGCGCCGAGAAGCTGTGGAACCTGGTGACCCAGGGTGCCAAGCCGTCCTTCCGCCCTGAGAAAGATTTCGTCAACTGCATGGGCGCCCTGACCGGCGGCCAGGCTGTGCAACAAGTCAAAGCCGGTATCCAGGCGATCTACCTGTCGGGCTGGCAGGTGGCTGCGGACAACAACTCCGCCGAATCGATGTACCCGGACCAGTCGCTGTACCCGGTTGACTCGGTACCCACCGTGGTCAAGCGCATCAACAACTCCTTCCGTCGTGCTGACCAGATCCAGTGGAAAGCCGGCAAAGGCCCAGGCGACGAAGGCTACATCGACTACTTCGCACCGATCGTGGCTGACGCCGAAGCCGGTTTCGGCGGCGTACTGAACGCCTACGAGCTGATGAAGAGCATGATCGAAGCAGGCGCCGCCGGCGTTCACTTCGAAGACCAACTGGCTTCCGTGAAAAAATGCGGGCACATGGGCGGCAAAGTACTGGTTCCTACCCAGGAAGCTGTGCAGAAGCTGACCGCTGCTCGTCTGGCAGCTGACGTCGCCGGCATTTCGACCATCATCCTTGCTCGTACCGACGCTAACGCCGCTGACCTGCTGACGTCCGACTGCGACCCGTACGATCAGCCATTCGTGACTGGCGAACGCACCCAGGAAGGTTTCTACAAAGTGCGCGCCGGTCTGGACCAGGCCATCGCTCGCGGCCTGGCTTACGCGCCGTACGCCGACCTGATCTGGTGCGAAACCGCCAAGCCGGACCTGGACGAAGCTCGTCGCTTCGCTGAAGCGATCAAGAAGGAATACCCGGACCAACTGCTGTCGTACAACTGCTCGCCTTCCTTCAACTGGAAGAAAAACCTGGACGACGCGACCATCGCCAAGTTCCAGCGCGAACTGTCCGCCATGGGCTACAAGCACCAGTTCATCACCCTGGCTGGCATTCACAACATGTGGCACAGCATGTTCAACCTGGCGCACGACTACGCCCGCAACGACATGACTGCCTACGTGAAGCTGCAAGAGCAGGAATTCGCTGACGCTGCCAAAGGCTACACCTTCGTGGCGCACCAGCAGGAAGTGGGCACTGGCTACTTCGACGACATGACCACCGTAATCCAAGGTGGCTCGTCTTCGGTTACCGCACTGACCGGCTCCACCGAAGAAGAACAGTTCCACTGATCGACTTCGCCTTGAGCACACGGCCATCGCAGACTTGGTAGAAAGCTAACTGCAATGCCGAAAATCTGACGCCCCGACTGGTTCGGGGCGTTTTTTTGCGTGGGATTCCACGCCACCACCTGACACACCCCGCAGGAGCAAAGCTTGCTCGCGATGCAGGCGTCGCGATACCCGGACAGATAATGACGATGCCATCGCGGGCAAGCCTGCTCCTACAGGTCGACGAAGCAAAACATTGACCCAGCGCGGTATCAGCAATGGTCAAAACGGTTAAAACCTGCCCCCTGACAACTTGCTGTAGCAGGCAAGTAACCGTAACTTTGCGGTTACCCGGCCGTGGAATAGTTTAAAAAACGCTCTAAATAATATTGATTATCATTTAGCTCAAACTATATTCATTACAACAGCCACAAAACATAATTAACAAAACCCTGGCTAATGCCCGTACCGCACGGGCTGCAGGGCCTCGCAGGTGCGCTATGTCCTTATTCCTATAAATAATTTCGCTATAGGAATTTTACTTGCACGGTGTTTAGCCATAAAATCACCGCGATCGATTGCGCTGCGACATATCGTCACTGCTTTATTTCTTTATCAAGCTCAGAGACCCTTGCTCTCTGTTAAGGATTACCAGCATGCCCGAAGCGACAGGACTCATGGCCCACAACTGGGGCTTTGCCATTTTCCTTCTGGGTGTCGGCGGCCTTTGTGCCTTCATGCTCGGCGTCTCCAGCCTCCTCGGGTCAAAAGCCTGGGGCCGCAGCAAAAACGAACCGTTCGAGTCCGGCATGCTACCTACAGGTGGCGCCCGCTTGCGGCTCTCAGCCAAATTCTATCTGGTCGCGATGTTGTTCGTGATCTTCGATATCGAAGCCCTCTTTCTCTTTGCATGGTCTGTGTCCGTCCGCGAAAGCGGCTGGACCGGATTCGTCGAAGCTCTCGTTTTCATAGCAATTCTGTTGGCAGGTCTTGTCTACCTATTTCGAGTGGGCGCCCTTGACTGGGCTCCGGAAGCTCGTCGTAAGCGGCAGGCGAAGCTGAAACAATGAGGCTTTGGCAATGCAATACAATCTCACCAGGATCGACCCGGATGCTCCTAACGAGCAGTACCCGATCGGCGAGCGGGAAACCGTTTCCGATCCGTTAGAAGATCAAGTCCACAAAAACATCTTCATGGGCAAGCTCGAAGACGTGCTGAGCGGTGCAGTCAACTGGGGGCGTAAAAACTCCCTGTGGCCGTACAACTTCGGCCTTTCGTGCTGCTACGTGGAAATGACCACCGCCTTCACGGCGCCCCACGACATCGCGCGCTTTGGCGCCGAGGTTATCCGGGCATCGCCGCGCCAGGCGGATTTCATGGTTATCGCCGGTACCTGCTTCATCAAGATGGCGCCGATCATTCAGCGTCTCTACGAGCAAATGCTCGAGCCGAAGTGGGTCATCTCCATGGGTTCGTGCGCCAACTCCGGTGGCATGTACGACATCTACTCCGTGGTCCAGGGAGTGGACAAGTTCCTGCCCGTGGACGTCTACGTGCCTGGCTGCCCGCCCCGCCCTGAAGCTTTCCTGCAAGGCCTGATGCTCTTGCAAGAGTCGATTGGACAGGAGCGTCGTCCGCTTTCCTGGGTCGTCGGCGATCAAGGCGTCTACCGCGCCGAGATGCCTTCGCAAAAGGATGCGCGCCGCGAACAGCGAATCGCAGTCACCAACCTGCGCAGCCCCGACGAAGTCTGATCCAGATCTGATTCTTTAATAGAACGAGACACTGGCTTCATTCTTTACGTTGACCGAAAGCGATAAATAACCATGACTACAGGCAGTGCTCTGTACATCCCGCCTTACAAGGCAGACGACCAGGATGTGGTCGTCGAACTGAACAACCGCTTTGGCCCTGAGGCATTCACTGCCCAGCCTACCCGCACCGGCATGCCGGTGCTTTGGGTTGCCCGCGCCAAACTCGTCGAAGTCCTGACCTTCCTGCGCAACCTGCCCAAGCCGTACGTCATGCTCTATGACCTGCATGGCGTGGACGAGCGTCTGCGCACCAAGCGTCAAGGGCTGCCAGGCGGCGTCGACTTCACCGTGTTCTACCACCTGATGTCGATCGAACGTAATAGTGACGTAATGATCAAGGTCGCCTTGTCCGAGAGCGACCTCAGCGTGCCGTCCGTCACCAGCATCTGGCCGAACGCCAACTGGTACGAGCGTGAAGTCTGGGACATGTACGGCATCGACTTCAAAGGTCACCCGCACCTGTCGCGCATCATGATGCCGCCGACCTGGGAAGGTCACCCGCTGCGCAAGGACTTCCCGGCCCGCGCCACCGAGTTCGACCCGTTCAGCCTGACCCTGGCCAAGCAACAGCTCGAGGAAGAAGCCGCGCGCTTCAAGCCTGAAGACTGGGGCATGAAACGCTCCGGCGCGAACGAGGACTACATGTTCCTCAACCTGGGGCCGAACCACCCTTCGGCTCACGGCGCGTTCCGTATCATCCTGCAGCTGGATGGCGAAGAGATCGTCGACTGCGTACCGGACATCGGCTACCACCACCGTGGTGCCGAGAAAATGGCCGAGCGCCAGTCCTGGCACAGCTTCATCCCGTACACCGACCGTATCGATTACCTCGGCGGCGTGATGAACAACCTGCCGTACGTGCTCTCGGTCGAGAAGCTGGCCGGCATCAAGGTGCCCGAGAAGGTCGACGTCATCCGCATCATGATGGCCGAGTTCTTCCGGATCACCAGCCACCTGCTGTTCCTGGGTACCTACATCCAGGACGTCGGCGCCATGACCCCGGTGTTCTTCACCTTCACCGACCGCCAGAAGGCGTACACGGTGATCGAAGCCATTACCGGCTTCCGCCTGCACCCGGCCTGGTACCGCATCGGTGGTGTCGCCCACGACCTGCCACGCGGCTGGGAAAAACTGGTCAAGGACTTCGTTGAATGGCTACCCAAGCGCCTCGACGAGTACACCAAGGCCGCCCTGCAGAACAGCATCCTCAAGGGCCGGACCATCGGCGTCGCCGCCTACAACACCAAAGAAGCCCTGGAATGGGGCGTCACCGGTGCTGGCCTGCGCTCCACCGGTTGCGATTTCGACCTGCGTAAAGCGCGTCCGTATTCGGGCTACGAGAACTTCGAGTTCGAAGTACCGCTGGCGGCCAATGGCGATGCCTACGACCGTTGCATGGTGCGCGTCGAAGAAATGCGCCAGAGCATCAAAATCATCGACCAGTGCATGCGCAACATGCCGGAAGGCCCGTACAAGGCAGATCACCCGCTGACTACGCCGCCGCCGAAAGAGCGCACGCTGCAGCACATCGAGACCCTGATCACGCACTTCCTGCAAGTTTCGTGGGGCCCGGTCATGCCGGCCAACGAATCCTTCCAGATGATCGAAGCGACCAAGGGTATCAACAGTTACTACCTGACGAGCGACGGCGGCACCATGAGCTACCGCACCCGGATCCGTACTCCAAGCTTCCCGCACCTGCAGCAGATCCCTTCGGTGATCAAAGGCAGCATGGTCGCGGACTTGATTGCGTACCTGGGTAGTATCGACTTCGTTATGGCCGACGTGGACCGCTAAGCATGAACAGCACGCTTATCCAGACAGACCGTTTCACCTTGAGTGAAACCGAGCGCTCGGCCATCGAGCACGAGTTGCATCACTACGAAGACCCGCGCGCGGCGTCGATCGAAGCCCTGAAGATCGTCCAGAAGGAACGTGGCTGGGTGCCCGATGGCGCCCTGTACGCCATCGGCGAGATCCTCGGCATCCCGGCCAGCGACGTTGAAGGCGTGGCGACGTTCTACAGCCAGATCTTCCGCCAGCCAGTGGGCCGTCACATCATTCGCGTCTGCGACAGCATGGTCTGCTACATCGGCGGCCATGAGTCGGTAGTCAGCGAGATCCAGAGCAAACTGGGGATCGGCCTGGGCCAGACCACTGCCGACGGTCGTTTCACCCTGCTGCCTGTCTGCTGCCTCGGCAACTGCGACAAGGCACCGGCGCTGATGATCGACGACGACACTTTCGGTGACGTACAGCCTGCTGGCGTTGCCAAACTGTTGGAGGGCTACGTATGACCCTGACTTCCTTCGGCCCGGCCAACCGCATCAAGCGCTCGGCAGAGACCCATCCGCTGACCTGGCGCCTGCGTGACGACGGCGAAGCTGTGTGGTTCGACGAGTACCAGGCCAAGAACGGCTACGCCGCTGCACGCAAAGCTTTCGCCGACATGGCCCAGGACGACATCGTCCAGACCGTGAAAGATGCCGGCCTCAAGGGTCGCGGCGGTGCAGGCTTCCCCACAGGCGTGAAGTGGGGCCTGATGCCCAAAGACGAATCCATCAACATCCGCTACCTGCTGTGCAACGCGGATGAAATGGAGCCCAACACCTGGAAAGACCGCATGCTGATGGAGCAACTGCCCCATCTGCTGATCGAAGGCATGCTGATCAGCGCCCGCGCGCTGAAAACCTACCGTGGCTACATCTTCCTGCGTGGCGAGTACACCACCGCCGCCAAGCACCTCAACCGTGCCGTGGAAGAGGCCAAGGCCGCTGGCCTGCTGGGCAAGAACATCCTCGGCTCGGGCTTTGATTTCGAGCTGTTCGTGCACACCGGCGCCGGGCGTTACATCTGCGGTGAAGAAACCGCACTGATCAACTCCCTCGAAGGCCGTCGCGCCAATCCGCGCTCCAAGCCGCCCTTTCCTGCCGCTGTAGGCGTGTGGGGCAAGCCAACGTGCGTGAACAACGTCGAAACCCTGTGCAACGTGCCGGCGATCATTGCCGACGGCGTGGACTGGTACAAGTCGTTGGCCCGTGAAGGCAGCGAAGACATGGGCACCAAGCTCATGGGCTTCTCCGGCAAGGTCAAGAACCCGGGCCTGTGGGAGTTGCCGTTCGGCGTCACCGGCCGCGAGTTGTTCGAAGACTACGCCGGTGGCATGCGCGACGGCTTCAAGCTCAAGGCCTGGCAGCCAGGCGGCGCCGGTACCGGCTTCCTGTTGCCGGAACACCTGGACGCACAAATGTACGCCGGCGGCATCGCCAAGGTGGGCACCCGCATGGGGACCGGCCTGGCCATGGCGGTGGACGACAGCGTCAACATGGTGTCCCTGCTGCGCAACATGGAACAGTTCTTCGCCCGTGAGTCGTGCGGTTTCTGCACCCCTTGCCGCGATGGCTTGCCATGGAGCGTCAAGCTGCTGATGGCCATCGAGAAAGGCGAAGGCCAACCCGGTGACATCGAGACCCTGCTGGGTCTGGTCGGTTTCCTCGGCCCAGGCAAGACCTTCTGTGCTCACGCACCGGGCGCCGTGGAGCCATTGGGCAGCGCAATCAAATACTTCCGTCCAGAGTTCGAAGCCGGCATCGCGCCTGTCAGCGCTGCCGTCCCACCTCTGGCAAGGCCGATCGTAGTCGGCGCGTAACGCTTAACCAGGCGAAGGGTCCGTGCCCTTCGCCTGCTCGTGTGATGACGCCGCCCGCGGCTGTTTTGACTCACGCGAATGACAAGATTCCATTAGCCACGCCCGCTGACACCGGGCCAACGAAGAACTTTGAACCATGGCCACTATCCACGTAGACGGCAAAGCGCTCGAAGTCGACGGGGCAGACAACCTGTTACAGGCATGTCTGTCGCTAGGCCTCGATATTCCTTACTTCTGCTGGCACCCCGCCCTTGGCAGCGTTGGCGCTTGCCGCCAGTGCGCGGTCAAGCAGTACACCGACGAGAACGACACCCGTGGTCGTATCGTCATGTCCTGCATGACCCCTGCCACCGATGGCACCTGGATCTCCATCGACGATGAAGAGTCCAAGGCCTTTCGCGCCAGCGTTGTTGAATGGCTGATGACCAACCACCCTCACGACTGCCCAGTCTGTGAGGAAGGCGGTCACTGCCACCTGCAAGACATGACGGTAATGACCGGCCACAACGAGCGCCGTTACCGTTTCACCAAGCGTACCCACCAGAACCAGCAACTGGGCCCGTTCATTTCTCACGAGATGAACCGCTGCATCGCCTGCTACCGCTGCGTGCGCTTCTACAAAGACTACGCCGGCGGCACCGACCTGGGCGTGTTCGGCGCCCACGACAACGTGTACTTCGGTCGCGTTGAAGACGGCACCCTGGAAAGCGAGTTCTCCGGCAACCTCACCGAGGTCTGCCCGACCGGTGTGTTCACCGACAAGACTCACTCCGAGCGCTACAACCGCAAGTGGGACATGCAATTCTCGCCGAGCATCTGCCATGGCTGCTCCAGCGGTTGCAACATCTCCCCGGGTGAGCGCTACGGCGAACTGCGTCGCATCGAGAACCGTTTCAACGGTTCGGTGAACCAGTACTTCCTGTGCGACCGTGGCCGTTTCGGCTATGGCTACGTCAACCGCGAAGACCGCCCACGCCAGCCACTGCTGGCCAATGGTGCCAAGCTGAGCCTCGACGAAGCGCTGGATAAAGCCGCCGACCTGCTGCGCGGTCGCAACATCGTCGGTATCGGTTCGCCGCGGGCCAGCCTCGAAAGCAACTACGCGTTGCGCGAACTGGTCGGCGCCGAGCACTTCTACAGCGGTATCGAAGCCGCTGAACTGGAGCGTATCCGCCTGGTCCTGCAGGTGCTCAAAGACAGCCCGCTGCCAGTGCCGAACATGCGCGACATCGAAGACCACGACGCGATCTTCGTCCTCGGTGAAGACCTGACCCAGACTGCCGCCCGCATGGCCCTGTCCCTGCGCCAGTCGGTCAAGGGCAAGGCCGAAGACATGGCCGACGCCATGCGCGTCCAGCCTTGGCTCGACGCCGCGGTGAAGAACATCGGCCAGCACGCGCTGAACCCGCTGTTCATCGCCAGCATCGCTGAAACCAAGCTCGACGACATCGCCGAAGAGTGCGTACACGCCGCGCCCGACGACCTGGCCCGCATCGGTTTCGCCGTGGCTCACGCCCTCGACGCCAGCGCCCCAGCCGTTGCCGGCCTGGACAGCGAAGCCCTGGCACTGGCCCAGCGCATCGCCGACGCCCTGCTGGCAGCCAAGCGCCCACTGATCATCGCCGGTACTTCCCTGGGCTCCAAAGCCTTGATCGAAGCCGCCGCGAACATCGCCAAGGCGTTGAAGCTGCGCGAGAAGAACGGCTCCATCAGCCTGATCGTGCCAGAGGCCAACAGCCTCGGCCTGGCCATGCTCGGTGGTGAGTCGGTAGACGCTGCGTTGCAAGCGGTCATCGACGGTCAGGCCGACGCCATCGTCGTACTGGAAAACGACCTGTACACCCGCACCGCCAAGGCCAAGGTTGATGCAGCCCTGAGCGCCGCGAAAGTGCTGATCGTGGCTGACCATCAGAAGACCGCCACCAGCGATCGCGCGCACCTGGTCCTGCCAGCTGCCAGCTTCGCCGAAGGCGATGGCACCCTGGTCAGCCAGGAAGGTCGCGCCCAGCGCTTCTTCCAGGTGTTCGATCCGAAGTACATGGACGCCAGCATCCTGGTTCATGAAGGCTGGCGCTGGCTGCACGCCCTGCGCGCCACCCTGCTGAACCAGCCAATCGACTGGACCCAGCTCGACCACGTGACCGCCGCCGTCGCTTCCAGCACGCCGCAACTGGCACGCATTGTCGATGCCGCCCCGTCCGCCGCGTTCCGCATCAAGGGCATGAAGCTGGCCCGCGAGCCGCTGCGCTACTCCGGCCGGACCGCCATGCGCGCCGACATCAGCGTGCATGAACCGCGTACCCCGCAGGACAACGACACCGCGTTCGCCTTCTCCATGGAAGGTTACTCGGGCTCGGTCGAGCCGCGTCAGCAAGTGCCATTCGCCTGGTCTCCGGGCTGGAACTCGCCGCAAGCCTGGAACAAGTTCCAGGACGAAGTCGGTGGTCACATCCGCGCTGGCGACCCGGGCACCCGCCTGATCGAAAGCACCGGTGATGCGCTGAACTGGTTCGCCAACGTGCCTCGCGCCTTCAACCCGGCCCAGGGCACCTGGCAGGTCGTGCCGTTCTTCCACCTGTTCGGCAGCGAAGAGAACTCTTCCAAAGCCGCCCCGGTACAAGAGCGCATTCCGGCGGCCTACGTGGCGCTGGCCAAGTCCGAAGCCGATCGCCTGGGGGTCAACGAGGGCGCCCTGCTGAGCCTGAACGTGGCCGGCCAGACCCTGCGTCTGCCGCTGCGCATCAATGAACAGCTGGGTGCTGGCCTGGTGGCCCTGCCTGCTGGCCTGGCGGGCATTCCACCGGCGATCGCAGGCTTTTCCGTTGACGGTCTGCAGGAGGCAGCGCAATGACCTGGTTCACCCCTGAAGTGATCGACACCATCATCGCGGTCGTCAAGGCCCTGGTGGTGATGCTGGCCGTGGTGGTTGCAGGTGCCCTGCTCAGCTTCGTCGAACGTCGCCTGCTGGGCTGGTGGCAGGACCGTTATGGTCCGAACCGCGTTGGCCCGTTCGGCATGTTCCAGATCGCCGCCGACATGCTGAAAATGTTCTTCAAGGAAGACTGGACCCCGCCGTTTGCCGACAAGGTGATCTTCACCCTGGCACCGGTCGTGGCCATGAGCGCCTTGCTGATCGCCTTCGCGATCATCCCGATCACCCCGACCTGGGGTGTGGCGGACCTGAACATCGGCCTGCTGTTCTTCTTCGCCATGGCCGGCCTGTCGGTCTACGCGGTGCTGTTCGCCGGCTGGTCGAGTAACAACAAGTTCGCCCTGCTGGGTGCCTTGCGTGCCTCGGCCCAGACCGTGTCCTACGAAGTGTTCATGGGCCTGGCGCTCATGGGCATCGTGGTCCAGGTCGGCTCGTTCAACATGCGCGACATCGTCGAGTACCAGGCGCAGAACCTGTGGTTCATCATTCCGCAGTTCTTCGGTTTCTGTACCTTCTTCGTTGCTGGCGTCGCCGTGACTCACCGTCACCCGTTCGACCAGCCGGAAGCGGAACAGGAACTGGCCGACGGTTACCACATCGAATATGCCGGCATGAAATGGGGCATGTTCTTCGTCGGCGAGTACATCGGCATCATCCTGATCTCCGCGCTGTTGGTCACCCTGTTCTTCGGTGGCTGGCACGGCCCGTTCGGCATCCTGCCGCAACTGGCGTTCTTCTGGTTCGCATTGAAGACCGCGTTCTTCATCATGCTGTTCATCCTGCTGCGCGCTTCGATTCCGCGCCCGCGTTATGACCAGGTGATGGATTTCAGCTGGAAATTCTGCCTGCCGCTGACCCTGATCAATTTGCTGGTGACCGCTGCGGTTGTGTTGTTGAACACGCCTGCGGGCGCGGTTCAGTGAGGATTTGACCCATGTTCAAATATATTGGCGACATCGTTAAGGGTACTGGTACCCAATTGCGCAGCCTGATCATGGTTTTCGGCCATGGCTTCCGCAAGCGCGACACCCTGCAATACCCGGAAGAGGCGGTGTACCTGCCGCCTCGCTACCGTGGCCGTATCGTCCTGACCCGTGACCCCGATGGTGAAGAGCGTTGTGTAGCCTGCAACCTGTGCGCCGTGGCCTGCCCGGTCGGCTGCATCTCGCTGCAGAAAGCTGAAACCGAAGACGGTCGCTGGTACCCGGACTTCTTCCGTATCAACTTCTCGCGCTGCATTTTCTGCGGCCTGTGCGAAGAAGCCTGCCCGACCACCGCGATCCAGCTCACGCCGGATTTCGAAATGGCCGAGTTCAAGCGTCAGGACCTGGTTTACGAGAAAGAAGATCTGCTGATCTCCGGTCCCGGTAAAAACCCTGACTACAACTTCTATCGTGTTGCAGGTATGGCCATTGCCGGTAAGCCAAAAGGCTCCGCGCAAAATGAAGCCGAGCCGATCAACGTGAAGAGCTTGCTGCCTTAAGGAAGAAAGATGGAATTCGCTTTCTATTTCGCATCGGGTATTGCGGTGGTGTCTACGCTTCGTGTGATCACCAACACCAACCCTGTGCACGCCCTGCTCTACCTGATTATTTCGCTGATCGCCGTGGCGATGACCTTCTTCAGCCTCGGTGCGCCATTTGCCGGGGTCCTGGAAGTGATCGCCTACGCCGGCGCCATCATGGTGCTGTTCGTGTTCGTGGTGATGATGCTGAACCTGGGTCCGGCCTCGGTTCAGCAGGAACGCGTCTGGCTCAAGCCCGGTATCTGGCTGGGTCCGGTCGTGCTCGCCGCGCTGCTGCTGGCTGAACTGCTGTACGTACTGTTCGGCCACTCCAGCGGCGCTGCCATTGGTCTTGTCACCGTGGACGCCAAGGCCGTGGGCATCAGCCTGTTCGGTCCTTACCTGCTGGTGGTCGAACTCGCCTCGATGCTGCTGCTCGCTGCAGCCGTCACGGCGTTCCATTTGGGCCGCAACGAGGCGAAGGAGTAATTCATGCCTGCTATCCCTTTAGAGCATGGACTGGCCGTCGCCGGCATCCTGTTCTGCCTCGGCCTGGTCGGCCTGATGGTCCGCCGCAACATTCTTTTCGTGTTGATGAGCCTGGAAGTGATGATGAACGCCTCTGCCCTGGCGTTCATCGTTGCCGGTGCACGTTGGGGCCAGCCGGATGGACAGATCATGTTCATCCTGGTGATCAGCCTGGCAGCCGCCGAGGCCAGTATTGGCCTGGCGATCCTGCTGCAACTGTATCGCCGCTTCCACACGCTCGATATCGACGCTGCCAGTGAGATGCGCGGATGAACCTACTCTTCCTGACTTTCGTATTCCCCCTGATCGGGTTCCTGCTGCTGTCGTTCTCCCGCGGACGCCTCTCGGAAAACCTCGCGGCGCTGATCGGTGTTGGCTCCATCGGCCTCTCGGCGATCGTCACTGCCTACGTGATCTGGCAGTTCAACGTCGCACCGCCTGAAGGCGGCCACTACACCCAGGTGTTGTGGCAGTGGATGGCGGTGGAAGGTTTCACCCCCAACTTTGCCCTGTACCTGGATGGCCTGTCGGTCACCATGCTCGGTGTGGTCGTGGGTGTGGGCTTCCTGATCCACCTGTTCGCATCCTGGTACATGCGCGGTGAAGCCGGTTACTCGCGTTTCTTCGCCTACACCAACCTGTTTATCGCCAGCATGCTGTTCCTGGTGCTGGGCGATAACCTGTTGTTCCTGTACTTCGGCTGGGAAGGCGTGGGCCTGTGCTCCTACCTGTTGATCGGTTTCTACTACAGCAACCGCAACAACGGTAACGCGGCACTCAAGGCGTTCATCGTCACCCGTATCGGCGACGTGTTCATGGCCATCGGCCTGTTCATCCTGTTCCAACAAGTGGGCACGCTGAACATCCAGGAACTGCTGGTGCTGGCACCGCAGAAATTCCAGGCCGGCGACTTCTGGATCGTCCTCGCGACCCTGATGCTGCTGGGTGGCGCGGTCGGTAAATCGGCTCAGCTGCCGCTGCAAACCTGGCTGGCGGACGCAATGGCCGGCCCGACCCCGGTTTCGGCACTGATCCACGCCGCGACCATGGTGACCGCCGGTGTCTACCTGATTGCCCGTACCCACGGTCTGTTTGCCCTGGCGCCGGACATCCTGCAACTGGTCGGCATCGTCGGCGGTGTGACCTTGGTGCTGGCGGGTTTCGCGGCCCTGGTCCAGACCGACATCAAGCGTATCCTTGCCTACTCGACCATGAGCCAGATCGGCTACATGTTCCTGGCCCTGGGCGTCGGTGCCTGGGACGGCGCGATCTTCCACCTGATGACCCACGCCTTCTTCAAGGCGCTGCTGTTCCTTGCTTCCGGTGCGGTGATCGTCGCCTGCCACCACGAGCAGAACATCTTCAAGATGGGCGGTCTGTGGAAAAAACTGCCACTGGCCTACGCCAGCTTCATCGTTGGCGGCGCGGCCCTTGCGGCCCTGCCACTGGTGACCGCCGGTTTCTACTCGAAAGACGAAATCCTCTGGGAAGCCTTTGCCAGCGGCAACCACGCCCTGCTGTACGCAGGTCTGGTGGGTGCGTTCATGACCTCGCTGTACACCTTCCGCCTGATCTTCATTGCGTTCCACGGTGAAGCGAAGACTGAAGCCCACGCCGGCCACGGCATTGCCCACTGGCTGCCACTGTCGGTGCTGATCGTGCTGTCGACCGCCATTGGCGCGATGATCGTACCGCCGCTGCACGGTGTCCTGCCGCAAAGCGTCGGGCATGCCGGTGGCGAAGCCAAGCACAGCCTGGAAATCGCCTCGGGCGCCATCGCCCTGTCCGGTATCCTGCTGGCCGCGCTGCTGTTCCTGGGCAAGCGTCGGTTGGTCACGGCCATCGCCAACAGCGGCATCGGCCGTCTGCTCTCGGCCTGGTGGTTCGCCGCCTGGGGCTTCGACTGGATCTACGACAAGCTGTTCGTCAAGCCGTACCTGGCGATCAGTCACCTGCTGCGCAAAGACCCGTTCGACCAAACCATCGGTTTGATCCCGCGTCTGGCCAAAGGGGGTCACAACTCTCTGAGCCGCACCGAGACGGGTCAACTGCGTTGGTACGCCGCCTCGATGGCTGCTGGTGCCGTGCTGGTAATCGGCGCCATCGTGCTGGTAGCGGTCTGATATGAACCTTGCGAATTTGCGAAAGGAAACGAGCCCGTCATGATTCTGCCTTGGCTAATCCTGATCCCCTTCATCGGCGGCCTGCTGTGCTGGATGGGTGAGCGCTTCGGCGCCACCCTCCCACGCTGGATTGCGCTGCTGACCATGACCCTGGAACTCGCCCTCGGCCTCTGGCTGTGGGCCCACGGTGACTATTCATTTGCTCCGGCCCCGGGTGCCGATCCGACCTGGGCGCTTGAGTTCAAGCACGTCTGGATCGAGCGCTTCGGCATCAATGTGCACCTGGCCCTCGACGGCCTGTCGCTGTTGATGATCCTGCTGACCGGTCTGCTGGGTATCCTCTCGGTACTCTGCTCGTGGAAAGAGATTCAGCGTCACGTGGGTTTCTTCCACCTGAACCTGATGTGGATCCTGGGCGGCGTTGTCGGCGTGTTCCTCGCCCTCGACCTGTTCATGTTCTTCTTCTTCTGGGAAATGATGCTGGTGCCGATGTACTTCCTCATCGCGCTCTGGGGTCACAGTTCTTCGGACGGCAAGAAAACCCGGATCTACGCGGCGACCAAGTTCTTCATCTTCACTCAGGCTTCCGGCCTGATCATGCTGGTGGCGATCCTCGGTCTGGTCCTGGTCAACTTCAACAGCACGGGCGTGATTACATTCAACTACGCTGACCTGTTGAAAACCAAGATGTCGATGACCACCGAGTACATCCTGATGCTCGGCTTCTTCATCGCTTTCGCGGTCAAGCTGCCCGTGGTGCCGTTCCACTCCTGGCTGCCTGACGCTCACGCCCAGGCGCCGACCGCAGGTTCCGTCGACCTCGCCGGTATCTTGCTGAAGACTGCGGCCTACGGCCTGCTGCGTTTCGCCCTGCCGCTGTTCCCGAACGCCTCGGCCGAGTTCGCGCCGTTTGCCATGGCCCTGGGCCTGGTCGGGATCTTCTACGGTGCGTTCCTGGCATTTGCCCAGACCGACATCAAGCGCCTGATCGCGTTCTCCAGCGTCTCGCACATGGGTTTCGTGCTGATCGGCATCTACTCCGGCAGCCAGTTGGCCCTGCAGGGCGCGGTGATCCAGATGCTCGCCCACGGCCTGTCCGCGGCGGCACTGTTTATCCTCAGCGGCCAGTTGTACGAGCGCACCCACACCCGCGACATGCGTGAAATGGGTGGCCTGTGGTCGAAGATCGCCTACCTGCCGGCCATCAGCCTGTTCTTCGCAGCCGCTTCCCTGGGCTTGCCGGGGACCGGCAACTTCGTCGGTGAGTTCCTGATCCTGATCGGCACCTTCGCCAGTGCGCCATGGATCACTGCGATTGCCACCTCCGGCCTGGTGTTCGGTTCGGTCTACTCGCTGATCATGATCCACCGTGCCTACTTCGGCCCGTCCAAGTCGGACGCGGTGTTGCACGGCATGGATGCTCGCGAACTGATCATGGTGCTCGGCCTTGCGGTACTGCTGATCTACCTCGGCGTTTACCCGCAACCGTTCCTCGATACCTCTGCTGCGACGATGCATGGTGTGCAGCAATGGCTCGGTACCGCCTTCACTCAACTCGCTTCGGCCCGGTAAGAGCGCTATGGAATTCAAGATTCAACACTTTATCGCGCTAGCGCCGCTGTTGATCACCAGCGCCACGATCATCGTGGTGATGCTGGCGATCGCCTGGCGCCGCAATCACTCACAGACCTTCCTGCTGTCGGTGGCGGGTCTCAACCTGGCCTTGTTGTCGATTCTGCCAGCCCTGAAAGTCGCGCCCCTGGCCGTGACTCCCCTGCTGCAGATCGACAGCTTTGCCTGCCTGTACATGGCGCTGATCCTGGTCGCCACCCTCGCCTGCGTCACCCTTGCCCACGCCTACCTGGGCGATGGCGGCACGGGTTACCCGGGCAACCGTGAAGAACTGTACCTGCTGATCCTGATGGCCGCCGCCGGCGGCCTGGTCCTGGTCAGCGCGCAGCACCTGGCCGGCTTGTTCATCGGCCTGGAACTGCTGTCGGTACCGGTCTACGGTCTGGTGGCCTACGCCTTCTTCAACAAGCGCTCGCTGGAAGCCGGCATCAAGTACATGGTGCTGTCGGCCGCCGGTTCCGCGTTCCTGTTGTTCGGCATGGCGCTGCTGTACGCCGAAGCCGGCACCCTGAGCTTCAGCGGCATCGGCATGGCCCTGGAAGCCACCGGCCTGCCTAGCCCGCTGGCGCAACTGGGCCTGGGCATGATGTTGATCGGCCTGGCGTTCAAACTGTCGCTGGTACCGTTCCACCTCTGGACCCCGGACGTCTACGAAGGTGCTCCGGCACCGGTCGCAGCCTTCCTGGCAACCGCGTCGAAAGTCGCGGTGTTCGCGGTGATGGTGCGCCTGTTCCAGATGTCGCCAGTGGCCAGCAGCGGTGTGTTGAGCACTGTGCTGACCGTGATCGCGATTGCCTCGATCCTGTTCGGTAACCTGTTGGCACTGACCCAGAGCAACCTCAAGCGTCTGCTGGGTTACTCCTCCATTGCCCACTTCGGCTACCTGCTGATCGCCCTGGTGGCGAGCAAGGGCCTGGCCGTGGAAGCCATCGGCGTGTACCTGGTCACCTACGTGATCACCAGCCTCGGCGCGTTCGGCGTGATCACCCTGATGTCCTCGCCGTATAAAGGCCGTGACGCCGATGCCCTGTACGAGTACCGCGGCCTGTTCTGGCGCCGTCCGTACCTGACCGCCGTGCTGACCGTGATGATGCTGTCCCTGGCCGGCATCCCGCTGACCGCTGGTTTCATCGGCAAGTTCTACATCATTGCCACCGGTGTCGAAGCGCACCAATGGTGGCTGGTCGGCTCTCTGGTGCTGGGTAGCGCCATCGGCGTGTTCTACTACCTGCGCGTGATGGTTACCCTGTTCCTGATCGAGCCTAACCTGCGCCGCGTCGACGCACAGCTGCACTGGGAGCAAAAGGCAGGTGGCGTAATGCTGCTGGCCATCGCCGCCCTCGCGTTCTTCCTGGGCGTCTACCCGCAACCGCTGCTGACCCTGGTCCAGCAAGCCGGTCTGGCGGGCTGATCGCTCAAGCGAAGCGCAGCAACAAAAAAAAGCACCCTACGGGGTGCTTTTTTTGTGCCTGGTAAAATCTGTGTATTGCCCTGTTCCCCTGTAGGAGCGAGCTTGCTCGCGAAAAACGCCAAGACACCGCGTTGATCCTGAATACACGCGTTATCGTTGACGTTCTTCGCGAGCAAGCTCGCTCCTACAAGGGGGCGCAGCCGCTTAACTGATCGGCATTACCCCGCAGGGTGCCGTTTTTTACTCCATCAATCCGTTCAGGCGGGCGCGTACAACGCCGGGGCGTAGCCTTCGATGAACTCGGCGGGCATGCGCTTGGGCTTGCCGCTGGACAGTTCGATACAGACAAAGGTGGTCTGGGCGCGCAGCAGGGTCGCGTTGTCGCTGGGGCGAACCAGCTGGAAATGCCGGGTCATTTTCAGGCGCTGGTCCCAGTCGACAATCCAGGTCGCCAATTGCAGCTCGTCACCCTCATAGGCCGCTGCCAGGTAATCGATCTCGTGGCGCACCACGGCCATGGCCCGGTTCAGCCGCCGATACTCCACCAGGTCCAGCCCGAGGCGCTGTGAGTGGCGCCAGGCGCAGCGCTCGAGCCAGGTGACGTACACCGCGTTATTGGCGTGTCCCAGCCCGTCGATGTCCTCTGCGGCCACCTGCAGGTCAATCACAAAGGGTGTTGCCCGATCCCAACCCATGCCTCGCTCCCGGTCCGATTATTCGACCGGGAGCAGTGTAACGGATGATCAAGCGGATTGCCGCGCCTGCAGGCTGCGACCGGCGAGCAGGCCCAGCACCCCTTCGATCACTTGCGGGTCGGCCAGCACCCGTTGATGACCACCCTCCTGCAAGCGCAGCAGGCGACTGTCGAACCAGGCTTCGTGAATCAGTTGCGACTCGCCCACCGGGACAAAGATATCGTCCTCGGCATGCACGATCAGCCCGGGCATGTCCAATTGATAGTGGGCGACATCGAGCCTGGAAGCCGAGAACCCCACATCCTGTTCAACTTGTCGGATAAACGCCGAGCGCGCCTTGGGCGGCATGCCGACGTAGCGGGCAAAACCGCGTAGCACGCCCAGAATCCGCGCCGGCGCCGCGATACTCACCAGGGTTTCTGTACGCAACCCCAACTGCACCGCCAGCATCGCACTGGCGCCGCCCATGGAGTGGCCGATGACCCCTTGCAGGGGCGGCAACTCGGCTGCCGCTTCGAGCATGGCGCGGGCGAACAGCACGACGTTGGCCTCGCGCCCCGGCGAACGGCCGTGGGCAGGACCGTCCAGGGCGACCACCGTATAACCGGCCTCCACCAGGGCGGTAATCAGGCTGGCAAACTGGGTCGGCCGCCCTTCCCAACCGTGCATCAGCAATACCGCCGGCCCCTGCCCCCAGCGCAAGGCCGAGAGCCCGAAGCGCAAGGTGATGCGCTCGGCACTGGCCAGCAGCGGCATCTCCCAGTCGCGAGGCGGTAGTTCACGCGGCGTCATGAACGCCTGGCGCATTTTGCTTGCAATCAACTTCGGCGCCACCCAGCCCAAGGTGCCGTTAACGCCGCGAACCCAACTCAAGGTGCTCATCGCTCATCTCCAAAGGCTAACGCTTCAGGTCACAGCACCGCCGACTTGGCGGCACGCAGCAATCGATCGGACAACTCACCGCCTCCCAGCGCCCGCGCCAGGGCCAGCCCCCCCACCATCAGCGCCAGGTCTGCCAGGACCTTATCGGCGTCTTCCGGGCTGCTGGCTAACTGCGCGACCATCAGCTCGACGTGCTCGTTCAAGGCCAGCCGGAAGTCGTCCGGCAGGCGGCCCAGTTCCCCCACCGACGCCGGAATCGGGCAGGCGTTTTCGGTGGAGTCGCGGTGTTTGCGCGACAGGTAGAACGCCGCGACCAACGCCCGGCGCTCTTCCCCGGTCAGCTCGGCATCCATGTCGGCGATCAACGCCCGACGCTGGCCGAGCAACTGGGTGAAGGCTTCCAGCATCATCGCGTCCTTGCTTTCGAAGTGCGCATAGAAGCCGCCGACAGTCAGGCCGGCCGCACCCATCACTTCGCCCACGCTCGGTTCCGCCGGGCCACGTTGAATCAGCGCAGAGCTGGCGGCCTGGAGAATGCGTTCACGGGTTTGAGCTTTTTTGTCGTTCATCGTTATCTCCGAATATTACGACGAAAATATTATTCTCATAATAAATTTACGCAAGGGCTGGATTTGACCGTTGGTCAGAAGAGCAGAGAGGGCATGGGGGAGTTGGCCAAACGCCAGACAAACAAAAGGGCCATTCAATAATTGAATGACCCTTATAAAATCCCGCAGAGCGGGTAATCGTGGCGTCCCCTAGGGGACTCGAACCCCTGTTACCGCCGTGAAAGGGCGGTGTCCTAGGCCACTAGACGAAGGGGACGCAAACCCTTCTATACACTGATCAGCGCTGAGTACTGATCGCTTCAAGGCCGGTGTGGCCAGACCTTGAAGTGTAAAATTGGTGGAGCTAGACGGGATCGAACCGTCGACCTCTTGCATGCCATGCAAGCGCTCTCCCAGCTGAGCTATAGCCCCAGATTTTTCGCCTCGCGGCGGAGTGACATCTTGCAACATCACTTCTGTAAAACTGGCGTCCCCTAGGGGACTCGAACCCCTGTTACCGCCGTGAAAGGGCGGTGTCCTAGGCCACTAGACGAAGGGGACACAAACCTTCTATACAACTGATCAACGCTGAGTGTTGATCGCTTCAAGGCCGGTGTGGCCAGACCTTGAAGTGTAAATTGGTGGAGCTAGACGGGATCGAACCGTCGACCTCTTGCATGCCATGCAAGCGCTCTCCCAGCTGAGCTATAGCCCCTCATCGTTGATGTCATCGCTGAGGACGGGGCGAATCTTAAGGGCGTATCGAAAGTCTGTCAAACTTATTTTTCAAAAAATTTAAAATTTTTTGCCGACATAACAATCACTTACCGCCCTCCCCCCGGAAATCCGGGGGTTTGGCACAGGCCAAAGGCCTGGTAGAAGCTGCTGCAGGGAATCAGGCAATCGCGGCCAGCAGCTTTTCCCACTCCTTGTTTTCTTTCTTCGACACGCCACCGAGCAGGTCGATGGCCTGGCGCAGGCGGAAACGGGTCAGGTCCGGACCGAGGATTTCCATGGCATCGAGCACCGACACCGAGCTGGCCTGGCCAGTAATCGCGGCGAACATCAACGGCATGGCATCACGCAGCTTCAGCTCCAGGGATTCGACCACCACCTGAATCGTCGCGGTGATGTTGTCCTTCTCCCACTGGCGCAGGCTTTCGAGCTTCCACAGGATCAACTGCATCAACTGGCGCACCTGGTCGCCCGACAGCTTCTTGGATTCGAACAGCTTGGCATCCGGGTTGACGCCGCCGGCGAAGAAGAACCCGGCGAGCGGTGCCACCTGGCTGAAGGTTTCCACCCGGCCCTGCACGTGGGGGGCGATCTTCATCATGTACTCAGGGTTCAGCGCCCAGGTCTGCAGGCGGCTGGCGAATTCTTCCACCGGCAGGTCACGCAGCCACTGGCCGTTGAGCCAGGACAGCTTCTCAATGTCGAAGATCGGCCCGCCCAGGGACACGCGCTTGAGGTCGAAGTGGTCGACCATCTCCTGCAGGGAGAACTTCTCACGCTCGTCCGGCATCGACCAGCCCATGCGCCCCAGGTAGTTGAGCATGGCTTCCGGCATGAAGCCCATGCGCTCGTAGAAGGTCACCGAGGTCGGGTTCTTGCGCTTGGACAGCTTGCTCTTGTCCGGGTTGCGCAACAGCGGCATGTAGCACAGCTCCGGCTGTTCCCAACCGAAGTATTCGTACAGCAGGATCAGTTTCGGCGCTGACGGCAACCACTCTTCACCACGCAGGACGTGGGTGATGCCCATCAGGTGGTCATCGACCACGTTGGCCAGGAAGTAGGTCGGCAAGCCGTCGGTCTTCATCAGCACTTGCATGTCCATGCGATCCCACGGGATCTCGACGTCGCCACGCAGCATGTCCGGCACCACGCAGACGCCTTCGGTCGGCACCTTCATGCGGATCACGTGGGGTTCGCCAGCGGCCAGGCGGCGGGCCACTTCTTCCTTGGACAGCAACAGGGCACGACCGTCATAACGCGGGGTCTCGCCGCGGGCCATTTGCTCGGCGCGCATCTGGTCCAGTTCCTCGGCGGTGCAGAAGCACGGGAACGCGTGCCCCATCTCCACGAGCTGCTGGCAGTACTTCTGGTAGATCTCGCCACGCTCGCTCTGCCGGTACGGGCCGTGCGGACCGCCGACATCCGGGCCTTCAGCCCAGTCGATGCCCAGCCAGCGCAAGGCATCAAAAATCTGCTGTTCGGACTCGCGGGTCGAGCGCAACTGGTCGGTGTCTTCGATGCGCAGGATGAACTCACCGCCATGCTGCTTGGCAAAGCAGTAATTGAACAAAGCGATGTAAGCGGTGCCGACATGGGGATCGCCGGTAGGCGATGGCGCGATGCGAGTGCGGACGGTGGTCATGGCATGTCTCGAAAGATGATGAAAAGCGGAGTTGAAACAAAGGGCGAATGGTAACAGGCGACACCCGCCCGGCTCCAGTGAGCAGGGCATATAAGCCAAGATTGAGGCCACAAAAGGCGCTAACGGCGGGGCTCAAGGCTGCAGAGGCGCACTAGTCAACATGTGTGGCGCACTGGCGGACGTCATCGCGGGCAAGCCCGCTCCCACAGGGTCCTTCAGATGAGGTCCTACCAGGCACCCAGGATCAAACCGCCAACAACCGCTCGCGCATCTTGGCGATTTCGTCGCGGGTCTGGGCCGCGGCCTCGAATTCCAGGTCGCGGGCAAGCTGGTACATCTTCTCTTCCAACTGGCGAATGCGCTTGGTGATCTCGCTTGGCGAGCGCAGTTCGTTTTCGTACTTGGCGCTTTCCTCGGCTGCCTTGGCCATGCCCTTGCGCTTCTTGCTGCGCGAACCCGGCACGGTAGCGCCTTCCATGATGTCGGCGACGTCCTTGAACACCCCTTTGGGGGTGATGCCGTTGGCCAGGTTGAAGGCGATCTGCTTGTCGCGACGACGCTCGGTCTCACCGATCGCCCGCTCCATCGAGCCGGTGATGCGGTCGGCATACAGAATCGCCCGGCCATTGAGGTTACGCGCGGCGCGGCCGATGGTCTGGATCAGCGAGCGCTCGGAACGCAGGAAGCCCTCCTTGTCGGCGTCGAGAATCGCCACCAGCGACACTTCCGGCATGTCCAGGCCTTCACGCAACAGGTTGATCCCCACCAGCACGTCAAACGTGCCCAGGCGCAAGTCACGGATGATCTCCACCCGCTCCACGGTGTCGATGTCCGAGTGCAGGTAACGCACGCGCACACCGTGGTCCGCCAGGTAGTCGGTCAGGTCTTCGGACATGCGCTTGGTCAGCGTGGTGACCAGCACCCGCTCCTCCAGCGCCACCCGCTTGGTGATCTCCGACAGCAAGTCGTCGACCTGGGTCAGCGCCGGACGGATTTCGATCTGCGGGTCTACCAGACCGGTTGGACGCACCAGTTGCTCGACCACGCGTCCGGCGTGTTCGGCCTCGTAGTTGCCCGGGGTGGCCGAGACAAAAATCGTCTGCGGGCTGATGCTTTCGAACTCGTCGAAGCGCATCGGCCGGTTATCCAGCGCCGACGGCAGGCGGAACCCGTATTCCACCAGGGTCTCCTTGCGCGAACGGTCGCCCTTATACATCGCGCCGACCTGGGGCACGCTGACGTGGGATTCGTCGATCACCAGCAAGGCATCGGCCGGCAAGTAGTCGAACAGGGTCGGCGGCGCCTGGCCAGAATCCCGACCGGACAGGTAGCGCGAGTAGTTTTCGATGCCGTTGCAGTAGCCCAGCTCGAGAATCATTTCCAGGTCAAACCGGGTGCGCTGCTCCAGGCGCTGGGCTTCCACCAGTTTGTTGTTGGAACGCAGGTAGTCGAGGCGCTCCTGCAACTCGACCTTGATCCCCTCGATGGCGCCAAGCAGGGTTTCGCGGGGCGTCACGTAGTGGCTCTTGGGGTAGAAGGTGAAGCGCGGCAGCTTGCGGATCACCTCCCCGGTCAGCGGATCGAAGGCCGAGAGGCTTTCGACCTCGTCATCGAACAGCTCGATGCGGATCGCTTCCAGGTCCGATTCCGCCGGGTAGACATCGATCACGTCGCCGCGCACGCGGAAGGTGGCACGGGCGAAGTCCATGTCGTTGCGGGTGTATTGCAGGTCGGCCAGGCGGCGGACCAGGGCACGCTGATCGAGCTTATCGCCACGATCGATATGCAAGACCATTTTCAGGTAGGTTTCCGGGCTGCCCAGGCCGTAGATGCACGACACCGTGGTGACGATGATCGCGTCCTTGCGCTCGAGCAACGCCTTGGTCGCCGAGAGGCGCATCTGTTCGATGTGGTCGTTGATCGAAGCGTCCTTCTCAATGAAGGTATCGGACGACGGCACATAGGCTTCCGGCTGGTAGTAGTCGTAGTAGGAAACGAAGTACTCGACGGCGTTATTGGGGAAAAACGCCTTGAATTCGCCATACAGCTGCGCGGCCAGGGTCTTGTTCGGCGCCAGCACCAGGGTCGGACGCTGCACCTGGGTGATCACGTTGGCGATGCTGAAGGTCTTGCCGGAGCCTGTCACACCGAGCAGCGTCTGGTGCGCGAGCCCGGCCTCGATGCCCTCGACCATCAGGCGGATGGCTTCCGGCTGATCGCCGGCAGGCTCGAAGCGGGTGACTAGCTGGAATTCGGACATACCTACCTCTGGTTTTGCGCGGCGCAAGTGCCTGCCTGAGCGGGAGGCCCGGGCAGCCACAGTGAACAGCACTGACGACGGATGTCGCTGGGAAAAATCATGATAACCGTTGATGTGGTGGCGAATACCTGCAGTTTCAAGGTAATCGTCCTACATGCCCCGTAATAGACCGTCATGACAATAAGACTAACGGTTGGTAAATAAACCGAAAAACTTGCCGGAAAAGGCCAAACGCCTGTCGCCCTGCCCAGTGATGGCCTCTATACTAGCTCCCCGTTTGTGCACCGCTCTAGTGCATTCGGCTGGAGCGCCACACGTCCCTCCACATTCCATTCAGAGCCGCCGCAATAATGAGCCTGTTCTCCGCTGTCGAAATGGCACCACGTGATCCAATCCTGGGCCTCAACGAAGCATTCAACGCTGACACCCGAACCAACAAGGTCAACCTGGGGGTCGGTGTTTACTGCAACGAGGAGGGGCGAATTCCACTCCTGCGCGCCGTAGTCGAAGCCGAGACAACTCGCGCCGCTCAACACGCTTCCCGCGGCTACCTGCCGATCGACGGCATCGCGGCCTACGACCAGGCCGTGCAAAAGCTGCTGTTTGGCGCTGATTCGTCGCTGCTGGCCGCTGGCCGCGTGGTCACCACCCAGTCCGTGGGCGGTACCGGCGCACTGAAAATCGGTGCCGACTTCCTCAAGCAACTGCTGCCGGACGCCGTAGTCGCCATCAGCGACCCGAGCTGGGAAAACCACCGCGCGCTGTTCGAAACCGCCGGTTTCCCGGTGCAGAACTACCGCTACTACGACGCCGCCACCCATGACGTGAACCGCGTCGGCCTGCTGGAAGACCTCAACGCCCTGCCTGCCAATTCGATCGTGGTGCTGCACGCCTGCTGCCATAACCCGACCGGCGTCGACCTGAGCCCGGCGGACTGGAAAAACGTCCTGGAAGTGGTCAAGGCGAAAAACCACGTGCCGTTCCTCGACATGGCCTACCAGGGCTTTGGCGACGGTATCGACGAAGACGCCGCTGCGGTGCGCCTGTTCGCCGAGTCGGGGCTGAACTTCTTCGTGTCCAGTTCGTTCTCCAAATCGTTCTCGCTGTACGGCGAGCGCGTCGGCGCACTGTCGATCGTCAGCGAATCGAAAGAAGAAAGCGCGCGCGTGCTGTCGCAAGTCAAGCGCGTGATCCGCACCAACTACTCCAACCCGCCGACCCATGGCGCGGCCGTGGTTGCCGCCGTGCTCAACAGCCCGGAACTGCGCGCCCAGTGGGAGCAGGAACTGGCCGAAATGCGCCTGCGCATTCGTGGCATGCGTACCCAGATGGTCGACCTGCTGGCCCAGCACGCCCCGGATCACGACTTCAGCTTTGTCGGCCGCCAGTGCGGGATGTTCTCCTACTCCGGCCTGACGGTTGAGCAAGTGACCCGCCTGCGCAACGAGTTTGGCATCTACGCCCTGGACACCGGCCGCATCTGCGTGGCCGCGCTGAACCAGAACAACATCGCCGCCGTGACCCAGGCCATCGTTCAGGTGATCTGAACCCACGTTGGATAAAAAAGGGGAAGCCGCTTGGCTTCCCCTTTTTGTTACCGAGCGGATAATACTCAACGCCAAGGCCCCACACTCTAGAGCTAGCCGGGCGGCGCTCCGCCTGCTTGCGAAGCGCTCTGCCACAGACACAGCAAAACTCCGACACCTTTGAGAGCCGAGATGAAAAACGACAATTTACGCGCCGACCGCGATGACGACCTGGATCACTTCGCCCCTCGCCCCACCGCCAGGCGCGGCAACAGCCTGGTGCTGCAAGTGGCAAGCGGGGTGTTCCTCGGCGGCCTGGCCCTGTGGCTGGTGCAACTGGCCGCCACGTCGCTGTATGCCAAGTTCATGCTGGGCACCGTCACCTTCGGCGGCTGACGGCTCAGCCAGCCAGTTGGGTCGAACGCTGGCTGGCGGCATCGTCATAGGCCACATACAAGGCTTCGGCCACCTGGCTCTTGATCGCCTTGGCGCTTTCCAGCCCCAGCACAAACCCCTCGGCCTTGCCGCCGGCACGGTTGAGCTCCTCAGCGGTGCCTGCCTGGGTAATCGCCTCGAACAGTTTTTCGGCGGGCGCACCCACGCCTTTGGGCAGGCTGATCTGGGCAATACTCATGCAAGCACCCCGTACGCCAGGAGTTGAGAGAACAGCGGTTGTTGAGTCATGACGCCTACCTTGTGGGCTGATGGCCGGCAGCGCGTGAAACCACGCCCGGGAACGCATGGTAGACCTCTACTGCACTTCTGGTAACCGGCAATGGCCGCCGACTGCCCGCCCCGCAACAAATCGACACCACTCACCGGAAAAACCGCCGCACGTTCAACTTTCTGTTGACTTGTTCTTTTTAATCAGTAACATACGGCGCATTCCGCGATAGCTCAGTTGGTAGAGCAAGTGACTGTTAATCACTGGGTCCCTGGTTCGAGTCCAGGTCGTGGAGCCAGACAAGGTTCCAGAGAGGGTTAACACAATCTCTGGAATCACCGAAAAAACCCGCCTTCTGGCGGGTTTTTTCGTTGTGGCATTGCGCTGGATTCCGGGCGCCTTGGTCGCAGGCGCCCCGATCCTTGCCAACCCTCAGTACTCGTGGCGGGATAACGTGGGGCCGGCGAATCGGACCGCCCTTTCCTGCTGCACATACCACGCGCCGCTCGACATGAGGCTCACCGATAAACAGGGTGACGACGGCACAGCGCCACCACCTGTTCGCGCACATGATGGGCAACCCGCTCGCTGCCGCCCGACTCCAGTGCATCCAGCACGTCACACAGCCAGCCTGCCAGTTGCTCGCACTCCGGCACGGCGAACCCGCGAGTGGTCACGGCCGCAGTGCCGATGCGCAGGCCTGAGGTCACGAACGGCGAACGCGGATCGTTGGGCACCGAGTTTTTGTTGGCCGTGATGTAGGCATTACTCAGGGCGGCATCGGCGTCCTTGCCGGTGTAAGGCTTGTCGGACAGGTCAATCAGCATCATATGGTTGTCAGTCCCCCCGGAGACGATCTTGTAACCACGTTGCTGCAGCACCGCAGCCATGGCCCGGGCATTGATCACGATCTGCTTCTGATAGGTTTTGAACCCGGGCGCCAGCGCTTCCTTGAAGGCAACCGCCTTGGCTGCGATCAAGTGCATCAGCGGACCGCCCTGAACACCCGGGAATACCGCCGAGTCGAGCTTCTTGTAAAACGTATCGTCCTGCCCCTTGGACAGAATCAAACCGCCCCGTGGGCCGCGCAGGGTCTTGTGGGTGGTACTGGTTACCACATGGGCGTGCGGCAACGGGTTCGGATACTCGCCAGCGGCCACCAGACCCGCGACGTGGGCCATGTCGACCCAGAAAATCGCCCCGACCTTGTCAGCAATGGCCCGCATACGCGCCCAGTCCTTGTACCGAGAATAGGCGGAAAAACCACCGATCAGCATCTTCGGCCGGGTTTGCAGGGCGATGCGCTCCATCTCGTCGTAGTTGATCAACCCCGTCTGCGGGTCCAGACCGTAGGGAACGATCCGGTAGTGGCGACCGGAAAAATTGGAGGGGTTGCCGTGGGTCAGGTGTCCCCCCTGGGCCAGGTTCATGCCCATCACGGTATCGCCAGGACTGACCAGTGCCAGGAACACGGCAGCGTTGGCCTGGGCACCGGCATGCGGCTGGACGTTGGCGTAATCGCAATCGAACAACGTCTTGACCCGCTCGATGGCCAGGCGCTCAGCCACATCGACATACTCGCAGCCGCTGTAGTAGCGCTTGCCCGGGTAACCTTCGGCGTACTTGTTGGTGAACACCGAGTTCTGAATCGACATGACCAATGGGCTGGCGTAGTTTTCGGAAGCGATCAGCTCGACGTGGTCTTCCTGGCGGTGTTCTTCGTTCTGAATCGCCTCACATAGCTCGGCGTCGAACGCTGCGAGGCTCAGGGATGAGTCGTACATATTGATAGGCTCCAGTGGATTGAGAAAATGAGCTGTCAGCCCGCCGGCTCGGCGATCACAGCGGCAATAGCGGGGTCGGTATCCGCCGTAGGCCAGTAATAGGCGTCCGGCATGGCACGCGCACCGAAGATGGCCTGACCGACCCGCACCACAGTCGCCCCCTCTTCGATAGCGATGTCGAAATCACCGGACATGCCCATGGACAGCTCCTCCAGCCCCACACCGACCGGTGCGTCCTGGCGCAGGCGCTCGCGCAGTTCGCGCAGCAGCACGAAACACGGACGGACACGGGCGACATCGGCAGAGAACAGCGCCAGCGTCATCAGACCTCGCACCCGTAGCGCAGAGAACGCAGGCAGCGCACGTAAAAAGGCGGCCACCTCTTCGGGCATCAGGCCGTACTTACTGACTTCACCGGAGGTATTGACCTGGACGAACACATCCAACTGCCGACCTTCGATTTGCAGGCGACGGTCCAGTGCCTCGGCCACGCGCAGGCTGTCCAGCGCCTGGAACTCGCAAGCAAAACGCGCCACCTGTTTGACCTTATTGGTTTGCAGATGGCCGATGACCGACCATTGCAGGTCGCTCAGATCAGCCATGGCTGCCCATTTACGCTGTGCTTCCTGCACCTTGTTTTCGCCCAGCAGCCGGCACCCTGCGGCGTAGGCCAAGCGCAGGTGTGCTTCGTCAAAGGTTTTGCTCACCGGCAGCAGGCGTACACTCGCCGGATCACGACCGGCACGCTGGCACGTGCTGGTGATGCGCCGCTGCACTGCCGCCAGATTGCGCCGAAAGTCCTCAACACTATTGGCCTGCGGGTAGCGGCCGTGGCACGCGTGCAGGGTTTCGACTGCGGCGACCTCTTCAATACGGGTTTGCATCAGTTGGCAGCTCCTTGACAGGTAACAGGCTTGGCAGCAATTCGCGAGGTGCCTGGCCTCGACTGGAAGGTGATTCATGGCGCTGAAATGGCCCGTTTTGACCCTGCACTTTTGCGCATGAAACCAGACCATTTCCCAGGCCTGCGACGGTGCTTGCCTAGCCATGCACGCGGGCGAAGTCCTTCATGAAATCGGTCAATGCCTCGACCGCCAGCAGCGTGACCGCGTTGTAGAGGCTGGCCCTGACGCCCCCCACCGAGGCATGGCCCCCGAGGCCTTTGAAGCCGGACTGATCGGCCAGGCGCAAAAACTCTTTTTCAACCGCAGTATCGGCGAGCACGAACGGCACGTTGTTGATCGAGCGATACGGCGCTTGCACACGGTTGCGATAGAACCCGCCGCTGTCGTCTATGGTGCGATACAGCAACTTGGCCTTGGCCTGGTTGGCCTGGTGGATCTTTTCGACACCACCGCAGCGTTGAATCCACTTGAGGGTCAAACCGGTGAGGTACCAGGGGAACGTTGCCGGCGTATTGAGCATCGACCCCGCGTTGGCAATGTGCGCGTAATTGAGAATGTCGGGGGTGACTTCCAGCGCGGCATCGAGTAGCGCAGCGTCAATGATCACGATGGTCAGACCCGCCGCCCCCATGTTCTTTTGCGCGGCGGCATAGATGAGGCCGTGCTTGGCTACATCTATGGGCTTGGAGAGCAGGCTTGAGCAGGCGTCGCAGACCAGCGGAACCGACACGCCTGGCGCGCCGGTAAATTGCACGCCGTGTACCGTTTCGTTCTCTGTGTAGTGCACGTAGGCGGCGTTCGGGTTGAGGTTCCAGTCCGTCACGCCGGGGATGCGATCAAAGCCAGAAGCCTTGCTGCTGGCAGCGATACGAACGTCGCAGTAGCGCTGGGCAGCCAGGATGGCCTTGCCCGACCAGAGCCCGGTGTGCAGATAGTCCGCAGTCCCGTTGTCACCCAACAGGTTCATCGGCACCTGGGCGAACTGCAGCGAGGCCCCGCCCTGTACGAACAGCACTGCGTACTGGTTGGGCACCTGCAGAATCGCCCGCAGGTCTTGTTCGGCCTGATGGGCAAGTTCCATGAACACCTCTGAGCGATGGCTGATCTCCATCACCGACATGCCAGTACCCGCGAAGTCGAAAAACTCTTCGTGCGCTTGCTGAAGCACTTCAAGTGGCAGCGCGGTCGGCCCTGCGCTGAAGTTGTGTGACCTTGTCATACTTGATCCAGCCCTGCTCAAAGTTGCCCACCAAACGAGAGGTCGCCAGGCACACAAGCCATGGCGATGGACAGAGTCTACGGATAGAATGGCCTGCCTTTGCAGGCCAATTTATTCAATCAGGGCAGACCGCATGGCGAAAACCTTCGAACTTGAAACGCTGAAGATGCGACTCAACGACGCCGAGTTTCAGCAGTTGGATCTGCACCAGCGGATTCAGCGTGCCCTGCGCGCACTGATCCTCGACGGCGCCCTTGACGCTGGCTTGAAGCTACCGGCCACCCGGGTCCTGGCCAAGACGCTCGGCGTTGCCCGCGACACGGTCGAAAACGCCTACGTGCAATTGCACCGTGATGGCTTCATCGTCCGCCGCGAGGGCTCCGGCAGCTATGTATCCGAGACGGTTGGCACCGAATTGCGCGGGGTTGCGCGCCGGCGCAGGAAACTGCAAGACACCCAACGCAGCGAGGCGGCGCCAGGACCGGGCTTGAGCCGGCGCGGCCGGATGATTTTCGACAGTGGCGGCGTGTCTGATCAACAGGTAATCAAGGCCTTTGCCACAGGCCTGCCGGAAACCCGCACCTTCCCCACCGATGTCTGGGAACGCCTGCAACGCAAGGTCATGAAGGACTACCGGGGCCATGTCCTGTTGCACGGCGACCCGCAAGGCGTCGAGCCTCTGCGCAAGGCCATCGCCACCTACCTGAACCTTGAGCGCGGGGCCAAATGCTCCCCGGACCAGATCCTGGTGTTGAGCAGTACTCGCCAGGCCCTGTTTCTGTGTGCCCAGTTGCTCGTGGACGCCGGCAAACCGATCCTGCTGGAAAACCCGGGCTACTACGGCGCCAGGAAGGCCTTTGAAACGGCCGAGACCAAGGTCGTGCCCATTGACGTCGATGCCCTGGGCATACGCACAGACCTGCTGCAGGCAGACCACAGCGGCGCCAATTGCGTCTATGTCACGCCTTCGCATCAATACCCCACCGGCGCGACGTTGCCGCTGGAACGCCGACTCGAGCTGATCAATTGGGCGGCCGAGCGTGGTAAGTGGATCATCGAGGACGACTACGACAGCGAGTTCCACTACGAAGGGCTGCCGACCGCGTGTGTACAGGGCCTGGACCCCTACCAGCGCACGATCTACCTCGGCACCTTCAGCAAAACGCTCTATCCGGGGTTGCGCATGGGCTACATGGTGCTGCCGTTCGAGCTGGTCAAAGCCTTCACTTACGCACGCAGCATCATGGACGGCCACACGCCACAAATCCTGCAGTTGACCCTGGCGCGCTTCATGGAAGACGGCCATTACAACGCCCATGTCCGGGCCATGCGCAAACTCTACGCCGGACGCCGTGCAATCCTGCTCAATGCCATCGGCAAGCACCTGGGCGGTATTGCCACGGCTATATGCCCCCCAGGTGGGCTGCAGATTCCCTGCCTGCTGGCCGATGGCTGGTCGGAGGAAAAAACCATCCGCCAAGCCGCCAGCGTGGGCGTGCAACTGCCTGGCCTCAGTCGGCTGTACGCCGGCGAGGAAAAGAAACAAGGTTGGCTACTGGGGTATTCGTCCTTGACCGCCCATGAAATCGAAGTCGCCATGCTGCGACTGGCCAATGCACTGAGCACGCAATAGCACAGCCAATGGCTGGCTGCGTTTGCTCAGGCGGGCTGACTGCCGCGACTGCCCCCCCCCCATGAAAGCCGCCGGTTGGCCGGATCGCTACACCCGCATGACGCGCCGTTTAGCCCATGCGGTCATTGGCGTGTGGGTCGAGCCTTGGCATCAGTTGTCTGCTTTGGGTTCGACCTCGACCATGATCTCGAAGCTATGACCGTTCACCAGTTCTACCGTATAGGCCTGAGTGCCTGGAACGTGTTCGAACCGAATCACGCCATCGGCGTCAGCCAGATCCTCCTGGATCTCCACGCCATCGGCAAACAGGGTGTACGGCTCATCGGTGTACCCCGGCAGCCCCGGTAACGGGCTGAGCACCGCACTCAGGTTCACCCTGTGCTCTGCGCCGGCCTCGATGATGGCCTGCTGGCCAGCCTTGAGAGGAATCTCACGATCATCAACTGAGCGCTGCGCCTCCAAAGCCCGCGTCTGCTGGAGGCAGGGTTCACCCTCCGCATCCCGCGCTGGGTTGTCGTCTTGTTCGTAGGTACAGGTAAAGGTGGTGGGATCGGCCAGGGCCGGAGTGCCATTGAGTATTCCCAGCAGGCCGACGGCACATAAAAACGTTGCCTTAATGAATTGTCCAGGCAGGTACCTACGACTTTCCAGTTTGGTGAGATCGCTCATATCTCCGGCCTGCGATCCGGATGCTCGGCGTCAAAACCTTGTATAGGGTGAGCGGGTAACGGGTGGTCTTTCATGAGATTGGGGAAGCGTAGACTTCTGTTGGCTCGAAGCTGTTTCCATAGATCGGAATAAAACGCATGAAGCGCTTGGTCTGGTTTATATCCAAAGTTGTGTATTGGTCGAGGTATAGCTTCGAATGCTCCTTTTAAATTGCTTAACCCCGTAAAACTACCTAACGATGCCGCACGCTGATAATAGAACAGCGAGCGTGGCTTGTTCTCTT
>NZ_CAXAQF010000005.1:0-243121 GCF_963970735.1 Pseudomonas sp. RA_35y_Pfl2_P32
CAAAGTTGGCCAGCGGATTTTTCCAGATCAGCACACGGGTCTTGATGCCTCGGCGACCTCGAGCATCCAGCAGTTCACCGATGCGATCGCTACCGGGTTTGAAGCGCATCGCCGGGTCAAATCCCCAACTGATGATTTCGACACTCTTGTACGCCGCCTCGATGGCCTCGTAGACCGCACCGAAAGCCTCCTCGCCGTTGATCAGCGGAGTAACCCGCACCCCGCCGCGCGGAGGGTAAATGATATTTTTGGCGTACCAGTCCATGGTCAAGAAGATCACCTTGTGCTCCTTGGGCGTGAACGGGATCACGGTTGTGCTGTACGTCGTGGTCATTGGAGGGCTCCCTGCACTCAGAGGTGCTTCGGCGTGCTTGCGGGGTTCGCGATAGCGGCTCGAGCTGATCGGCCTGCGCGTGAGTGCCGGTAAACGCCAGCACTTGAAGGTGCGCAATGGTAGCCAACATGAACTGCGCAAGAAGTTGCGCAATTGCCCGCAGAGCACCGCTACGCAAGGGTTTGAAAAATTCAAAACAAAATGTTTCTTTGTCTGGATGTGGGATTACCTCAACCAAACCACCCGCCAATCCAGTGAGCCGAGCCCTGGCTCTGGAATGGTTTGCTGGGTGTTTTCGGTCAATTGCGTCTCCATCATCCGATCGACGGCGAGCTGTTCAGGGGGGGAGTAGAACGCCTTGTTGCACGGGGACACCCGCGTCCCCATAAAAAAGGCCGACCTGTCTAAACAACAGGTCGGCCTGGGGCAGCGCGGCTAGCGGTCAGACATGCTCGCTGCTTTTAACCGGCAGCGGCCTGTGCTCCGGCGCTTCATGGCCAGGGTCCTCCACGACCACCGGCACTTCATTGCCATCGCAGTCATGCAGTTTGCCATCGCTGAAGTAGTCGCCTTCGCGCAGCGCGGCCAGGTCCTGGAAACGCAAGGTGCGCTCAGTGCCGGCAGCAAATACCGACTGTTGGTCGGAGTTGCCAGTGGTGAAGTGGTTGAAGGTCAGGTTGAGCGCGATGGCCATGATTGCCGACGAACTGATGCCGGAATGGAAGATCGTGGCGAACCAGCTGGGGAAGTGGTCGTAGAAGTTCGGCGCGGCGATTGGGATCATGCCGAAACCGATCGAGGTGGCGACGATGATCAGGTTGACGTTGTTGCGGTAGTCGACCTTGGACAGGGTGCGAATGCCGCTGGCGGCGACCGTACCGAACAACACGATGCCAGCCCCGCCGAGCACCGAGGTCGGCACCGCGGCAATCACCCGCCCCATGAACGGCAGCAGCCCGAGGATTACCAGGAACAGCCCGCCGGTGGCCACCACGTAGCGGCTCTTGATCCCGGTCACGGCCACCAGTCCGACGTTCTGGGCGAAGGCGCTCTGGGTGAAGGAGCCGAAGATCGGCGCGATCATGCTCGACAGCATGTCGGCCCGTAGGCCATTGCCCAGGCGCTTGGAGTCGACCTTGGTGTCGATGATCTCACCGACCGCGAGGATGTCCGCGGAGGTTTCCACCAGGGTCACCATGACCACGATGCACATCGACAGGATGGCGGCGAAGTGAAAGGTCGGCATGCCGAAGTGAAACGGCGTGGGGAAGCCGAACATCGGCCCTTCGGTGACGCTGGAAAAGTCCGCCATGCCGAGGAAGACCGCAATCAGGGTCCCGATGACCATGGCCAACAGGATCGACAAGCGGGAGATCGTGGCGCTGCCAACCTTACTCAGCACCAGCACCAGCACTAGGGTCACTGCAGCCAGGCCGATGTTAGCCATGCTGCCAAAGCTTTCGGCATGGCTGTTGCCGCCCATGGCCCAGCGCGCAGCCACCGGCATCAGCGTCAGGCCGATGGTGGTGATCACGATACCGGTCACCAGCGGCGGGAAGAACTTGGTGATGCGCGAGAACACCGGCGTGATCAACAAGCCGATCAACGAGGCGGCAATCACCGCCCCCAGAATCGATTGGAAGCCGCCCTCACCGCCACTGCTGACAATCGCCACCATGGTCGCGACACCAGAGAACGACACGCCCTGCACCAGCGGCAACTGACAACCGAAGAACGGCAGACCCAGGGTTTGCAGCAGCGTTGCCAACCCCCCTGCAAACAACGATGCCGCAATCAACAGACCAATGTCTGCCGGAGAAAGCCCGGCCGCCTGGCCGATGATCAGTGGTACCGCAACGATACCGCCATACATGGTCAGAACGTGTTGCAGGCCGTAAGCCATATTCGCGCCGACCCCGAGGTTTTCATCCTCGGGCCGTTGGTGTGAAACAGAGGGCGTTTTCATCGTGGGGGGGTCCCTGGGTTTTTGTTATGCGCACACTGTATTCAACACCCAAGACAAATGTCCATAGAGTTGTATACAACTTGTCGGTCACATAATGGACAAGCATCCACCCCAGCTCGCTTCCAACCGTCTAGCCCGCACTTTCCGGGCTTTACCGCCGGTCGAAAAATAGCTGATCGATCGATCAGCTTTTTTCTGCCAATCCTTCACTTAGTGTTTAGCGGCGATCAATTCCGCCAGGGTCGCCCGGAGTGCCGGATGCTCAGGCACCTGGAGCGCGAACTCGCTGTGCAGTAACTCGATCAGCGCCTGCACGTCGCTGATCTCGCGCCGCTCGCTGGGACTGCCCAGGCGATGCAGCGCATAGCTGCCGTTGTTCAGGGTGCGGCGCACGCCCTCCCCGGTCCGTGCCACCATCAGGCGCTGCAGGAACGGTGAATGAGGGTGAGTCGAGACGTACCAGTTACCAATCTCGTAATCGATATCGCCCTGGCGCTGCAGGTCGAAGATATACATCGCCCGCCACTCGCCGGCGACCTTGGCCTGCAAGGTGTAGCTATCGTCCTCGCGGGTGATGCGATATGGCTCATGAGGCGTTGCCTGTTCCTGCTCGGTGTCGAGCAGCAGCGGTGCTGTCGGCACCATGCCGCCAAAGCCCACATCGGTGATGTAACGCACGCCATTGAGGGTCACCAGGGTCAGGCGATGGGTGCGTGCCGCCCAGGCGTCCTGCGGTGCGTTCATCACCACGCGCCCGGTAATACCGCGCACCTGGTACCCCAGGTGCTGCAACAAGGTCATGTACAGGTTGTTGAGCTCGTAGCAATAACCGCCACGCCCCTCATGCAGGACTTTGCGCTGGATTGATGGCAGGTCGAGGGGCACCGGTAACCCGGCCAGGGGTGAGAGGTTCTCGAACACAAAGGTGCTGGTGTGCCGTAGCTGCAGCTCGCCCAGCGCTTCCAGGGTGGGCGCGGGGGGCGTGGCAAAACCAAGACGTTCAAGGTACAGATCGATGTGTTCGAGTGCAGTCGGGGTCATGGGCGATTCCTTGGACATGGGGGCGCACCGGGGACCTGGGACAGTCGGGTGCCGTGCCGATGGGCAAACGTTATACGATAGCCGCCCTTGGCAACGACAATTGATTTCCCTCATCGGCCCGGGGCAGAAAAAGGTGACGCCCGACCATGCACATCGACCCGCAGCTGATCGTCCATCAAACCGCCCACTGGATCGTCAATCACCGGATCAACTCGCACCTGCCGGGCTACCTGATGCTCGGGGCCAGGGCCAACGTCAATGCGCTCCACGAGCTGCCCGCCGAGGCGCTGGCTGAACTGGGACTGTTACTGGCGCGAACCCAACAGGTGATGCAGAGTCAGTTGCAGCCAAAGCGGCTGTACATCGGCCGCTATGGCCACACCCCTGAGCAGCCCATTCACTTTCACTTCATCCCGGTGTTCGACTGGGTGGAAGACCTGTTCTGGCAAGACCCGCGCTATCGGCTACTGCAGCATTACGGTGCGCCCAACCCGCCCCCCCTCACCGATGGCGCAGAGCTGACGCTGTTTGTCTGGCGCGAGTTCTGTGAACGTCCCGATCCACCGCCCGTACCCGGGCTGTCCATCGACCGGACCATCGAACGCCTGCGCCAGGCCTTTAGTGCCGACTGAGGACATCGCTCGGACGCCCCTCGGGAGAGGCCACTTGCGTGCGGTTCCTGCCGAAGTTCTTGGCCTGGTACAACGCCGCATCCGCGCACTCGATGAGCCACTCGATGCTGTCGCCTTCCCTGGGCACAAACGCATGGCAACCCAGACTGACGGTCAAATGCCCCGAAGGCGCGCCGCGGTGGAGTATGTTGGCGTCCTTGATGCTGCGCCGAATCTGCTCGGCAATGACAACCGCCCCCTGGATATCGGTATCCGGCAACAGCACCGCAAACTCCTCCCCGCCGTAACGTACCACCAGGTCGGACGGCCGCTGGCAGCCCCCTTTGACCACCCCAGCCACCCGCGCCAGGCACTGGTCGCCAGCGACGTGGCCGTAGCTATCGTTGAAGCGCTTGAAGTAATCAATATCGAGCATGATCAGGCTTAGCGGACTCTGCTGGCGCAGCCCGCGGGCAAACTCGATCTGCAGCGCCCGCTCGAACAACCGCCGGTTCGCCAGGCCGGTCAGGCTGTCATGGGTGGCGATCACTTCCAGGCGCTCCTGGGCCGCACGCAGGTCTGCTTCGATGCGCTCACCGTTGCGCACCTGCAGCACAAACACCCAGCCGAACAGGCTGACACCGAGCACCACCAAGGCCACGATGACACTGGACTGCACCGCGTTGGCATACCAACCTCGCAGCACCACCGCCTCTGGAATGGCCGCCGCTACAACCAGCGGGTAGGCGTCCAGTTGCTGGTAACCGTACAGCCGCAGCTCCCCGTCCGCGCGCGAACGAATCATCGCGGTGCCCGAAGGTGCATTCGGCAAATGGTCCTGGAAGATCGCCCCTTTGGCCAGCGACTCACCGATGCGCAACTGCGCGCCTGGCCGCCGTGCCAGCAAGGTGCCATCCGCCAGCGCCAGCACCATCAAGGCGTGGTCGTCCAGGCTGAAACTTTTGAAGAACTGATCGAAGTACGCCATGCGGATGCCCGCCATCAGCACCCCCTGGAATTGACCATTGCGGTCATTCACCCGCCGCGACAACGGGATGATCCACTCACCGTTTTGCCGACTGCGGATCGCCGGGCCGATGCGGGCCTGCAACGACGCATTGTGTTGATGGAACTTGAAATACTCACGGTCAGCGACGCCCTGCCGGGTCGGCAACTCACCAAAGGAAGTCACCACCCACTGCCCTTGGCGATCGAATAGAAACAATCCATGTAACTGTTCCAGCGCCTGCACCCGACGGGCAAAGGTGCGCTGCAAGCGTGGGTTCAGCGCCACGCCAAAGCCGTCAGCCTGAATCCAGTCGACCAGGCTGGTCACCACCATATCGGCAGCCACGAAAGTATCTTCGGCCTGTTGCGCCATCGCTCGCGTGAGGTTCACCGAAGCGATTTGCGCCTGGGACAAGTCGTGATCCCGGGATTGCTCGAGCTGCAGGTACAGTAAACCGCACAGACTCAGGCACACCGCCGCAATAAAGGTGACCGCCGCCTTGCGCAGGGGTAAACGCTTCAATGGGCCGCCGAGCGTGTCGCGGGGGGCGTGAATGGGGGTTGGCAAATGCATCATCCTTGAAGGGTAAAACGCAGGCAGACGCCCGGATCCCTTGATCGACGGAGCTTAGTCTACGGCGGTGACGGGGGGCAAACCACCACTGCGCGATAACACCCGGACATACTTGTCTCACAACCAGTTCCGGCAGCCCCCAAGTGCTCTGCTAGGCTGAACCCTTCACTGTTATCGGCCACCCAAGGAGGAACGCATGAGCCATCGGGACCACCCGCCCACCATCGACACCGTGGTGTTCGACTTGGGTAACGTGCTGATTCGCTGGAACCCGAGAAACCTCTACCGCAAGCTGTTTAGCGATGATGAGCAGGCCATGGAGACCTTCCTGTCCGAGGTTTGCAACACCGACTGGAACGAACGCCAGGACGCCGGACGCCCATGGCAGGAAGCCATCGACGAAGCTATCGCCCGCCATCCGGCACAAGAGGCGCTGATTCGCGCCTACCGCGAGCGCTGGGAAGAAATGCTCGGCGGCGCACTGGAGGAGACCGTCGAGATCCTCGAAGAACTGCACGCCAAGCACGTGCGACTGCTGGCCCTGACCAACTGGTCGGCGGAAACTTTCCCCATTGCCCTTGAGCGCTTTGCCTTCCTGAACAAATTCGAGGGCATCCTGGTCTCGGGCGCCGAAGGCATCATCAAGCCCGCACCGCAGATTTTCCAACGGCTCAAGACGCGCTACCAGTTCGAAGGCCACCACGCGGTGTTTATCGACGACCATGCCCCCAACATCGAAGGTGCTCGCCGGGAAGGCTTCAATGCGCTGCTGTTCAGCAACGCCGAGCAACTGCGCAAAGACCTCACCACCCTGGGCCTGCCCCTATAAAAATGGTCGTGTCGAGCAACTGTGCACCTGTCGAACACCCGTAACGACAGCGGCTACAAAAACCGCGCCCAGCCCATCAACGCATCGGCGGCACCCGAATATCCCCCGAGCGACACTGGTTTTTCACTCCCTTGCCACACGCCTGGAACGACAGGTCCTTGGCCATGCACACCCGCACCTCCGACAACTCAGGGCCACGACAGATCACTGCTATGCCGTCTGACGGTATCCCAGGGTTGCTGCGGCGGAACATCTGCGTGATGTCCTGGGCAGAGAAATACACCTCCTTGCTCAAGGGTTGCAGCGGCTCAGGGATTTTCACCGCGCCAAGCGCCTTATCCGCCGCCGCCAGATAGCCCATGGCACCCAGCCCACTGCAAGTACCGTGCTTGGCCCACTCATGCTTGAGCAACGCCGGCGTGACAAACAGCGTCAGTCCCCGCGCCCGCTCGGCCGCCGACAACCGCGCATTCGGCGCGCAGGATTGCGGCCAGCCACCCTTGGCGTATTGCGGCCACAGACCGTGCAGCACAAACCCGTAGCCCTTGCCCGAACACTGGGCATTTTCCGGGCGCGTCAGACAAAAGGTCGGCGACCAGGACAACGCCAGCAGGTAATAGTCGAACACCCCCGACGCCGACTCGTTCTGCTGTTTATCGCGCGAAGATTGCGGCGCATTGTTCAGCACCACACTGACAATCGCCACCACACCAAACAGGACCCACACAGACAGTTTTTTCATTCACACACCTGAAAACGAAACAGCCAATCAGCCTATTGTGAGGGCTGGTCGAGCAAGACCAGAAGACATTCTTCTCCAGCTGACGCCGGCGACTGGCAATCACTCGGTCAAGTGCAGTACCTTGAAAGCGCAGACCACTCTGAACGCACGATAGGGAATCGGAATGAGCAAGGCAGACGAACTCGCCACGAAACTGAAGCAAAAACAAAAAACCCGTGTGGACGCCGAGGCCCGCGCCGACCTGGCCATTGAGCACTGGCCGAGCCAGGTCTATGACATGTACCAGCAACTGGAAACCTGGCTGGAACCGCTGACCCACGCCGGCCTCAACATCCGCCGCGTACCGACCCGCGTGTTCGAGCGCCTGCCATCCGGCGAGACCTTCAACTACGCCATCGACCAGCTACAGATCGAGGGCAACCACAACACCATTACCCTCGACCCCATCGCCCGCTTCACCATTGGCGGCACGGGCCAGGTCGACATCCGCGGCAAAGGCCAGGCCCTGTACATCCGCCGCACCGAGAACGACATGGCCGAGCCCGTATGGCAAATCCAGCCCGTGCCCCGCACCGGACAACCACGCCCCACGCCGGTAGCGCTGGATGAACTGAGCTTTCTCTCGGTGATCGAGCAAGGGCTGGAGCTCTGACAGTTCCTGACCGGTGCACAAGAGCGGGCGACCCACAGGGGTCGTCCTTTTTGTTTCAGCCAACGACGCTGCATCGATAAAGACCACCCTCCGCGCGCTACCTTGTATTCGAAAAATCATAGACAGCGTCAAGCCCGCGTCTCGGTCGACGCACCACGCATCCTGCAGCTCTACCGCTCGACCCGGCCCAGGGCAAAACCCTGGCAGTGATGTAAGTATCCGGTGGCTCGCAGTCCTCAACACCGTCAATCAACTGCGGGTACTGGGCCACTGAATGCGCACGCTCACCCTCCCCAACCAGTCCTGCGCACCAAAAGCCTTCCTCGAGTTCGATGCACACAACCATATGAAACGATCGCTGTTCTATGACCGGGTGGTGGATGTGATGGAAGAGCTGGTGAAGTTCACGGTGCTGTTGCGTGATCGGCAGGAGCTGAGTGGATCGGTATTCGGAGCGTAAGGAGACGGCGCAGGAGTGAGTAGGCGGGTTAATCAGTCAGCTATTTAGGAACGAGACAGCATCTGGATTAACCATATCACCAGCTCGTCAAAGGAATCAGCACGTATAAACGGCTATTGCTTGAATGCCACTGCGAGTGTCGCACACTATATTTAGCCCACCACTGCATTCGCATTATCCTCAATACTTTTCGAGCACACCTCTTGCTTCTGTAAGCCGCTGGAAAGAGAAACGACAATCCCAACGGTGCAACAGTCTCAACTTCGCCTAAGACATATCAGCATTTCAGTTGCACAGAAATTTGAATGCCCAGCCGGACTACAGCTTTAAATCGCCCCGCGGAAAAAGCAGTTCCTCCCGGAAAAGGGGCCCCTGAGTGATCAAATCGCAGAGTTGATCCGACGACTGGTCGAGCAGATTGCTCAAATACTGCGATAAACAAGGCTGCCGCGTTAGTCAACGGACACCATCAAAGGCTTGGAAACCGGGTGGTTTACCGCTTGCACGATATTTTTCATCAAGCTTGTTCGCGGTAGACGTATCCAATCCTCCGCCTCAACCGTAAACAATGCATCTAATGAGTTGACGTATATTAAGTTCACTCTCCCTTGTACAAATTCCAAGCCCGGTACAAATAATTGCAAACAACAGCCAAGTGATGGCCTAGCGGCATCACTGAAGAGCCTAATATCAAACTGTCATTTGTAGGACGTATGCTGATCCAACACAGGCTACATCTGAGGCGGGCGTAAGAACTATGCGCAGGGAAATAGGACTGTGAATGTAGGAAATAGGGAAGGATTCTCACTTGACGCTAATGCCGCCCAGCGATTAATCTCCCGCCCTTAGAGCACGGAAGCCGCCCAAATCCCCATATCAGCGCGCGGGACCCGGGCATTTCCTGAAATGAATTCACCGGCGCGCCCAGTCGCGCCGCTTTGCTGTGCGGTAAATATCTTGAAGCCTCGCTCCTCCTTCCAGATTCAAAAATCGGTCATCTTTGCCCTGGTCCTGCGCGAGGCCCGTGCGCGTTTTGGTGAACGCCGCATGGGGGCCGTGTGGACCCTGGTGGAGCCCATCTGCCATCTCTTGATCTTCACTTTGCTGTTCTCCCTTATTCGCGGCCGTACCGTCGCAGGCGTTGAGTATCCGGTGTTTGTATTGGTAGGGATGGCACCCTTCCTGCTCTATCGCAACACAGCCCTACGATTGATGGATAGCCTGCGGGAAAACCGCTCGTTGTTTGCTTACAAACAGATCAAACCGCTAGATACCTACGTCGCCCGAGTGCTGGTAGAGACCTGCATCAGCGCGGCGGTCTACTCGATTCTGGTCTTTGGCTTCGCTTGGTTTGGCTTCGATATGGCAGTGAGCAACCCGTTACAATGGTTGACAACCCTGGCTATCGGACTGCTGTTTGCCTTTGGCCTGGGCATGATTCTCGCCTTGGTTACCCATGCCTTGCCAAGCATCAAGCCCGTTATTCGCATGGCGTTCTTTCCTCTGTACTTCATCTCCGGCGTCCTGGTTCCTGCGTCCTATCTCCCTCAAGCCATGATGCCGCTGCTATTACTGAACCCTTTTTTGCATCTGGTCGAACTGATTCGCGCCGAAGTTCTCCCGCACTACACACCCGTCGACGGTGTGTCTGAAATGTACGTGATCACGCTCACGGTGATCCTGCTATTCATAGCCCTAGGTAGCTACCGCGCCCGCCGGTTACACCTGATTTCCACCAAGAACGGATGAGTACAGGCCAAAGTGTTCGAGCTTAAAAACGTCACCAAGTCCTACTTGACCCCCAAGGGTCGTCGGCATGTATTCCGCAACCTGTCGCTGTCGATTCCGCCAGGAAAAAATATTGGGCTCATCGGCCGTAACGGGGCCGGCAAGTCGACCTTGATGCGCCTATTGGGCGGTGCTGACATTCCCGACTCCGGCTCCATCGTCACCGATCAGAGTATTTCCTGGCCCGTGGGATTGGCGGGAGGCTTCCAGGGCAGCATGACCGGTCGCGACAACATCAAGTTTGTCTGCCGGGTCTACGGTGCCGAAGGCGAAGCGATGCGCGAGAAAATCCGTTACGTCCAGGAGTTCGCGGAGATCGGCGACTGGATCGACGAGCCGATCAAGACCTACTCCTCCGGCATGCGTTCGCGGGTCGCCTTCGGCCTGAGCATGGCCTTCGACTTCGATTACTACTTGATCGACGAAGTAATGTCGGTGGGCGACGCTCAGTTCAGACGCAAGTGCTCCGAGGTCTTCCAGGAAAAACTACAACAATCGAAGGTCGTGCTGGTTTCCCACACCATGCCGGAAATCGAAAAGCTTTGCGACATCGTATTACTGGTACGCGATGGCGGAATCCAGATCTACGAAGATGTAGCCGAAGGCATCAAGGCCTACAACAACTGACCACACACCCTCTTATATCGCAGCACCGTTCCACTTCAAGGATGCATCACATATGAGCAGTACGGGTAAACTCAAGAGTTGGCGCCTGGCAATTGGCCTTGTGCTCCTGCCACTTGTCTTGGCGGCAATTTACTACGGCGCGTTCGCCATCGACCGCTACGTCAGCTCCGCCCAAGTAGTAGTACGCCAGGACGGCGGCAATCAGGCAGCCTCGGTACCAGGCCTTGCGACCCTGCTCACCGGCACCAACCCGGCCTCCCGGGAAGAAACCCTCTACTTGCGTGAATACATCGTGTCCATGGACATGATGCTGCTGCTGGAGGAGCGACTGCACTGGGTCGAACAATACGCCGCCCAGCGCAGCGACATCTTCTTCTGGCTGAACAAAGACGCAGAGCGCGAAGACCTGCTCAAGTACTATCAGCGCATGGTTTCCGCCCATTACGACGAGACCACCGGCCTGCTGCGGGTTGAGGTGCAAGCCTTTACCCCGGAACTCTCGGAACAGATGCTGCGCACCATCCTCGAGGCCAGTGAGCACTTCGTCAACGAAGTCAGCCACAGTATTGCCCGCGAGCAAATGACCTTTGCCAAAGGCGAGCTGGAAACCGCGCGGATCAATTACGCCGAGCGCAAGACCGAACTGTTGGATTTCCAGAACGTAAACAAAGTACTGGACGGCGCAAACACCGCACAGAGCCGCGCCACCATCATTGCCGACCTGGAAAGCCAGTACACCAAAGAGCAGGCGATCCTCACCGAAATGCAGTTCAAGCTGCGCCCTGACTCACCTCAGGTGAAACAGCAAAAGCAAAAGGTCAATGCAATCACCCAGCAACTGGCCAAGGAAAAACGCCTGCTGGTCTCGTCACCGGGTGGCTCGCAACTGAACGTGGTTGCCTCGCGCTTCCAGCAATTGACTCTGGACGCCGGCATTGCCGAAGAAAGCTACAAGACCGCGGTAGCCGCTCTCGACAATGCCCGCATCGAGGCCAGCAAGAAGATTCGCACCCTGGTCACCGTAGTCAGCCCGAACACGCCACAACTCGCCCTGTACCCAGAGCGCTTGTATAACCTGGCAACGATCTTGCTTGGCTTGCTCATGCTGTACGGCATTACCCGCTTCATCCTGGCTTCGATCGAGGATCATCGTGATTAAATCCCTTGCTGTCCCACCAAAATTCAAACTGAAGCTCGCGGCGCTGACCCTGGCAAGCCTGGGCCTGGCCGGATGCGGCGGCACATTGTCCGGCGCTGGACCGTACAAGGGTGATATCGAAACCAAGAACGAGTCGTACAACCTGGTCGAAATCAACGCCAACACCATCGGTCCGTACATGCGCGGCGCCGTGCGTCCGGTGCAAGCCTCCATCGCCAAGCCGGTTGCGCCCTCCGCGCGCCTTATGGCGGGAGACATCCTGAACGTACTGATCACCGATAACGCTCCAGAAGGTTCGGCATTGTTTGCTCCGCTCTCCAGCGGCGGTACTCAACTGAAGACCCGCATTGATGACCAGGGCATGATCTCCCTGCCTTACGTAGGTCGTCAGTTCGTCGCCGGCATGACCCTCAACCAGGTTGAGGAAATGATCCGCAAGCAACTCAAGGGCGTAACTACCGACGTGCAAACCCATGTCGAGCTGGTTGGCGATCTGTCGGGCTCGGTATTGGTTGCAGGCGCTGTCAAATCTCCCGGCCGGTTCAGCACCTTGCAGGGGCCTCTGACCCTGCTGGATGCGGTCAACCAAGCTGGCGGCCCGGTCATGGAGCCGCACCTGGTGAACGTCACCGTGCGCACCGGCAGCCAGGTACAGCAGTTCAACTACGAAGATGTACTGTCCGGCAACAATATGGTGCTGCGTCCAAACTCGGAAGTTGTTCTGGATCGTGCCCGCAAGCGTTTCGTTGCCATGGGTGCTGTCGGCGAACCTGGCCTCAAGGACCTGCCAGCGCAAAACACCAGTTTGCTGGACGCACTGGGCAGCGTCGGCGGCCTGCGAGAAGCCAACGCCAATCCCGAGGGCGTATTTGTATTTCGCATGGGGGAAGGAACCAATCCAAAGCCTACGGTCCTACGTCTGGACATGCGTGACCCGGCAGCCGTTTTCTACGCCCGCCAGATCATGATCAAACCGGACGACACGATCTACGTGACGAACGCGGCAATTTATGAATGGCAAAAGATCATCTCGCCAGTCGTTCAGACCATGCTGCTGGGTCGCGCTACCGGGGCTTACAAGTAAGGATTTACCCAGACAACCAGATTCTTCGTTAGCTTGACTTGCGTACACCCCGGGGATTCGCAAACAAGCTGACGAAATAGCAAAAAAATTTTATTAACCCCCTGTCCGAACCGTCGAACGTCGCTGAACTGACGAACGCTCGATAAGCTACACGTTTACGGACTGACACCCTTCAGGATGAAAGATGCGCTTCCAGAAAGCTTTATTCATGTCAAACTTTGGTATCGACATGGGCTTACCCGAGTTCCGGGTAGGCTCGTACGCGACCTATCTTTTGCCATTCAGCAAGGTTTTTGAAAAAGCCACTGGAGGCGAATGTAAATTTCTGCTTGGTTCTCACACGCTCGACCTGCTCAATCGCAAGAGCAAGATTACTGAAATCAATGCAAAAAACAGTTTTGTTGTAAAAGGCAAGGAGTACGCCAGCCTGTTCGGCCTGGGTGACGACTTCCTGCTGGAAAGCTATAACGACTCCTTTGGTGACAAAGAAGAGCAGTACGTAAAGTATTTCAAAAAACTGTTTGGTGACTGGGCACCCGACGTAATTTTCTGCTGGGAATTCCCGACAACCCTGTTCAGGAAAATTTTCCCTAAGGCATTGGTGCTCGACATCATGCCCGGCGCATATATGCGCCCGCCCTACCCTAAAACAATCAGCGTCGATCCAGTAGGTTTGTATTCGAGCTCTTTCCTTAAGAACTACGACGAATCACAGGATTTCAAAGCGCTGGACGACACCACCGAATTCCTGAAAATTCGCGACCTGTACAGCCATTACTTCAATCACGACACAGACGTGAAAGACGTAATTCTTGACCTTGTCGATCCAACTCGCAAGTTCGACAAGTACTGGTTAGTCCCGATGCAAATCTCAGGCTATTTCGGCTTTTATGAGAACTGCAAGTACAAGGACCAGTTTGAATTCCTGACCGACGTATTGGAAAAAGCACCGAAAAATGTCGGCGTGATTGCAACCCAATATATCGGTAGCCTGGTGTCAGAAAAAACCCTGAACAACCGCAACCTTGGGTACATTCGAAACCTATATCAGAATTTCCTGTACAGCACTGAATTCGAGAAGCTGGACAACATTTCTCAATACATTACCCCATGGGCGGACAGCGTAATTACCGTATCCAGCACACTGGGCTTCCAGGCGCTGCTGCACGAGAAAAAACTGATCTCTCCATCGACGTCGCATCTTTCGTATATTGCGTCCGATTATGCTGACAATGCGCGCAAGCCAGATGAAGCCCTTATTGCTTCGCTGTTCTGCCGCCAGAACATACTCGTGGAAAAACTGCTCCACGACGTCGAGTACTTCAAAGCAATTCTCGTGGGTCTAGACGAACGCAAAAGTGACTCGGCAATCGACGTGCTTTCCGCACTGCCGAGACCAGCAAACCTTTATAAAGATTACCTGTCCTACTCCCCATTTAGCGGAGCAGACAACCAAATCAAAAAAATGGGTGGCATCATCAGCAGCAAGAAGAATTCGCTTCGCAGCCTGCTGGATCGCATTGAAAAATACGATGTGATCTCATTCGATATTTTTGACACGCTGCTGAGAAGAACCGTCTTCAAGCCAGAAGACGTATTTGTGCTGATCCAGAAGAAACTGGAATCCGAGCATAAAGACTTGCTCCCGGCAGTCGTTGTGAAGCGATTCCCAGAGTTGCGCGTTGGCTTCGAACGTCAATTGCGCAAGGAGTACGATCAGAATCACAACACCACAGACGTTTACGCGGAAAAGAACGAAGAGTTTTACACGCTCGAAGTTTATCAGCGCATGCTGGCGGCTTTTGGATTGAATGAGAGCCTTGCCGAACATCTGCTAGATATTGAGCAAGAGGTTGAGTTTTCGGTCCTGGAAGCTCGCTCGCTCGGTAAAGCGCTATACGATGTCGCCATCGCGAAAGAAAAACGCGTCCTGCTCATTTCTGACTTTACTCACACCGAGTCCTTTGTAAACAAGGCCATTACCCAGGCCGGTTACATCGAACATGAAAAGCTCTACGTATCCTCCGAGATCGGCCTGAAGAAACACTCCGGTAATCTTTTCAAGCATGTCCTTGCCGACCTTGAAATCAAACCGGAATCGATTCTGCACATCGGTGATAACTCGACTGGCGACTTCCTGCGCGCCATCAACAACTCGATATTCCCGACCAAGATCCTCTCGACCAGAGAGCGCATCAACCAAGTCTTCAAAAATCGCACGGTCGATCTGACTGTATTCGATCAGAGCTTCTACCTGCGCACCGCGGCCAACCTGTACGCCGAAGAGTACTACGATGCACTGTTGGTCGCAGGTGACAAACCCGTCGACAGCGCAAAGGAAAAACGCGACCTGTTTTCGACCCCGGGCGAGTTTGGCTTCCTGGCGATGGCCCCCGTCCTCTACGAATTCACTAAGTGGATTCTGGACAACGCCCTAGAACAGCAATGCAAAAAAGTACTGTTCTTCGCTCGCGACTGCTTCTTGCCATATGAAATTGCTAAAAAGCTGGTCCAGAGTGTAGAAAAGTATCGCGACTTGCAGCCTGTTTACCTTGCTGTTTCCAGAAAGGCGCTAACCTGCCTGAACCTGCACCAGCCGGATGATTGCTTCAAGGTCCGTATCGACGACTTCTCGCGCCACAAGACGCTGGCAGAGCTTCTCAGCAGTCGATTCAGAATCGACGCGAGTCGTGTGAGTGATAACCACCTCAAAAAGTGGAATATCGATGGCGTACAAACCCTGATCAAGGACACAACCCTTGGCGCGATCTATGGGCTGGTCCATGAATACCTGAAAGATGACTGGCAGGCATGGGACGACGTAAACGGCGTTTCCAAAGATGCATTCAGAGCCTACCTCGCAGAAAACGATGTAGCTAGCTCTGACGACGTTGTTGCTGTCGACTTTGGCTACAAAGGCTCGGCACACTCGGTCGTGTCCGAATACTTCTCCGCTAAATTCATCCCGCTGTTCTTCATGACCTACAACGGAGAAATGGGTAACGATCCTTACCCAGAGGCCCAAGCCTACCTCTTCAGTAATATGAACGTACGGCACAAGACCTGTACACCGCTCATTTCCCACAACCTGATCATTGAAACAATCATCAACGAGCCGTTGGGCAGTCTCAGCGCTTACACATTGGTCGATGGTCAAGTCCACCTTGAGCGCGAAGAATTTGAAAGCGACATGCACAAGGCCAAGATCCGCGCCATTCACAACGGCGTGCTGAACTTCAGCGACTTGTGGATTCAGAAAATCGAGCCCCTTGGCGCCACCATCAAGCTGGAAAGCAACTCAGCCACTTACTTGATGACTCAGTTCTTCTCACGCCCGGAAAACATCGACCTCGAAATTCTGCGAGGCCTGGTGTTTGACAACGCTTTCGCCGGCGCTGAGAACAACTACATCCTGTCCCCTCGCGGGGCAAATGACAAAGACATCTGGAAAGAAGGCTTGGCCCTCGTCAAGAAAAATGCAAAGCCGACAAGCGCCGTTGCTGCCGCCGCGAACAATGTAAAAAACATCACCACCGCAATAGTCAAGGCAACCGCCCCTATTGTTAAGGCTGCTACCTCGTCGGCACCAAAGCCGGAAGCACCTGCAAAACCAGTCGCGCCAAAAGCGCCAAGCGCTGCGGCGAATACGGCCCCCGCGACTCCAAAGCCGCCAGCGGCGCCAGCCAAACCGGTCGCCCCCCCGGCGTACACTGGCGAAAAAAGCTACAAATCAGTAAAATCCCTGCATCGATCGCAGTTCCTGCACGCGCTTTCATCGATCGCGTTTCCGGGCAAAACTTGCAACATCGATAAAGAGTGGATTGGCCTGGTTGAGTCGGAAGGCAAAAACCATGTTGCGATCAAGTTCCTTAAGGAAAATGGTGGTATTTGGAGCTCAGAACTTTCACTAAAAGACAAAGTTTACCTGTCAGCCTTCGGCGGGAAATAATCATAATCGGGTATGCGCACCAAAAGTTGCGCATACCCGACTGACAGAAGCTACGCGAATACTTCTGTCAGAGCCGAGAGCAACTCGCCTCCAATCATGATAAAAAATGAATAAATCCATAATTAAATCTTCAAGTCATTTTCACTTTATCGAATGTAAAGGGGCGGATACCGTAACTGTCATTTTTGCAGCTAGAAATGATCGCCCACCAAAATTTACTTTTTGGAAGGCCGGGAACGCACTGAACTCACACGTTATTTTTCTCAATAGCGATGTGCCTCAGTGGTATCGCACTGGAATACCTGGCATTTCAGGCGGTATCAGGGGGGCAGTCAAGTCTATCCTGGACTTCAAGAAAGACGTTGGAGCAAAGCGACTCGTCATGACGGGTAGCAGCATGGGTGCGTACGGCGCCTTGCTGTACGGCTCCATGGCCAAAGCCGATCAGGTGCTAGCGTTCGGTGTGGAACCTATCCTGGGTGTACCAGGTGGCAAGACCGATATCACTCGAAACCATTTACAGTATGTATACCCAGACCTCACTAGCCTTCACCTCCCTCCTACGACTGTCTACTATGGGGGAATGGACATCAACGACATTCTCGGGGCATGGTTACTGCGCAAGCGAAAGCGCGCCGAGATCATCTGCATCAATGAATCGCAGCATGACACGCCCGACTTCCTGAGCAGACAGAAGCGTTTGGGCACCGTTTTCAACGACATGGTTCTAGGCAACAGGATCAGTAACTTTGGCTACTCCGCAGGCGATGCGGACGACGACAAAACTGTTCATTTCCTATGGGTACTAAACAATTTACTCGTTGAAAAAAACTGGCTGGAAATAGGCAAGCGAATCAACTCGCACCCGCTTATCGCACTCAACAGCCCACTAGTTCAATACCTTCAAGGCATCGCCAACTTCCGCAATAATGATCTGAACGGTGCACTTGAAACCCTGGAACACATGACTACCCACACGCCTGGTTTCTGGGAAGCATGGATGAATCTTGGTGCAGTGAATCTGAAGCTCGGTAATTTCGAGAGTGCCATTAAGTCATGCTGGAACGCCGTAAAACTGCGCCCTCATCGCTCTATTGCACATGTCCAACTGTCACACGTCTATACGAAGGCCGGCCTGAACGAACAGGCATTTGATCACGCGGAATGGGCGTGCAAGCTCAACTATTCCCGGCCCGAATATTTCGACAATCTCGCTAAAATTGCCGACATCGTAAAGCGCCCAATTCCCGACAAAGAAATTCTGCAGTTGAATTACGATAGAAACGTCAAGGCCGCTCAAGAGAAGTTCGCTGATTACGACTTGAAATTCTCATAAGCATGGTCCCCTCTACTTCGTAAGCCTCTGCTCGATTTTTCTCTCGAAAAACATATCAGGTTTAAAAATGATCAAAATCACCCCAACCATCGAATGCTCCAACAACGCCCCCTTCGTCCTGTTCGGCGGCATCAACGTCCTGGAATCCCTGGACCTGGCCCTGACCGCTTGCGCCGAATACGTGCGCGTCACCGAGAAGCTGGGCATTCCTTACGTGTTCAAGGCCAGCTTCGACAAGGCTAACCGCTCTTCGATCCACTCCTACCGCGGCCCAGGCATGGAAGAAGGCCTGCGGATATTCGAAAAGGTCAAAGCTGAATTCGGCGTACCGGTGATCACCGACGTCCACGAGATCTATCAGTGCGCTCCGGTGGCCGAAGTGGCCGACGTGCTGCAACTGCCTGCGTTCCTGGCGCGCCAGACTGACCTGGTAGTGGCCCTGGCCAAGACCGGCAAGCCGGTGAACATCAAGAAGCCGCAGTTCCTGAGCCCGTCGCAGATGCAGAACATCGTGCACAAGTTCAAGGAAGCCGGTAACGACCAGTTGATCCTGTGCGACCGCGGCACCTGCCTGGGTTACGACAACCTGGTGGTGGACATGCTCGGTTTTGGCGTGATGAAGCGCACTTGCGACGACTTGCCGATCATCTTCGACGTGACCCACGCCTTGCAGCAACGCGATCCGTCGGGCGCTGCGTCCGGTGGTCGTCGCGAACAAGTGGCCGAACTGGCGCGTGCTGGCATGGGCGTTGGCCTGGCCGGTCTGTTCCTGGAAGCTCACCCGAACCCTGACCAGGCCAAGTGCGATGGCCCTAGCGCCCTGCCGCTGGACCAACTGGAGCCATTCCTGGCACAGATCAAGGCCCTGGATGACCTGATCAAATCGTTCGCACCGCTGAACATTGCCTGAAACAGCGGTTCTTGAAGCAAGGATTGTGAACATGGCAAGTACAGAACAACGGGTCGCGATTGTCATTCCGGCCCGCTATGGCTCGACCCGTCTGCCGGGCAAGCCGCTGGCCGACATCGCCGGCAAGCCAATGGTGCAGCACGTTTATGAACGTGCCCTGCAAGTGGCCAATGCCCAAGTTGTGGTGGTAGCCACCGACGATGAGCGCGTCGCGCAAGCGGTGCGGGCTTTCGGCGGTGAATGCGTCATGACCTCGCCGGACCATCCGTCCGGCACCGACCGCCTGGCCGAAGTCATGGCCCAGGTCGAGGCGGACATCTACATCAACCTGCAGGGTGATGAACCGCTGGTGCGCCCAGCCGACATCGAAGCCCTCGCTGCAGGCATGCTCGCCGATGCACACGTGAAGGTCGGTACCCTGTGCCACCCGATCGATGCGCATGAAGCCGGCAATCCCAACACCGTGAAAGTGGTGCTGGCCAATAACGGCAACGCCCTGTATTTCAGCCGCTCACCGATCCCCTACCCACGGGATGGCGAAGTCGCGCACTACCTCAAGCACGTAGGTGTGTACGGCTATCGTCGCGAAGTGCTGGCCGACTACAGCGGCTTGCCACAGCCGATGCTCGAGCACGCCGAGAAACTCGAACAACTGCGGCTGATGGCAGCCGGTTACTGCATTCGTGCGTATCTGGTTGAGCCGACCGGTCCGGGGGTCGATACGCCGGAGTGCCTGGAGCAAGTGCGGGCAATCATGAGCGGTCAGGCACCTGCGCCAAAGCCCACCCTCAACGACGTGCGCCTGGTGATCACCGATGTCGATGGCGTGCTGACCGATGGCGGCATCTATTACGACGCCACGGGCGAATGCCTGAAGCGCTTCCATGTCCGCGATGGCATGGGCATGCGCCTGCTGGAAGAGAACGGTGTGCGCGTGGCGGTGCTGTCCGGCCGCGACTCGGCGACGCTGCGCAAGCGCGTGGCTGACCTGGGCATCACCCTCTGCCAGTTCGGCGTCAAGGACAAGCAGGCCGCCTGCAATCAACTGATGGCCGAAGCCGGCGTCAGCGCCGCACACACCGCGTGCATCGGCGACGACTGCATCGACCTGCCGGCCTTTGCGGCCTGCGCCCTGTCCTTCGCAGTGGCGGATGCGCCGACGTACGTGAAAGCCGCGGCCACCCACACCTTGAACGCAGCAGGCGGTACTGGCGCGTTCCGTGAAGTGGCGGACGCCATTCTATTTGCTCAGGGCAAGGATGCCGTGCTTGGTACTGCGGCAGGTTATGCGCAGGTGATGGCGAAGATGGCACAGTAGTGGATGGATTAGCTGGCGCGGGCGAGCTGTTGGTCACCTTCGCCGACTGAAACAAAAAAACGGTAGGAGCCACTGGCTCCTACCGTTTTTTTTGCTGCTGAATAAGCCCGCTCAGGGGCGTCTCGACCCCGAACTTTGCGCCTGCAACACGATCAGTCGAAAATTTCGACGACGCCCACTACCGCGTCTTCGTGATTGGTCACCGCCAGGGCACGGATCTTGTTATCGAGCATGTAGGCTTCGGCTTCAGCCAGCTGTGAATCTTCCTTGATGGTGTGCGGCTTGGCGGTCATGAAGTGGGCTACGGCGGTGTGGATCACCCCTTCGTCTTCCAGCAGCGCACGACGCAAGTCGCCGTCGGTAACGATGCCGACCAGAACACCCTCGTCAATGACAACAGTCAGACCCATACGGCTTTGGGTCATGACCATCAGGCAGTCGTGAAAGCTGGTGGCCGGCGTCACGATCGGTGCCGGTGTGTGCATCACGTCGCTGACACGGGTCAGCAATTTACGGCCCAGGCTGCCGCCCGGGTGGTAGCGCGCGAAGTCCATCGGTTTGAATTGCAGCGCCTCGATCAAGGCCACCGCCAAGGCGTCGCCCATGGCCATGGTTGCCAGGGTCGAGGTGGTCGGCGCCAGGTTGTTCGGGCACACTTCGCGCTCGACCGAGATGTCCAGCCAGATATCGGCGTGCTTGGCCAGGGTCGATTTACCGTTGCCCGTCATCGCGATGATTTTATTGCCGAAAGACTTCAGGCTTGGAATCAGCTTGATCACTTCTTCGGTTTCACCGCTGTAACTGATCAGGATCAGCACATCGATCGGCTTAAGCATGCCCAGGTCGCCGTGGAAGGCTTCGGCTGGATGCAGGAAGAAGCTCGGAGTGCCGGTGGAAGCGAAGGTGGCAACCATTTTTTGCCCGATCAGGCCGGATTTGCCCATGCCACAGACCACAGCACGGCCTTTGCAACCGAAGATCAGCTCGACGGCGTTCTGGAACTCACCGTCCAGGCGAGTGGCCATCTGGGTGACGGCCTGCGCCTGGGCAATAAGGGCTTCTTTAGCAATAGCGAGGTGATTCATGTTTGACTTTCGTCCCTGAAAACAACGTAGTGTTAAGCGGCGAATTTTAAGGTCTTTGCAACATTTAGCAAAGTCCCAATCCTGCCCTGAATGGAATTTAAACGGTTTAATGCCGCCCCGAGCCACAACAGCAGCGTTTTTAGTAAACTTTTCGTTGAATCAGCGATCTGTATCACGCAGCATATTGTTACCAAAACCGCTACAAATCGGACATACGGCACTTGCCTAAGTTGAAGTTATGAAACTGGATCTACACCCCCTGCATGGCCGCAGAACCCTCTATCGCTGGCAACAAGGCACCCTGGAGCAACACTTACGCGCCCTGCTGCCAAGCTGGAGCAATAAGCCACTATCCATCAACAGTCAGGACCTGGCCTCCAACGCCTCATTCGTCAACTATGTCCGCCACCATCAACTGGTCGACCCGAGCAATGGTCAAACTGTAGATCTGGTAGAAAAGTCCATTCGCAAGGTGGCCTTTATCGGCAGTCAGGAGGCACGTTTCTATCGGGCCCGGGACATGCTGCGCGGCAGTGAACAGTTTCAGTATCCGGTATGCCTGGGAGTCATCGAAACTCCTTGGGAAAGTCTGATCTTCACCGATTTCGTCAGTGGCAAACCACCACGCATGCACCTCATTGCCAAGCAACTGGCACTGGGCATTGCTGAACTGGAGAGCCTCAGTCACCGCTACCTGAACAACCGCCCACTACACCAGACACCGCTTTACTGGAGCATGGACTTCTTCCGACCCTGGTTCCTACTGCGCCCGCGCTTCAACTTCGCCCGCTGCCTGCCGGAACTCGAGCGCTTGGCTCAGGGCGATGAGCGCTTCACGGGCCTAGCCGATTCATTCAAGGCCTTCGAGCCGCTGCTGGCGCGCCTTGCCCGCGCCGCACGCCGCAGCCCACGCTGTATCAGCCACATGGACTACCTGCGCAAAAACCTGTTTGTCGAAGGCCGAAAATTGCAGCTGATCGACTGGAGCGAGGTCAAGGTCGGGCGCGTGGGTTTCGATGGCGGGGCTTACCTGGGCAGCTTGTTCCGGCGTAAAGACATGCCGCAGTTTCTCGCCGCACAAAAGGAGTTCCTCGACACCTATCGCGAGGCACTGCCTGAAGACTTCGACACGGACGAAGCGCTTCGCAACCTACACTACATGTTCCTGCTTAATGCACTCTTCCATTGCCTGCGCCCGGAGACTATCGCCGAGTACCAGGCCAAGGAACGCATGCCACTGCTGCGGCAGAAATATGATTACTTGCTCAGTTTGCTCTAACGCGACCGACAAAACTATGGCACACTGCCATCAATAATTTTGTTGATCTTTCCCACGTATTCGTCCGAAAGACCGTTCTCCAATTATTAAATTGTATTAACATCCTCGCGATTATTGTTAACGGTGGGAACCTCCAGCGTTAACACCTCCACAACACTCACTCGAATGGACCTGCGCTCCACGTTTATGGATGACGTTTCCTCCCGCCCGCGTTTATTGGTCCTCTCCAAGGGTGCCCAACGCATCGTCACGCTACCCTCCTTGCTGCCCGATTACGCGCTGTATAACGGGAGTGTGGGCGACATGAACCAGGCCGACTGCGTCATGGCCTGGGGCCGTAAACCCAGTGCGTTGAAGGCCATGTCTCACGCCGCACAAGCGAACCTGCCGATCCTGACATTGGAAGATGGTTTCATTCGTTCGGTGGGCCTGGGTACCGATGAGCCTCCACTGTCCCTGATTGTCGACGACATGGGCGTCTACTACGATGCCAGCGCGCCTTCACGGCTCGAGCAGTTGATCGCCGATCCGCTGAGTGATGCCCAGGTCGAGCGGGCTATCGCGCTGCAACAGCTGTGGCAACAGCAGCGGGTGTCAAAATACAACGACGCGCGTATCACCCAGCCCGAACTTCCCACCGACTGCGTGCTGGTGGCCGACCAGACCTTCGCCGATGCGTCCCTGCAAGGGGCCACTGCGGCCGATTTCAGCGCCATGCTCGAAGCTGCGCTGGCGCGTTACCCCACCAGTACCATTGTGCTCAAGGTCCACCCGGATGTGGTCGCGGGGCGCAAACGCGGGCATTTCGACCTGGCGGCACTGGCCAACCACCCGCGAGTGCAGGTGTTGGCACAGAATGTCCACCCCGCCGAACTGCTGCCGCGCATGCGCGCGGTGTATGTGATGACCTCGCAACTGGGCTTCGATGCCCTGCTGTGGAATGTCCCCGTGCACACCTGGGGCATGCCCTTCTACGCTGGCTGGGGGCTGACAGAGGATCGCCTGCCTGCACCGTCACGGCGCCAGCCAGTCAGCCTAGCGCAGTTGATACACGCCAGTCTGGTGCGTTATCCGCGCTACGTCAGCCCTGAAACGGGCCAGCCTTGTACACCAGAAGTGCTGATGAACTGGCTCGGGCTGCAGCGTCGCCATCGCAGTGCACTGCCCGAATCCATTCAGATGCTGGGGTTCAGTCGCTGGAAAGAACCGCTGGTGAAACTTTTTTTCAATGGTTCAACCATTCGCTTTGTCAAGCCCAGGAGAGCGCCGGACCCTCGCTTGCCTGTGGCGTCCTGGGGTTGCAAACATGACGCCGATCTCACGCAACACTCGCAACCGGTCAGCCGGGTCGAGGATGGTTTCCTGCGTTCGGTCGGCCTCGGTGCCGGCAAAGCCCGACCGCTGTCCTGGGTCGTCGATAACCTGGGCATCTATTACGACGCCACGCGCACCTCGCGCCTGGAACACATTTTGCTCAACCAGTGCTTTGACCCTGCGCTGGTAGCTCGAGCACAGGCCCTGCGCGAAGCCATCTGCAGCGCCGGCCTGACCAAGTACAACTTGCCCGGCAACGCCTGGCAGCGCCCCGCCGCGGCACAACGAGTGATTTTGGTAACCGGTCAGGTGGAAGGCGATGCATCCATTCGTTTTGGAGCAAACCGCATCCGCAGCAACCTGCAATTATTGCAGGCGGTACGCGAGCAGAACCCCGGTGCCTGGGTGCTGTACAAGCCGCACCCCGAAGTACTGGCCGGCACCCGCGCCCGAGGCGACGACGAGGCGCAGACCGTCAACTGGTGCGATGAAGTGATTGGCGATACACCACTGCAAGAACTGCTGGAGTCAGTCGACGAGGTTCACGTCCTGACCTCTCAATCGGGCTTCGAAGCCTTGCTGCGCGGTGTGCCCGTGACCACCTACGGCCAGCCGTTCTATGCCGGCTGGGGTTTGACCCGCGATCAAGACCTGCAACCCGAAGTACAGGCCAGGCGCACGCGCCGGCTGAGCCTCGATGAACTGGTGGCCGGCACTTTGCTGCTCTACCCCACCTATGTCAGCCGCATCACCAACCGCTTTACCACTGCAGAACAGACTCTTTACGAATTACAGAATTGGCACGCCTTACCGCAGCCAGGAGCACCATCCAGATGGCAGGAATTGAAACAGCGCTTGAGCAGTTTATTGGGCATCAGTCGCCTGAGAAGCTGAAGGCGCGGGCGCCCCATCGCCCTCTTCCGCCTCAGCCGCACAACAGCTACTTGTTCCTGCAAGGCGTCAGCTCGCCGTTCTTCGCTCGGCTGGCGAAGGCCCTGCGGGCCATCGATCAGCGCGTACACAGCATCAACTTCAACGTCGGTGATGTGCTGTACAGCGCCGGCTCGCGCCATGCGTTTTCGGCGCGACCAGACGAGCTCGAGGCGTTCTATAGCCAACGGTTTCACGACCTCAACATCACCGACCTGGTGCTGTTCGGCGACTGCCGCCCAGTGCATCGCCCAGCCGTAGACCTGGCTCGGCGCCTGGGCATTCGTGTGCACGTGTTCGAAGAAGGTTACTTCCGCCCCTACTGGATCACCCTTGAGCGCGATGGGGTCAACAACAACTCCCTGCTGCCCCGGGATCCGGACTGGTACCGTGAAGTCGGCAAGCATGTCCCGCGCTATGACAATGGCAACCCGTTCAAGCTGTCGTTCGTCGCCCGTGCCGCGCACGACGTGCTGTACCACAGTGGCGGTGCGCTGAACAAACTGTGCTTCCCCCATTACCGCACCCACGCGCCCTTCAATGCCGCCAAGGAATACGCCGGTTTCATCCGCCAGGGCGTGCGCCTGCTGTTCGCCGGACGGCGTGACGATGCGCTGGTGACCGAAGTGGCCCGTGAACGCCACCCGACCTTTTTGCTGCCGCTGCAACTGGACAGCGATGCGCAAATCAAGGACCACTCGGCGTTCGCCAACATGTTCGAAGTCATCGACCATGTCATCGCCTCGTTCGCGGCCTTTGCCCCAGGCGAGGCCCGCCTGTTGGTGAAAAACCATCCGCTGACCCCAGGCCTGGTGAATTATCACCGCATTACCCAGGCGCTGGCCAAGCAGTACGGCGTGGCCGACCGGGTCGACTTCCTGCAGAGCGGGCACATGCCGACGCTGCTGTCGCACATCGCCGGGATGATCACGGTCAACAGCACCGCAGGCGCCTCGGCACTGCTGCACAAACGCCCGACCTACACCCTCGCCAACCCGATCTACGCCATGCCAGGGCTGACCCAACAGGGCAGCCTCGACGACTTCTGGCGCCATCATGAAGCGCCGGACATGGCGCTGTTCCGGGATTTTCGCAATACCGTCATCCACACCACCCAGATCAATGGCGGCTTCTACACCGGCTGCGGGATCGACATGGCGGTGAACAACTGCCTGGACGTGTTGCTGGCTAAAACTTCGAGAATCGAAAACTTCCTATGACGCACCCGTCTTCACCCCGCTGCATCCTCATCACCGGCGCCACGGGCGGCATCGGTGGCGCCTTGGCGCCGGCCTACGCTGCGCCGGGCGTGACCCTGATCCTGCAAGGCCGGCGCATGGACCGCCTTGAGGAAATGGCCAGCGAATGCCGCGCCCTCGGCGCCCGGGTGTTGCTCGAAGCCCTCGACGTACGTGAGCTGGACGCTTTGCGCGCCATGGTGCGGCGGGTCAGCGACGCCGAGCAGCCGGACCTGGTGTTGGTCGGTGCCGGCCTCAACACCGCAGTCGGCAGTAACGGCGAGGCCGAGTGCTGGGACGACAGCCGCGCCCTGCTGGAAGTCAACGTCATGGCGGCCTTGGCCACCGTGGAAGCGGCATTGCCGGCCATGCGTGCGCGCGGCAACGGCCAGATCGCCCTGTTCAGCTCCCTGGCCGGCTGGCGCGGCTTGCCGGTCACCCCGACCTACAGCGCCAGCAAAGCGGCGATTCGGGTCTATGGCGAGGCTATCCGCGACTGGCTGGCACCGGAAGGGGTGAAGATCAACGTGATCCTGCCTGGTTATGTCGAATCGAAAATGTGCTTCGAGATGCCTGGCCCCAAACCGTTCCTGTGGACCGCCGAAAAAGCCGCCCGGCGCATCAAGCGCGGCCTGGCTGCCAACCAGGCGCGCATCAGTTTCCCGTTTCCGCTGAACCTCGGCACCTGGTTGCTGGGGGTGATTCCCCAGCGCCTTTCTTCGTTCATCCTGCGTGGTCTGAATTACAGTGAGTGAATTGTCCATCTTTCAGGCTGCGGTAGTCGGCCTGCTCCTCACCGTGTTCATCGAACGCCTGCTGATCCCGCGCCCGAACCTGCGCCGACCGCTGAGCAGTTGGTGGTTGCACGCCGGTTTGTGGTGCATGTGCCTGGCCGCGCTCTACGCATTGACCGCGCGCCCGCTGTTCAGCGCGATCAACGTGTTGCTGTTGTGGCTGTTGATCGTGATGGTCAGCAATGCCAAGTACCACTCACTGCGCGAGCCGTTCGTGTGCGCCGACTTCGAGTACTTCAGCGATGCCGTGCGTTTTCCGCGCTTGTACCTGCCGTTCTTCGGCATCGGCAAGGCCGCGCTACTGGCGGTCGGTTTCCTGGTGTACCTGTGGGCCGGATTGACCTTCGAGCCCGAAGTCGCGGGGGGGCGCAGCCATGCACTCTGGCTCGGCCTTGCCGGGCTGCTCCTGTTGCGTCTGGGCCACCGCCGCCGTAGCGCACCGACCTTCGACGCCGAGGCCGACGTGCAGCGCTGGGGCATGGCCGCCAGCCTGTGGGGTTACTTCTGGGCCGCCCGCACCGCAGTCGATCCGAGCACCCTGGGATCGCCGTTCAGTAAAGCCTCCTCCCCCGTGCTGCCGACCACCCAGCCCGACCTGGTGTCGGTGCAGAGCGAATCATTTTTTGACGTACGCGACCTGTGGCCCGGGGTGCAAACCCAGGTGCTCAGCGAATACGACCGCCTCTGCGCGCAGGCCCTGGCCCGTGGCAAGCTGCAGGTGGCCGCCTGGGGCGCCAACACCGTGCGCACCGAATTTGCCTACCTGACCGGCATTCCCGGCGATCGCCTGGGCGTGCACCGCTTCAACCCGTATCGGGTGCTGGCCCGTCAGGGCTTGCCGAGTATTGCCGCCCACCTCAAGGCGCAGGGTTATCGCACGATCTGCGTGCACCCTTACGACGGCAGCTTCTACGGCCGCGACAAAGTACTGCCGGCCCTGGGCTTCGATGAGTTCATCGATGTACGCGCCTTCAACGATTCGCAAAAGGCCGGGCCGTTCATTGGCGATTGCGCCGTGGCCGACAAGATCCGCGAACTGCTCGATGACCCGGCGCGTACCCAGCCCTTGTTCATCCACGCAGTGACCATGGAAAACCACGGGCCGCTGCACCTGGAAACCGTCGACGCCAGCGAATTGCCGAACTGGTTCGACCGTCCGCTGCTGACCGGCATGGACGACCTGGCGCCCTACCTGCGGCACATCAGCAACGCCGACCGCATGCTCGGGCAACTGCGCACCACCCTGCTCGAACAGCCGCGTGAGGCATTGCTGTGTTTCTTTGGCGACCACGTGCCGATCCTGCCCAACGTGTATCAAGCCGTCGGCGCGCCAGTGGGCGACACCGACTACCTGATCTGGTCCAACCGTCACCAGCCAGGTGCCAGCCCCCGTCCGATACGCGTCGATGCACTGTCCAGCCAGTTGCTCGCCTGTGCTCAGCAAGCGCGCACGGCGACGGCTGCAGCGCAGGTGCTCTGAGGTCGTGGCCACGATCGTCCTGGGCAGCGACCTGACACCTGAGACGCTGGCGGATACGCGGCTGGCGCGCCTGGTCACGGGTGGGCGCGGCTCCCTGGCATTCCTGATCGGTGACAACGCCTGCCGCGAGCGCCTGCTCGGCACCAGCATCCACTGGGACCGGGTGTTACTGGCCTTTGAGGACGAGAGCGCCGTGGGCTATGTCGCGTTCAAACATCACCTGCGCGGCCCCTTTGCGCTGCGCCCGCAACCCTTTATCCGTGAGTTCGGCTGGCTGATGGGCTGGCTACGGTTTGCCGGGTTCTGCTTGAGCGAACTGCGGGAGTGGCGTTATCCGTTCTTACTGTACGGCCTGCGGGTGAGCAAGTCGGCACGCAACCATGGCATCGGCTCAGCCCTGGTCCAGGCCTGTTGCCAACAGGCTAAGGCCAGTGGTTTCCCGGAAGTGTTCCTGGAAGTGCCGCTGGACAACGAGCGGGCGCGGGCGCTTTACCTGCATAACGGCTTCCGCCTGCTGCGCAAGCGCTGGGTGCCTTGGCCGCCGGTGCGCAGCATGCAGCGACACGTGGAGGCGGTCCTTTGAACGGTCTCGAATCGCCACCGATCCAGCTGGCGCCGCTGGTGGAAGGCCCCGGCTGGATCGGCATCCTGCAACAGTGGGTGGCCTGGAACGTCCTGCACTTGCCGCAATTTCTCGGGCCAGAAGGTTCGCCCTTCTGGTTGTGGCGCCGTGGGCGGCGTGCGCCCAAAGGCCTGAAGGCCATTGCCGGGATCGGCTACAAGGACTCCTCCGCCCAGGCACGGGTACTCTGTAAACGCTGGGGCCTGCCCTACATCGCCATCGAGGACGGCTTCCTGCGCTCCTCGTCGCTGGGCATCGAGGGTGACACCCCGATGTCCCTGGTGGTCGATCCGGTGGGCATCCACTACCTGGCCGACCGCCCTTCGCTGCTGGAAAACATCCTCCAGGATCCGACCAGCCTGAGCGCTGCAGAGCTGGACAGCGCACGACAACTGATCGCCCTGATGCGCAGCAGTGGCATTGGCAAGTACAACAATGCCCCGGACCTCGACCCGAATGACCCCTTGGGCCGCGAGCGCCCATTGGTGCTGGTGGTGGACCAGACGGCCGGCGACTATTCGATCCCCGGTGGCGGTTTGTGCGAGGCGGACTACGTGCGCATGCTCGACGCCGCCCTGGCGGAAAACCCCGACGCCGAGGTGCGCGTACGCATTCACCCGGACTGCGTCGGCGGCCAGAAGCCCAGTTGCCTGCTGGCTGCCGCCACTGAGCGCGGCGTCACCCTGGAAGCGCGGCCGGTGTCCTGGGCCTCGTTGGCCCGACGGGCCCGGCGAGTCTACATCGGCACCAGCCAGGCGGGACTGGAGGCCTTGATCCAGGGGGTGCCGGTCACCTGCTTCGGCCTGCCGTTCTATGCCGGCTGGGGCCTGACCGACGACCGCATGCCGATCCCCCGCCGTCAGGCGCGGCCGGACCTGGTGCAATTGGTGGCGGCAGCCTATGTGCGCTACTGCCGCTACGTCGACCCATTGACCAGCCAGCCCACCGACGCCCTGACCGTGGCCCATCAACTGGCGCGGCAGAAGGCCCGGGATAGCGAGTTTGCCGGGGACTTCACGGTGCTGGGGGTCAAGCGTCACAAACAGCACAACGTGCGACGTTTTTTCAGCAGTCGCTGGGGCCGCCTGGCATTCGCCGAAGACCGCCCGACCCTGGTCCCGGAAGTCGCGGCCAAAGGTGGCAAGCTGCTGGTCTGGGCGGCGCGCGAACCGGCCGATCTCAAGGCTCGCGCCAGCGAGCACGGGGTGCCACTGTGGCGGATTGAAGACGGCTTTCTGCGCTCCAACGGGCTCGGCGCCCTCAATGCCCCAGCCCTGTCGCTGGTGCTCGACCGCAGTGGCATGCACTTCGATGCCAGCTCCACCAGCGACCTGGAGTCGCTGCTCGAGCACGGGGAGTTCGATGCGGCCACCCTGGCCGAGGCCGCGCGCCTGCGCGAGCGGATCGTGGCCCTGGGGGCCAGCAAGTTCAACCTCGAGAGTGACCTGGCTGGCCAGGTGGGTGCCCGCCCCGGCCAGCGTCGGATCCTGGTGCCCGGCCAAGTGGAGGACGATGCCTCGCTGCGCTGCAGCGGCGGCGCACTGCACAACAATTTCGAGTTACTGCAACAGGTACGACTCAACGCTCCCGATGCCTGGATCGTCTACAAACCGCATCCGGATGTCGAAGCCGGCAAGCGCCATGGCGCGGTGTCGACCGATCGCCTCCTGGGCCTGGCGGACCAGGTGCTGCCGGGGATCGATATCGCCCGTTTGTATGGGCAAGTCGATGAAGTGCACACCCTCAGCTCCACCGCCGGTTTCGAAGCGTTGCTGCGGGGACTGATCGTGGTGACCTACGGCACCCCGTTTTATGCCGGTTGGGGCCTGACCCGTGACCAGCAGCCTTTGCCGCGCCGTACCCGGCGCCTGACCCTGGACCAGTTGGTAGCCGGCGCCCTGTTGCGCTATGCGCGCTATGCCGACCTCCAGCAAGCTTTGCCCTGCGATGCCTGGCATGCCCTGACATGCCTGTCGACCCCAAGGCCGCCGCGCCTGACGCTCCCTGCGCGTCTGCTGCCGCTGCGTAACTACACCCGGACCATGCTCGGCTGCGACCGTGCAGCGGTTCCACTCAAGGACTAGACCATGCCTGCATCACTGAAGGATCTTGGCCGCTACGCGGCGCTTCCCTGGCATTGCCTGCAATTGCTGACCCACGCCAAATCGTTCGAGAACAACCCGGTGCTGGGCAGCGCCCGGCTCAACGCCCTGGGCTTGCACGTACAGCGCCGACAGTTGGCCATGAGCATGGCCGCCATGCGTCGCCGGGCCCTGGCGCCGCGGCTGGATAGCGCAGAACTGGCGAGCTTCGAAGAGCAGGGTTTTTTCGTGCGCGAGAACGCCCTGCCCGCCGAGCAGTTTGCGGCCTTGCGCGCTGAACTGGGCGAGCTGCGCAGCACCGGCTGGGAAATGCGCCAGGGTAAAGCGGTGACCCGCCGGGTCAGCCTCGACCAGGACGTGCTGGCGAAGAACCCGGCCAGCGCCGCCTTTGTCGCCGACCGTAGCGTGCGCGACCTGATCGCCTACGCCTCGTCGAACACCGGCGGCATCACCTATCAATTGCAGTCGATCGTGATCGATGGGGTGAACGCCGAGCAGGACCCGCAAACCCGTCTGCACGCCGACACCTTCCATCCAACCGCCAAGGCCTGGTTGTTTCTCGATGATGTGGCCGACGACCAGGGGCCGTTCAGTTACGTACCCGGCTCCCATCGTCTGACGCCGGAGCGCCTGGCCTGGGAATATCGCCAAAGCCTCGGCGCGGCACGCTCCCACGAGCAGATGCACCGCGAGGGCTCATTCCGCATTCATGAACACGAATTGGCCGAACTGGGCCTGCCGGCACCACGGCGCTTCTCGGTGCCGGCCAACACCCTGGTGGTGGCCGACACCTCGGGCTTCCACGCCCGCTGCCCGAGCCTGCGCCCCAGCCATCGCGTGGAAATCTACGCCAGCCTGCGCCGCAACCCGTTCATCCCCTGGCGCGGCGCCCACCTGTTCGCCCTGCCGTGGATCGCCAACCACCACATGCGCTGGGACATCCGCCTCAAGCGCCTGATGGGCTTCGACAAACGCAGCCACTGGCGCTTCATCGAACAGCTCAACGCCTACGAAAAGCCGTACATCTGAGACAGCGGCTTGCTGGCCAACACCTTCAATGAAGGTGTTCACTTTGTAGGAGCGAGCTTGCTCGCGATGGACGTCAACGATGACACGGGCATTCAGGATGAACGCGGCGCTCTCTGGATCATCGCGAGCAAGCTCGCTCCTACAGTGAATGTGTTCAAACCACAATGTGTGAACGACACCAAACCCCGTGGGAGCGAGCCGGGCGGCGCTCCGCTTGCTCGCGATGGACGTCAACGATGACGCGGGCATTCAGGATGAACGCGGCGCTCTCTGGATCATCGCGAGCAAGCTCGCTCCCACGGGTTCGTGATTGCCGCTGAATAGCGGGTGATGGCCGTTGCCGCCTGGGGTCAACCGATCTTGGCCAGCTCTTCGGCGACGATGGCCACGGTCTGGGTGATTTGCTCTTCAGTGTGCTCACACGAGACAAAGAAACGCACCCGTGCGACGTGCTCAGGAACCGCCGGGTAAAGGATCGGCTGGGCGTTGATGCCGCGATCGAACAAGGCGCTGGACAGCCGTCCGGCCTTGAACGAACTGCCGGTGATCACCGGGATCACGGCCAGGCCGGTGCTGGTGGCGGTGTTCAGGCCAGCGGCCTTGGCCAGGCGCAGGAACAGCTCACCTCGCGCCTGCACCGTCTGCACCCGCTCACGGTCGTTGGCCAGGCAACGCAACGCTGCCAGGGCCGAAGCCGTCACCGAAGGCGGCATGCCGACACTGTAGAGGAAGCCTGGGGCGAGGAACTTCAGGTGCTCGACCAACGCCGTGTTGCCGGCAATGTAGCCCCCGCAACTGGCGAGGGTCTTGCTCAGCGTGCCCATCCAGATATCGACGTCATCCCCGGCCAGGTCGAAGTGTTCGCGAATACCTTTGCCGGTCGCCCCCATCACCCCCAGCGAATGCGCCTCATCGACCATCAGGAAGATTTTGTGCTTGCGCTTGAGTTCGACGAAGCGCGGCAGGTCCGGGTAGTCGCCGTCCATGCTGTAGATGCCTTCGACCACCACCAGCACCCGCTCGAAGTGCTGACGCTGCTCACCGAGAATCCGGTCCAGGGCCTGCCAGTCGTTGTGGGCGAAGCTCAAGCGTCGCGCGCCGGACAACTGAATGCCTTGCAGGACACTGTTGTGGATCAGCTCGTCGTGCAACACCAGGTCACGGGGGCCGAACAGATGGCCGATGGTGGTGACGTTGGTGGCATGGCCGCTGACGAACACGATCGCATCGTCGACCTCGTACAGATTGGCCAACTCACGCTCCAGCTCGCGGTGCAGCGGACGATCGCCGGACACCAGCCGGCTGGCCGACACCGAGGTGCCGTAACGGTCGATGGCGGCCTTGGCCGCCTCGGCCACTGCCGGGTGACCGGAGTAGCCGAGGTAGTTGTAGCTGGCGAAGTTGACGTATTCCCGGGCACCGATGCAGGTCTCGGCGCCCGCCAGGCCTTCGTGCAAACGAAAGAACGGACTGCTCAGGCCCAGGCGCGCCGCGCCCTGCTGCATCACGCGCAACTGCTGATAACCGGGGTGCTGGTCGAAGCGATAAAACGCTTCCGGCACCTTCAGCGCCGCCTGTTGCGCCTGCTCCAGGGTGGCACCGCCGGCCGCGTCGCCCGCTTCGCTGCGACGGCGCTCCAGCGCTTGCTGGATCAACCGTTGCTTGATCCCGACACTCAGGCCGGTGGGCGTTTTTGCAGTCATCGCACTATCACTCAATCAAACATCACTCAATCAGACGGTTAGGTGTCGCAGCGCTGTCGGCCAGTTCGGCGTTCAGCTCGGCCATTTGCTCACGGCTCAATTCACTGCCGTGGCGGGCCAAAACGTTTTCTGCCAGGGCGGCAGGTGCCGCAACTTCATTGGCCCCCGCTTCGCCACGCAGCAGGTCAAGGATGCGCACGCTGAGCTTATCGATGCTGGAACTTTCACTGAGTTCCATCACCGGCAGACGAATACCGAAGCGTTCTTCCAGCGCCACCACCAACTCGACACTCATCAGCGAGTCCAGACCCAGCTCCTGCAGCGGACGCTGGGTGTCCAGGCGTGCGGCCGGCAAGCGCAGGATCTCGCAGACTTCGTGCTTGAGCAGTTCGACGAAACGCTCCAGCAGTTGCTCGTCATCCAGCTCGGCAAGCATGCGCTGGATGTTTTCGGCGTCGTTATCGTCGTCCTGGTCGCCGCCGTGGGCGCGCACCAGTTCGACGAAGCGCGGGGTCGCAGCGCTCGGCAGGAAGCGCGATAACGCTTTCCACTCCAGCTCCAGCACGCCGATCCCGTCGTCACCCTTGAGCAGCATCTGCTCCAGGTGCGCCAGCGCCACTTCGGCGCGCAACGCGGCGCCACCCATGCGACTTTGCAGCGCATCCTTGATCTGCTCGTTGCGCGCCAGGAAGCCAACGTCGTCGATCGCCCCCCAGAGCACGGCGGTGGCAGCCAGGCCGTGACCACGACGATGCCGAGCCAACGCTTCGAGCCAATAGTTGGCGGCCACGTAGTTGGCCTGGCCCGGGTTGCCGAACAGGGTGGTCGCCGAGGAGAACATCACGAAGAAGTCCAACGGCAATTCGCGGGTCAGCTCATGCAGGTATTGCGCGCCCTTGGCCTTGGGCTCCAGCACACGCTGCAGTTGTTCGGCATCAAGGTTACGAATCAGACTGTCGTCGATCACCGTCGCCGCATGCACCAGGCCACGCAATGGGTACGGGCTGGCGGCAATCCGCTCGAACACGCCGCGCACCTGCATCACATCGGTGATGTCACAGGCCAGCGCTTGCACGTCGATGCCCTGGGTCTGCCAGGCCGCCAGGCACGGCTGCGCCTCGACACTGGCCGGGCCACGACGGCCGAGCAGCACCAGGTGCCGCGCGCCCTTGTCCACCAGCCACTGTGCCGTGCGCAGGCCGAAGCCGCCCAGGCCACCGGTCACCAGGTAGGTCGCCTCGGCGCTGAGTTGCAACGACTGCACCGGCTGTTCGCGAGTTTCCACCAGGCGTTCGATCGGGTTGCCATAGGTCACCACGATCTTGCCGATCTGCCGCGCCTGCTGCATGTAGCGGAAGGCCTCGGTCACGTGGTTGGCGTCGAACTCGCGGAACGGCAACGGGTGCAGGATGCCTTGCTCGAACAGTTCCATCATTTGCCCGAACAGACGTCGGGTCAGGTCTGGACGCTCACTCATCAACTGGTCGGCGTCGATACCGAAGTAGCTGATGTTGTTGCGGAACGGACGCAGGCCAATGCGGGTGTTCTGGTAGAAGTCGCGCTTGCCCAGCTCAAGGAAGCGGCCGAACGGCTTGAGCACCTGGAAGTTGCGGTTGATCGCTTCGCCAGCCAGAGAGTTGAGCACCACATCGACGCCACGCCCGTCGGTCATCGCCAGCACTTCGTCGGCATAGGCCAGGGAACGCGAATCAAAGACCTTGTCGACCCCCAGCAGACGCAGGAAGTCGCGCTTCTCGTCGCTGCCGGCGGTGGCATAAATTTGCGCACCGCACCACTTGGCGATCTGGATCGCGGCAATCCCGACGCCACCGGCGGCGCCGTGGATCAGCACCTTCTCGCCCGGCTCCAGGCGCGCCAGATGATGCAGCGCGTAGTACACGGTGAAGAAGGTACTTGGAATGGTCGCAGCGGCCTCGAAGGACATGCCTTCAGGGATGCGCGCCACGGCGTTGGCGTTGGTCACCAGGCGGTTGGCGAAACTGCGCGGACCGAAGCCCACCACACGGTCGCCCGGGACGAAATCGCCGAACACGGCAGACCCTTTGCCGTGGACCACACCGGAAAACTCAAAGCCCATGGTCGGCCCGGAGAAGCCGTTTTCGATGGCTTCGTCGGACAACAGGCCGAGGGCAAACATCACGTCACGGAAGTTCAGGCCGGTGGCGCGCACTTCAATGTCCAGTTCGTCCGCCGCCGGCGCGGTCAGCTCACGGGCTTCCCAGCGCAGGTTGCGCAGTTGCCCCGGCAGGTCGAAGCCCAGGCTGATGCGCGTGTTGCCGTCAGCACTGGCACCGTTTTGTTCGTGCAGGACGCGCAAGCGCGGCACATAACGCTGGCCGTCGGCGCTGATCGCCACTTCGGTCTCGGCGTCGGCATGCAACAGGGCCGGGATCAGGCTGGCGACAGGTGCAGCGTCGGCCAGGTCGAGCAGACGGATGCGGCAACTGGCGGACTCGTTCGCCAGGGTGCGGCCGAAGCCCCAGAACGCCGCATCGGCAATCGCATCGACATCGCTGCCGTGGTCGGCAGCGTACAGGTGACCGGCCGCGCCACGGGTCAGCAGCCAGCACTGCGGTGCGATACCCAGCGACTCGCAGGCCTGGACCAGCGCAGCAGCCAGCATGCAGCGCTCGCCCTGGCCATCCAGCCCTTGGCTGCTGTCAAAGCCGGCCAGGTGCAACACGTGCTCGGGCGCTTGGTCCAGCGCGGCGAGTTGCTGCGCCAAGGCCTGGGCATCGCCCGGCTGCAGCAGGCTGACCTGCTGGCCTTGCTCACGCAGGGCCTGGGCCAGTTGCTCGGCGGCCGCCCGCCCGGCGTCGGCCAGCAACGCCCAGCGCTGCACGGCGATCTCGACCGAAGTGGCCGCGACACTCGCGCCATGGCCAGCCAGCAGCAGGTAACTGCCGCAGGCATTGCCCGGCAGTGCTTCCAGGGTGTGGCTGACACTCAGGCCGTGACGCTGCAACTCATGCAGCCAAAACTGCGGACGCTGCTGACGCGACAACGCCTGCTCCGGCCCCGCCAGCCACCAGTCGGCCTGGGCGCCGAACACGAAGTCGGCCCAGCGCGTCGGGTGTTGCGCCAGCACGGCCAACTGCCCGTGCGGGTTGAGGTGGCTGGCTGCCTGGCGCAGCGCTTCGCCGATGCTGTCCAGGGCCGCCAGATCGGACGGCAACAGCACCCAGTCGTACCCTGCGGCGCTGCTCAGTTGCTCAAAATCGATGACCTGCAGTGCCGGGCAATCATCGCCCAGCATCTGCACCAGCTCCGGTTCCGCCACGCAGTAGCTGTAGTCGACGCGATCGAAATCGATCCCGGCGTACAGGGACTCGGCAAAGGATGAGCCACCAAAACCAAATTCCAGCACCCGCAGGCGTTGCCCGGCCGGCAACGCGGCGAGGCGCTGGGCCAGGGTTTCGCGCAGGCCGGCGAGCAGGCGCTGCTGACCCGCGGCCCCCAGCACCAGGCGCGACAGATTGGCACCGCTGGTTTCCCGTGGCAGCAACTGCTCCAGGGTTTGGCGAGCGTCGAGCAGGGACAGCAGGTGGCGACCGATGCGGCCCACCGAATGGATGATCTGGAAGTGCTCCGGATAGCTCTGGAACAACTCCTGCCAGATGGCCTCGGAAGCCGGACGCTCGCCCGCCTCGGCGACGCACCAGTGGCCGTCGGCATCGCAATTCAAGCTGCCGTCTTCCAGGCCCTGACGCAGCAAGGTCGACAGATAATCGCTCGGCACACCGTCCTGCTGGGACCACAGTGCGACCTGTTCGGCGCTCAAGCGGCCACCTGCCTGCTCGATCAGGTCCTGCACGAAACTCGCGCAGAGGGCATCGAGCAGCGGCTCGACTTCATTGAGGTAACGCTGCTGCACCGGCTCATCGGCCAGACCCTGAAAGTGTGCTACCAGCGGCGTGGCGCTGCTGGCTGCACGCCGCACGGGCACCACCTGACCTGGCGCGGCAAGGCCAACGTGGGCCAGGCGCTTGATGTCATGGGAGCGGTCGCGTTGCAGGCGCACGCCACGGAAACGTGCGTCCTTGATGAACAGCACCGCTGCGCCGCTGGCGTCGTACAGGGTGAAATCCACCAGCAACGAATGCTCGGTACGCTTGTGCTGACGCACTTGGGCCAGGCACGGCACACCGCCGGCCTTGGCAAATGCAATACGCCCCAGCTTGACCGGGATGAACGCCAGACCCTTGTTGCTGCCCGGCTGACCCACCAGCAATTCGGTGATCAGCTGGAACGCGCCGTCGAGCAACGCCGGGTGCAGGTGCAGGGTCGCCAGCTCCTGGCTGATGGCGTCGGGAACGCTCAATTGCGCAAGGATGTGTGCCGGTTCGACCCACACCGCCGCCACGGTTTGATAGGCCGGGCCATAGTTCAAACCCACCGCACGGGTGAGTGCCAGATGCTGTTCGCCGGTGAAATCCGCCGGGCGCTGTGGCAGGGCCGGCGCACGCGTGCCAAGCAGTACGCCACGGGCTTCGCCGGGCAGGCGCGCGACCACGTGCTGGACCCACTCTTCACGCTGGGCCAGGCTGCGCGAGGTGATCCGCAGGGTGCCGTCGGCGTCCTCGATGTTGACGCGGATCTTCTTGCTGCCTTCGTTGCCGAGCAACAGTGGGTTGTGAATCTCCAGCTCTTCGATGTCGACGAACTCGCCCGGCTGGTGCAGCAAGGCCACCGCCAGTGCCAGCTCGGTGAAACCGGCACCAGGGAACAACACCGCTTCACCGACCTTGTGGTCAGCCAGGGTGGGGAACAGTTGCGTGTCGAGACGGTTTTCCCAGGTCAGCGCCCGGTCGGCCAGCGGGTAGCCCAGCAAGGGGTGCACACGCTCGCGCTGCAGCACGCCGAACGACTCGGCACTGACCGGCAATTCAAAACGCTCGCGCTGCCAAGCGTAGTTGGGCAGGCGCAGGTTGCTGCCGGCCACCGGGAATTGTTGTTGCCAATCCGGCTCGGCACCGGCGATCAACAGCCGCGCCACGCAGCGCTCAAGCAGTGCCGGACTGTCGTCCTTGCGCAGCAAGGTGGCGAGCACCTGACCGGACAGCTCGCGCTGGGTCAGGGCATCGGTGACGTAGGAGCGCAGGATCGGATGCGGACCGACTTCGACGAACAGGTTGAAGCCCTGCCCTACCAGCCCGTCCATCGCACCCTGGAACAGTACCGGGAAGCGAATGTTCTGCCACCAGTAGCGGCTGTCCAGACGTTGACCGTCCAACTCGCCGCCGACCACCGTGGAGTAAAACGGGATCTTCGCACTGCGCGGACGGATGTGCGCCAGATCGGCAATCACTTGCTGCTCGATCGGGTTCATCGCCGGGGAGTGGAAGGCGTAGTCCAGGTCCAGCACACGGACAAATACCTGGCGCTCGGTCAGGGCCTGCTCAAGCTCGGCGAGCGCCTCGACAGGGCCGGCCACCGTAGCGCCCCGCGCACTGTTTTCGCCGGCCAGAACCACCCGACCGTCTAGACCCAGTTCCGCCAACAGGCTGGTCGTGGCCTCACCACAGAGGCCAACGGCCGCCATTTTCCCGGTGCCGCGGGTCAGCCCTTGCAAACGGCTGCGATGGAAGATGACCTGGGTCGCGTCTTCCAGGCTCAGCGCACCGCTGGCCCAGGCCGCGGCGACTTCGCCCACGCTGTGGCCGATCACCGCCGCCGGATGGAAACCCTGGGCTGCCAGTACGCGGGTTACCGCTACTTGCAGGGCGAACAAGGCCGGTTGTGCGATCTCGGTGCGGGCATAACGCCCCTCGCCATTTTCGCCCAGCAGTTCGGCGCGCAACGAATAGCCACCCAGCGGCTGGAACAGTGCATCGACTTCCGCCACCGCGGCCTCGAACACCGGATGGCCAAGCATCGCCCGACCCATGCCTTGCCATTGCGAACCATTGCCGGAGTACACGAACACCGGGCCCTGGACTTTATCCAGTGCCTGGCCCACCTCAAGCACCGAACTCAGCTCGCTGAGGCTCGGGTCCTGGGCATAGTCGGCCAGTGCCTGCGCGGCCTCGGCCGGGTCGGCGCTGATCAACAGCAAACGATGGGGATGGGCATCGCGACGGAACATGGCCTGGTAGGCCACATCGTAATAATTGCTCTGCGGGTGGGCGGCCAGGTACTCGGCAAAGCCCTCGGCCGTGGCGCGCAGGCCCTCGGCATCCTTGGCGCTGAGCAGCAGCGGCACACGCCGGGTGCTGCCCGCCGTGGTGGACGCCGGCAGCGGCTCGGCGCTTTGCAGGATCACGTGCGCGTTGGCACCACCAAAACCGAAGGAGTTGATACCGATGGTCAGTTGTCCTTCGGCTTTCAGCGCACGGCTCTCGGTGACCACCTGCAGGTTCAGGTCGGCAAACGGGATAGCCGGGTTGAGTTCTTCAATGCCGATAGTCGCCGGCACTTCCCGCTCGATCAGGCAGTTGAGAGCCTTCATCAAACCAGCAGCGCCGGAGGCTGCCTCAAGGTGACCGAGGTTGCTCTTGATCGAACCGATCGGCAACGGGTTGCCGGCCTTCCGGGCCTGGCCCAGGGCTTCACCGATAGCGCGGGTCTCAATCGGGTCGCCGACGGCCGTGCCCGTGCCGTGGGCTTCCAGGTAGTCGAGCTGCGACGGATCGATCCCGGCCTTGGCATAAGTGCGCTTGAGCAGCGCCGCTTGTGCATCGGCACTCGGCAAGGTCAGGCTCGATTTGCGACCATCGGTGTTGACCGCACTGGCGGCGACCACCGCAAGAATCGGGTTGCCATCGGCCAGCGCCTGATCGTAATCCTTGAGCAGGAACAGACCACCGCCCTCGGAGCGCGCATAACCGTCGCCGCGCTGATCGAACGCTTGGCAACGCCCGGTGCGCGAGAGCATCGAGGCCTTGGCGAAAATCATGAAACCGAAGGGGTGCATGTGCAGGCTGATACCGCCCGTCACGGCCTGGTCGATATCACCGCTGATAATCGCCTGGCAGGCCTGGTGGAAGGCCACCAGAGACGACGAACAAGCGGTATCGATGGCCATGCTCGGCCCGCGCAGGTCATAGAAGAAGGACAGACGGTTGGCGGCAATGCTCATGGTATTGCCGGTGGCGGTGGCCGCATCGATCGAGGCCAGGTCTTCCACCAGGCGATAGGCCTGCTCGACGCCAGCGATACCCAGGTACACCCCGCAGTTACTGCCACGCAGGCTCGACGGCTTGACGCCGGCGTTCTCGAAGGTTTCCCAGCACATCTCCAGCAGTATCCGCTGCTGGGGGTCCATCACCGCGGCTTCACGGGGCGAAATATTGAAGAAGCCCGCGTCGAACGCACTGATGTCGCCCAGGGTCCCGGCGGCAAAGGTGTAGCTGGTGGCAGGGTTGGCCTTGTCCGGATGCAGGAACTCGGCATGGTCCCAGCGCGAGGCATCAACCTGGGTCACCAGGTCCTGCCCCGTCATCAGGTTCTGCCAGAAACTGCTGGTTGTGGAACCGGGGAAACGAAAAGAACAACCAACAATTGCTACCTGTCTACGCTTTGTCAAAACCCATTCCTTTAAAACGCTACCGGACACCGCCCCATCCTGCGGACAGCCGCATGCCTGGCCGATATATTTTTTGGCAAGTCGCTAAACGTCACCTGAGGAGAATCTTTCCTATCTGGAGGTTGCCTTGCATAGCACACATAGGCGCAAGGCTGATGACCTAACGGTTACACGTAGGAAATCTTCAGACATATTTGTGGGAATAATACGCGGTCTCGACGGCCAGGGAAAACCCTAAGCGACAGTTGCCGGGTTAAATGTTCGAATTGGTTCACATCAGCAAAAGCCCGCAGCACACCGGACTACATACTGTCGATAGGCCACCCCCTGCCGCCCCCCTAGCTTTTGCTACGCCGGCCCGCACCCCAAAAACCACCAGATTTGACTACCATTCAAAAGACACCAAGGGAGGCAATCAACATGACAACAGCAGATGAACTGGCCGTAAAACTGAAGCAGCGCCTGGAACGTACCAATGAGACAGAAATCAGCACCGATACCGCGATCGATCATTGGCCGACCCAGGTCAACGAACTGTACCTGCAGATCGAATCCTGGCTGACCCCCTTGAGCGAAGCCGGTCTCGGCATCCGCCGCAACTCCACCCACGTGTACGAGCGCCACCCAAGCGGCACCACGTACAACTACGCCGTCGATCAACTACTGCTCGAAGCCCTTGATCGAACCATTACCTTCGACCCGATCGCCCGCTTCAGCCCCAATGCCGAGGGGCTGATCGAGATTCACCTAACCAGTAAAAATTACCGCATCCTGCGTAGCACGGACGAACACGGCGAGTCGCAATGGCACCTGCAGAAGATTCCACCGCTGGGGCAGGCTGCCATGGCTGCGGTGGCGTGGAATGAGGAGAATTTGATGTGGATTGTTGAAGAGGGGTTGGGGCTTTAAGGAGATTGGATCTTCCACTAATGCATTTGCCTCAGTCAACACCAACTTCCTTCTGCAATGGTGAATTTACCTAAAAAACAGCGATCCTATACCCGATCACTGCATAGCGCACTTACGGACACTTGAGGCAAACGCATGAAAATTCCAACACCTAACAAACTAGAACTATCAAGGGTAGTCATTACAGCGATAGGCATCGCATGGTGCTTTCCGTCAAACGCACAAGAAAACCGAACATGCCAACTTCCAAATTCGGGAAACCTGAACGGAAACTTAACGCTTGACCAAAGCTGCACATACAATCAGACCATCACCATCAACAACTCAAACACCAACATAGATTGCAAAGGCGCAACTCTGGATGGTCAGCTCACCAGAAAAATAGGAATACTAATAACCAGCCAAGGCAACCCACTAAGCAATGTCACCGTAAAAAACTGCATCGTAAAAAACTTTAAATCACAAGGCATATTAATTACCTCAGGAATTCCAGACTACAAACGCACCGAAAATCAAATAAGAAACTATCAGATTAGCCCAACCCAGATAACCCTCGACAATGTAAATATAGAGGACACTGGTGGTGTTGGAGTCTTCTTTCACAGCTACGTAACAAACTCGACCTTAAAAAACTCCACTATACTGAGATCCAAGGGAGTTGGAATTTACTTAGAGCAAAGCTCTCGGAACAACAACATACTTAACAACCTCATCAAAGACAATGGCGAGTCGAACGCCCCAAACAGTGGCCAGCGAGAGGGCCTGGCCATTGACTCTTCTGCCGGAAATCTGATCAAGGACAACAAATTCATCAGTAACTTGGCCGGTGGCATATATCTCTATAAAAATTGCGGCGAAAAATACAGCACAGGGAGATCCGTCATCAGATGGCAGCCCAGCAATGACAATATAATAAAAAACAATACTTTCACCAACGAAAAAGTCGGAATATGGATAGCATCACGCCAGAGCGTAAACTTACAAAAAAGTTACTGCGGGGACAAACCACTTGACCCAGCGGGAAGATATTTCCAAGATTACGCAGACCACAATACTATTGAAAACAATGTATTCTGTAAAAATAAAGCTTACATAAGAGTCGAGGGCAACAACAATACAATTACCAACAACCGAGCAGACACCACCAGCAACTGGATCACCGAGCCAACAACGATGAAAGCACGACTTACCGGTGCCGCAACCACGGGCAACCGGATAGTCAACAATAACTATGAAGAATGCAGTAATTAGATTGTATCTCTACCACTCTCCAACAGAATAACCAGGCTAAAGACTCAATTTTACTCTGAAGCCGCCATATTACCCATCCGCTGACGCATGCCGGCGCTGGCCGCCGGCCCCGCCTGCACCGTGCATTGCGCCAATGGCACCAAATGCCCGTCAGCAATATCCGCCGTCATCAACTGCACCGGTCTGCCAGTCTCACGCTCGACAATCTGCACGCTCTCTCCTTCCGGCGCATAGTGCCTATTCCCCCACGCCACAAAAGCCATGAGCACCACACGAAAGTCCTCCCCTCGAGCGGTTGGCACGTATTCATAACGCAAAGGCCGCTCACTATAGGCACGGCGCTCCAGCAACCCGTCCTCAACCAAAGAATTCAAGCGACGGGTGAGCATGTTCGGCGCAATGTCCAAGCTGCGGGAAAACTCGTCGAATCGGCGCAACCCATGCAAGGCGTCACGCATGATCAGGATGCTCCACCACTCGCCCACCCTTTCCAGACTGCGGGCGATCGGGCATTCGGCGTGGACCAGGGTTTTACGTTGCATGACGGCTCCTAGGGTGATGCGTCCGGGCATTTGTCGCATCAGCATGTTACTTTCATGATGATAGTAACGTCCACATATCACTATCCTCGACAAAGCTGAAGGAGCTGGATCGTCATGAGCAAACGTATTGTTGTCACAGGCATGGGGGCATTGACCCCACTGGGCTGCGGAGTCGAACCGGTTTGGCAGCGCCTGCTGGCGGGGCAATCCGGGATTCGTCGACTTCCCGAATCGCTGATTGGCGACCTGCCGATCAGCATCGGCGGCCAGGTTCCCGATCGCATTCAAGACCCTGAGGCCGGCTTCGACCCCGACCAACTGCTGGCGGCGAAAGAACAGCGCAAAATGGATCGCTTTATTCTGTTTGCCCTGGCAGCCGCCCATGAAGCCCTGGCACAAGCTGGTTGGGCGCCCCAGACCGCCGAGCAACAGGAGCGCACTGCCACCATCATCGCTTCGGGCGTGGGTGGCTTTCCGGCGATTGCCGACGCCGTACGCACCACGGACAGCAAGGGACCGCGTCGCCTGTCGCCGTTCACCATCCCGTCTTTCCTCAGCAACATGGCCGCCGGCCACGTTTCAATCCAGCACGGCCTCAAGGGGCCGCTTGGGGCTCCGGTGACGGCCTGTGCCGCTGGCGTGCAGGCCATAGGCGACGCCGCGCGAATGATCCGCGCCGGGGAAGTGGACATTGCCGTTTGTGGTGGGGCCGAAGCGGCCATTCACCGGGTCAGCCTGGCCGGCTTCGCAGCGGCACGAGCGCTATCAAGCGATCACAACGAAACACCCGATCAGGCCTCTCGCCCCTTTGATGCAGCGCGCGACGGATTTGTCATGGGTGAAGGTGCCGGCCTGCTGGTGATCGAAGAACTGGAACACGCCCTGGCCCGTGGCGCCAAGCCGATTGCCGAACTGGTGGGCTATGGCACCAGTGCCGATGCCTACCACATGACTGCCGGCCCGGAAGACGGTGACGGTGCCCGCCGAGCCATGCAACAAGCACTGCGCCAGGCCGGCATACAAGCGTCCCAGGTTCAGCACCTAAACGCCCACGCCACCTCGACACCGGTCGGCGACAAAGGCGAACTGGCGGCAATCAAGGCGGTGTTCGGCACCCACAGCGGCCTGGCGATCAGTGCCACCAAATCCGCCACTGGCCACCTGCTGGGAGCTGCAGGTGGCATCGAAGCGATCTTCGCCATCCTGGCGCTGCGCGACCAAGTGGCCCCGGCAACCCTCAATCTACAAGCGCCGGATAACTCAGCCGAGGGCCTGGACCTGGTTCGCGGCGAAGCCCGGCAGATGCCGATGGAATATGCACTGTCTAATGGGTTCGGGTTTGGCGGGGTGAATGCCAGCGTACTGTTTCGGCGCTGGGTTTAAGAACACAAACAAGATCAACCGAGGGCGACCCTAGCGGTCGCCCTCGGCGTTTTCCGCCAACAACTTTTCGCCTGATTTGCCTTCTCGAATAGGCTGGCCATCAATCCAGCCGCCCCCCCCCGCTACCCAACGCTTGCATTCAGAACCTGAAAAACCAGCCACAACCAGCGTCCTAGAGCCATCAGAAAAAATAATGAGTGATTTTTCGAGCGCTAGTGGTTAGTGTGCCCGCGAAAAGAAGGCAATATGCCATCATATCCTTCTGCACATAGCATGTTGGGAACCCCCACCCCGGCCGCTATCAGCAGACCTGCCGCCTTGCTTAACGCAGCCGGCATGTCGACACAGCAGCAACCAGTAGCAGCATCAAATTATTGACTGAACACTTAGGTGCAAAATGGCAGTAGCAGTATTTGAAGGTTTAATCGAAGAAACCGGTAACGGCGTGATCAGAAACGGCACCGTCACCGATTACGAGTACATCAAGATCGGCGGCAACCGTATCAGGCACATCCGCTGCCAGAACTATCTGGACAGCATGATCAAACCAGGCAACACCGTACGCCTTTCCTGCGTTAAATCCCTTGGCAAGCACACTGTTTATGCCGTCCAGGAAAGCAATGGCGAAGTGTCCAAGAACCCTCTGTGGTACGCCATGGTCAACTCCGGCGTAGTGGTGGTGTTCTGTGTGCTGGTGCTGTTTTTCCCAGCCATCGCCCTGTATGTATCGGGCTACCCGATCTCGGGGCTTTTCACGTTCTTCGGGGTGACAGGCCTGCTCACATGGTTCGGTTCCAAGGACCACTACCAGGCCCGCAACGCACTGGATAATCTGCCGGCACCCGCAGTAGCCAGTTAAATGGTGTCAGGCGCCACGAGCCTCGCCCGGGCGCCTCGACGCAACCCCATCACCCGCCATTCCTGATAAACTCCTCCCCCGCCTCATCCTCCTGATTCAGATACCCATGCCTCATTCAACTGCATCAACTATCTCCCCAGCTTTCTCTCGTCGGTTCTCCGTTGCGCCCATGATGGATTGGACCGACCGCCACTGCCGCTTCTTCCTCCGCCTGCTCTCCAAACACGCCCTTCTCTACACCGAAATGGTCACCACCGGTGCCCTGCTCAACGGTGATCACGAGCGCTTCCTGCGGCACAACGAGGCTGAGCATCCGCTGGCGTTGCAGTTGGGTGGCAGTGTTCCGCTGGATTTGGCGGCCTGTGCGCGGATGGCGCAGGAGCATGGGTACGATGAGGTGAACCTCAATGTCGGCTGCCCGAGTGATCGGGTGCAGAACAATATGATTGGGGCGTGCCTGATGGGGCATCCGCAGTTGGTGGCCGATTGTGTGAAGGCGATGCGCGATGCAGTGTCGATTCCGGTGACGATCAAGCATCGGATCGGGATCAATGGGCGCGACAGTTACGCGCAGTTGTGTGATTTCGTCGGCACGGTGCGCGATGCCGGCTGCACCAGTTTTACCGTGCATGCGCGGATTGCGATTCTTGAAGGGTTGTCGCCCAAGGAGAACCGTGACATTCCCCCGCTGCGTTATGACGTGGCGGCACAGTTGAAGGCGGATTTCCCGGAGCTGGAGATCATTCTCAACGGCGGGATCAAGACGCTGGAGGCCTGCCATGAGCATCTGGCGACCTTTGACGGGGTGATGCTGGGGCGTGAGGCGTATCACAATCCTTATGTGCTGGCCGAAGTGGATCAGCAGCTGTTTGGCAGCACGGCACCGGTGATTAGCCGGGCCGAGGCGCTGGCGCAGATGCGCCCGTACATTGCCGCGCACCTGGAGGCTGGCGGCGCGATGCACCACATCACCCGGCATGTCCTGGGGCTTGGCACGGGCTTTCCGGGGGCGCGCAAGTTTCGCCAGCTGTTATCCGTGGACATCCACAAGGCCAAGGACCCACTGGCCCTGCTCGATCAGGCGGCAGCCCTGCTGGAAGGCCGCTAGTCGTCGACGCGGTTGAACCTGTGGGCGGTTTTGCCATCGTAGTTAGCGGATAGCGCCGGGCCTTTCAAACATCTGTTTTGCAGATGTTGCCGCCCAGGCCGTTGTAACGCATCTGCGCCCTTGAGTGGCTGTCAGCGCTCGGGTAATGTCAACAGACCCACAGGATAGAGCACACCCATGACTTCCAAGCTGGAACAACTTAAACGATTCACCACCGTCGTGGCCGATACCGGCGATTTTGAAGCGATTGCCCGCGTCAAACCCGTGGACGCCACCACCAACCCCTCCCTGCTGCTCAAGGCAGCAGCGATTCCTGCCTACGCCGAACTGCTCAACGCCAGCGTCACCGACTGCAAGGGTGACGTGGGTCTGGCCAGTGACCGTTTTGGGGTCGCCGTGGGCCGGGAGATTCTGAAAGTGATTCCCGGGCGTATTTCCACTGAAGTGGATGCGCGCCTGTCGTTCGATACCGCGGCCATGCTCAAGCGTGCGCACCGCCTGATCGAACTCTACGACAAGGCCGGCATCGGCCGTGACCGCGTGCTGATCAAGATCGCCTCCACCTGGGAAGGCATCCGCGCCGCAGAACAGCTGGAGCGCGAAGGCATCCAGACCAACCTGACCCTGCTGTTCTCCTTCGCCCAGGCAGTAGCCTGCGCCGAAGCCGGGGTGTTCCTGATTTCGCCGTTCGTAGGGCGCATCTACGACTGGTACAAGAAGGCCAACGGTACCGACTACAGCGGCGCCGATGATCCGGGCGTGCAGTCGGTGACGCGCATCTACAACTACTACAAAGCGAATGACTACAAGACCGTGGTCATGGGCGCGAGCTTCCGCAACCTCAATCAGATCGAGCAACTGGCGGGCTGCGATCGCCTGACCATCAGCCCCGACCTGATCGAGAAGCTGGCGGCCGACACCGGCAAGCTGGAGCGCCAACTGGCACCAGGCCATGCCGGAGAAGCGCGCCAGAGCCTGAACGAGGCGCAGTTCCGCTGGGCGTCGAACGAAGATGCGATGGCCACCGAGAAGCTGGCCGAAGGCATTCGTCAGTTTGCCCGCGACCAGGAGAAGCTGGAGGCGTTGCTGCAGGCCAAGCTGTAAGGTCAATCAGCGCAATGCAAAAAGGGCGAACCCGGTTGGGTTCGCCCTTTTTTGTGTGCCGTTGGGAGTGGAGATGCCCGTGGAATTGGGTTCCCGGACAGGCTCGCCCCTACAAGATCAGTGCCGCTCCAGCGCGTTTACCAGGTCATGGAACGCTTCCCGGTTGGAGTCGTTGAGACCCATGAGGATCTTGTGCGCTTCCAGCACCTTGATCCGCACCACTTCTTCGGACAGGTCCTGGTCAGGCAGGTCAGTCAGGCGCTCCGGGCACGGTACTGGGCGATCAACGATGTTGAACACCTGCTCGAAACCCATGGACTCCAGCAGACGGGTGATGTCTTCGTGGGTGGTGACGACGGTCGGCAGCAGGCCGACCTTTTGCCGCGACATGATCGACAGCTTGGCCAGCAGGCCCAGGGTGGTGCTGTCGATGCTACGGGTTTCGGTCAGATCGATCACGATCGCGTTGAAATTCAACGCGGTGAAGATCCGCTCGATAGTCGCATCCAACGCCGAACACAGGGTCAGGCGAACTTCACCGACGAACTTCAGGACAAAGGTGCCATCCTGCTCGGCGAACTGGATTCTACCGGTACTCATTGAAGATTCCTGCTCAACACTAACAGGGCGATATCATCCGGCATCTCCCCTAGCGTGGCCAATCCAAAAACCTGCTGCAGACCGTCCAGGCTGCCGCCCGCCGATCTTACCCGTTGTGGTAAGGCGGCCTCTTTTTCTTTGAGTGTGGGTTCTGGCAAAAGGTCCAGAATGCCATCGGACATCAGCGTCAGGCTGAACACCGACGGCAGCTTGATGACGTGGTCTTCGTAGGTGGCTTCATTAAACAAGCCCACCGGCAGACCGCGACCCTCGAGGTAACCCACACTGTCTGGCGTGTACAACACTGGCAACGGCAGGTGTCCGCCGATGCTATAGGTCAACAAACCCGTCTCCTCGTCGATGACTCCACCGACCATCGTGACATGTTTGCCCAGCTTACAGCTGATCAGGCCCCGGTTGATATGGCCGAGGACCTCTGAAGGGGTGAACTCCGGCAAGGTACCGTTGCGCTTGGATTCGAACAGCAGGCGCGTGGTCATGAACTTCAGCAGCACGGTGACGAAAGCCGAAGACGCGCCATGCCCGGAAACATCCGCCAGGTAGAACGCGACCCGGCGCTCGTCGACCCGAAAGTAGTCGACAAAATCACCCGACAGGTACAACGACGGGATGATCTGGTGGGCGAACTTGAACTCGTCGATGGTCCAGGGGCTCACCGGCAACATGTTCATCTGCACTTGGCGACCGGCGTTCTGGTCTTCCTGCAGCAGGTTCAGGCTGGCTTCGAGCTCACGGTTGGCGGTTTCAAGTTTGGTTCGGTACCGCTGATTTTCCAGGAGCAGACGCGCGCGATCCAGGGCCCGGCGCACGGAGTGCTCGAGCACGGCCAGGTCTTCCAGCGGCTTGATCAGGTAGTCTGCCGCGCCCAGGCGCAGGGCTTCGACCGCGTCATTCATCACGCCGGCACCGGACACCACGATCACCGGTGTTTGCGGCGACAGGTCGGTTACCTGGCGAATGAGTTCGAGCCCGCCCATCTGCGGCATGCGCAGATCGCAGATCACGAGATCGGGGTGGCTTTGCTCGAATACCGCTAGCCCTTGCAGTCCATTGCTGGCCTGCAGGACGCTGAACCCACTGTCTTCCAAATAGGCCGCGAGACTCGCGCGCACTACTTCGTCGTCATCGATTATCAGCAGCGTGGCACTGGTTTTTTGCATGTGGGCAAACGGCGCCAGAATTAGGTTGGCGTAGCTGGCGGGGTGATTGGCCCGGCGCACACTACTGGATTCGCTTTCTAGCCTCTCTGCTGCACTGCTTTCGAGCATTCGCCCGACACACATGTTCATCAGAGGTGCCCTTCTAAGGCGCAGACGGTACTCCCATCCGCGAGGCGTTTCAAGCTCACGCCGATGGTCATCAGGCGTCTTTGCCGTACAAATCACCGGGAGTTATAAGAACCGCAGAATTCGCAACGAAATGGAAGGTTGCAACGCCCGCCCTAAAACCAGGAAGGCGGCCCAAAGGCCGCCTTCCTGTTATCGAAGCGCCGACTCAGAAATCGTCTTCGACCTGGCCATCCTTGACCTTGAATTCGCGGTTCTGCAGGTAGGCGTTGCGAATAAAGACGTACTTGTCACCATTGATCAGCTTCTCGGCCGACAACAGGCTGGCACGGGTATCGATCACGCCCATGCCGAGCGCCATGTTGCGCGCAGGAATGTCGTGCATGTAGCGGTAGGGTTCGGCATAGCTGTCAACATACTTGGACGGCGCGTCACGCAGGGTGCTCGGGCCGAGGAACGGCAGCATCACGTAAGGGCCGCTGGGCATACCCCAGTAGCCGAGCGTCTGGCCGAAGTCTTCGTCGTTGCGGTTCAGGCCCATCTTGGTGCCCACATCGAAGAACCCGGCCAGGCCCAGGGTGGTGTTCATCAACAAGCGTGCAGTGTCGACGCCCGCCGCATGGGGCTTGACCTGCAGGATGTCGTTGGCCAGGTTGCCGACGTCACCGATGTTGCGGAACATGTTGTGAATGCCGTCTTCGAGAAACTGCGGCGTGACGAACTGGTAGCCCTGAGCCAGAGGCTTGAGGGCGTAGGTGTCCAGCACATCGTTAAAGGCGTAGATCGGGCGGTTGATGCTTTCCCAAGGATCTTCTTCGGTGGCCGCCTGGGCAGCGAACGGAACCAACAAAACGCCGGCAAATAGACTTAGTCGAGCCAGGCAATTGCTCCAGCGCATAGCAGAAACTCCTTGGATTGTACTGGCGCGGATCGCAAAACCCACGCGGTAAGCTCGCTAGTATAAGACGGATGCCGGCTTTCAGGGAAACGCCCTACGCCGACTTGCACGCTCACCCGCGCGGTCAAGAAAGTGTCACTCAACTGTCACGAGGCAGGCCTACCCTCTCTGGTTATTTCAGGGATGTCAAAATGCACCAAGTCCAGGTACACCCCCAAGCCCTCCCCCAACCCACCGCCGTACTCTTTGGCCTGAGCGGCTGCCTGGTGGATTTTGGCGCCCAGACCCGACTCTACGGCAGCGACTGCGGCCGCCATGGCCAATTGACCCCTGGCGCCGAGCAAGCCTTGTTGTCGCTGCGGCTGCAGGGCATTCCCTGCGCCTGGCTGGATGAGCTGACCCAGCACCAGAGCCAGTCGTTGGCGGCCGACCTACCCGACTGGATCACTGCCAGCCCACGCTCCCTGAACGTCAGCCCATGGCCAGCCCCCGATGCTTGCTGGCAATCCTTGATGGCGCTGAACATTCATCGCCTGGACGGTTGCGTGCTGGTCAGCGGTGAACCGCGCCTGCTGCAATCAGGCCTCAATGCCGGGTTGTGGACCATTGGCCTGGCATCCTGCGGCTCACTGTGCGGCCTGGCGCCCAACGAATGGCAGGCCCTGAGCCGGCAAGAGCGTGAGCTCAAGCGCGGCAAGGCCACCTTGCAACTCTTCGGACTGGGCGTGCATTCGGTAATCGATCACCTCAGTGATCTCGATGCCTGCCTGTCGGATATCGGCCTGCGCCGACGCAAAGGCGAGAAGCCCTGAGCGATCATTCTTGATCAAGATCATGCACTTCGCTCGCCAGTGGATTAATCTACAGGTCAGACGTAGACCTTTGGAACACTGCTGCGGTCTATGCCAGTGCCTATCGATAAAAGGAAAGTAGCCATGCCTGCCCGCGAACTGCAAGACCAGCTCAATACCCTGCGCGAGCAACTGGAGCAGAACCCACCGCTCTCGCCCGAAGAACGTGACCACCTGCTGGACCTGATGAAGCAGATCGAAGCCCAACTGCAGCTGGAACCCGCCACCAACGACAGCAGCCTGGCCGATGGCGTCAACCTGGCCGTGGAGCGCTTCGAGCTCGATCACCCGGCACTGGCCGCCACCTTGCGCAACATTGTGCAGACCCTGGGCAACATCGGGATCTGATCCACACGAATACAAAAAAGCCCCGCTGACAATAGCGGGGCTTTTTCGTTTCTTGAGTGGTACACAACCCCTGTAGCAGCAGCCGAGCCCACGAGGCTGCGTTCGGCTGCGAAGCAGACGCCAAGGCCCCACGACACCGTGGCGAGGACTGCGTCCTCTAACGCAGCCTCGCGCGCTCGACAGCTGCTACGGGAGGTGCCCTACCAGTGCTTACTGGCGAACCAGGCGGTGGTTGGGCAGTTGCACCTCTTCGGTACTGCGGTACGGGTTGATGTCCAGTCCGCCACGGCGCACATAACGCGCATAGACGGTCAATTTCTCCGGCTTCAGCAAGCGCTGCAGGTCGAGGAAGATCCGCTCCACGCATTGCTCGTGGAAGTCCGAGTGCTGGCGAAAGCTCACCAGGTACGCCAACAGACTGGCGTGATCCAGCGCCGCGCCACGGTATTCCACCGCCACGCTGCCCCAGTCGGGCTGACTGGTGACCGGGCAGTTGGATTTGAGCAGATGGCTGTGCACACTCTCCTCGACGATGCGCGTCTCATCACAACGCAGCAGTTCCGGGCGGGGATGCTCGTAGTTACTGACGCTGATATCGAGGTCGTCGATGCACACCCCCGGCAGGGCCACCACACCTTCGGCCTGCACTTCGCCCAAGCTACGGATGCGCACGCCCACCGGCTTGCCCGCTGCCGCCGAGAGGTCCTTGGCCAGGGTGGCTTGCAGGGCCTGGGTGTCGGCGAACGGCGTCTGGTTCAACGAGTTCAGGTACAGCTTGAACGACTTGGACTCAATGATGTTCGGTGAGTCGGCCGGGATGCTGAACTCACCGATGGCCACCACCGGCTTGCCCGACGGCAGCAGCCAGGACAGTTCGAAGCAGTTCCAGAAATCCACGCCCTTGTACGGCAGGGTGTCGGCCGTCAACCCCAGCTCGGCCCATTTGGCGGTGCGCGGGATGGGGAACAACAGGGACGGTGTGTACGTGGCGATGTATTCGCTGGATTTGCCCAGCGGCGAGTGTTCGGCTGCGGGATGCATGGCGGAAACCTGACTGAAGAATCAGCCGATTCTACCAGCCTTTGCTCCCGCCTTTGAGTGCTTACTGACTGACCGTCAGTTTGCCGACCATGCCCGCCTGGTAGTGACCCGGGATGTTGCAGGCGAATTCCAGGTTGCTCGCCTGCGTGAAGGTCCAGGTCAATTCGGCAGTTTTGCCCGGCTCCACCAGCACGCTGTTGGGATCATCGTGCTGCATCGCCCCATGGTCCATGCCCGCCATCGAGCCGTGGCCCATGGCCGCGTGATCCATGGCCGGCGCCTTCATGGCCGTCGGGGTGAGCTGGCCGCTTTGCTGCATCTTGAGCATTTCGGCCTGGTGCTGGCTGTGCATCGCCACGTCACCCAGGTTGAACTCGTGCAGCAACTGGCCCTTGTTGATCAACACGAAACGCACGGTCTCACCGGCCTTGATCTGCAGGGCCTTGGGATCGAACGTCATATCACCCATGACAATCTCCACCGTGCGCGTCGCCTTGGCCGCCGGGGCGGGCGCACCGAAGGCGTAAGTCTGCGCCGGCGCAGCCAGCAACGGCGAACTCAGTACCAGCAAGCAGCCGGCCAGCACCCAGGATTTACCGAAAAACATGATCACACTCCCACAAGATAAGGTTCAGCTTGTGGGAAACTCTAAGGGTGCGCCGCTGCCAGGCAACTGACGAGTTGATTACAACTTTGTCAGGTTGAGCTGGCTGAGCGCACGCCACGGTATAACACTAGTGTCCCCTCTACCCCGAGCCGCCCATGAAACTGCTGATCGTCGAAGACCAACCGAAAACCGGCCACTACCTGCGCCAGGGCCTGACCGAGGCCGGGTTCAACGCCGAACTGGTGGCCGACGGCATGACGGGCCAGCAACGGGCGTTGAGTGGGGAGTATGGGTTGCTGATTCTCGATGTGATGCTCCCTGGCCGCGACGGCTGGCAGATCCTGCACGCGGTGCGCAGTGCCGGCCTGGACGTGCCGGTGCTGTTCCTGACAGCCCGGGACGCGGTGCAGGACCGGGTGCATGGCCTGGAACTGGGCGCCGATGATTACCTGGTCAAGCCCTTCGCCTTTTCCGAGCTGCTGGCCCGGGTGCGCAGCCTGTTGCGCCGTGGCAGCGCGGCCCCGCAGGAAACCACCCTGCAACTGGCGGATCTGCGCCTGGACCTGATCCGCCGCCGGGTCGAACGCAACGGCCAACGGCTGGACCTGACCGCCAAGGAGTTCGCCCTGCTGGAAATGCTCTTGCGCCGCCAGGGCGAAGTGTTGCCAAAATCCTTGATCGCCTCCCAAGTCTGGGACATGAATTTCGACAGCGACACCAATGTCATCGAGGTGGCGATCCGTCGTTTGCGCCTGAAAATCGACGATGACTTCCCCAACAAGTTGATTCACACCGTACGCGGCATGGGCTATGTGCTTGAAGAGCGTCCAACCTGATGCCCCGCCTGTCCCTGAGCAGTCGCCTGGCCCTGCTGTTTGCCGCGTGCACCGCGGTGGTCTCGCTGTTCGCCGGCGTGCTGTTCAGTCGTGCCAGCGAAACCCACTTCATTGAGCTGGACCAGCAACTGCTGGACAGCAAGCTGGTGGCCCTGCGCAGCGCCCTGCAAGGCGCCGACGAGCCGGCACTGTTTGTCCAGCGTAAAGCCCGGCTGCAGGAAGAAATGAAGCACCAGACTGACCTCACGCTGCGGGTACGCGGTGCCGATGGCCACGTGTGGTTCGACAGCGCCGCCAATCTGCCAGGTGATTTGCCCACCCTGCCCGGCCTGTCCAGCCTGCACAGCGCCGGCACCGCCTACCGGGTCTACAGCGCACCACTGACGCCAGGACGCTCCGACGGTGCGCAACTGACCCTGATGCTCGACATCACCCACCACCAGCACTTTCTGCAGCGCATGCAGCATTTGATCTGGCTGACGGTCGGGTTGTCGGCACTGGCCACAGCCTTGCTCGGCGCCTGGGCGGCGCGCCGTGGCTTGCGTCCGTTGCGGCGCATGAGTGACGTGGCGGCCGGGGTGTCCGCCAGCTCCCTGACCCAACGCCTACCGGAAGTGCAGATGCCCGCCGAGCTGGCCGAACTGGCCCATGCGTTCAACGCCATGCTCGGGCGTCTCGACGACTCGTTCCAGCGGCTGTCGGCGTTTTCCGCCGACATTGCCCACGAACTGCGCACGCCCCTGTCGAACCTGCTGACCCACACCCAGGTCACCCTGACCCGTCCACGGGACCTTGAGGACTACCGCGAAGCGTTGCACAGCAACCTCGAGGAACTGCAATGGATGGCGCAACTGGTCAACGACATGCTGTACCTGGCCAAGGCTGACCACGGCTTGTTGATGCCCCGGCGTGAACCGCTGCAACTGGCGCAAGAGGCGGATGCGCTGCTGGAGTTTTACGCGCCTCTGGCCGAGGACGCGCAGATCCGCCTGACCCGCCAGGGCGAAGCCGCCATCAGCGGCGACCGCAGCATGCTGCGCCGGGCACTGTCCAACTTGCTGGACAATGCCCTGCGCTTTACTCCACCCCTGGGTGAAGTACAGATGCAGATAGTTGATGAGGCGCAGGGGTTGCACCTGACTATTGCCAACACCGGCGAAGGCATTCCCGCTGCCTTGTTGCCGCGCCTGTTCGACCGTTTTTATCGGGCCGATCCGGCGCGCCGTGAAGGCAGCAGTGAACATGCGGGGCTGGGCCTGGCGATTACCCAGTCAATCATCCGTGCCCATGGCGGGACCATTCGTTGCGAATCGGCCCAGGGCTGGACGCGCTTTGTGATCGAGCTGCCAAGAGGTAATTGAGCCCGTCTGTAGGAGCAAGCTCTGCGCCTACAGACTGGGGGATCAGGAATACCGCAACGCGTGCGCCGGCTCGATCTTCGCCGCGCGCCAAGCGGGGTAGACCGTGGCCAGGAAGCTCAGGATAAAGCCGGCCGAGCAGATCAACAGCACGTCGCCGCCCTGCAACTCCGAAGGCAGGTTGCTGACAAAGTACACGTCAGAACTGAAGATGTGCTGGCCGCTGACGCGCTCCACCCAGCCCACCAACGCACTGACGTTGAGCGCCGCGATCACGCCGAGGACGCCACCAATCAGCGTCCCGACGATACCGATCACCGTACCCTGGACCATGAAGATCGCCATGATCTGCCGCGGCGTGGCACCGATGGTGCGCAGGATCGCAATGTCGGCGCCCTTGTCGTTCACCACCATGATCAGGGTGGCGATGATGTTGAACGCCGCCACTGCGACGATCATCAGCAGCAACAGGCCGATCATGGTTTTTTCCATTTTCATGGCGCTGAACAGGCTGCCCTGGGTGTGGGTCCAGTCATCGGCCTTGTATCCGGCCCCCAGACTGCCGGCAATCGCCGCCGACACCTGGGGCGCGGCGTACAAGTCCGTCACCGCCAGGCGCACGCTTTGCACCTGGTTGGGTGCCCAGCGCTGCATTTGCGCGGCATCGGCCACATGGATCAGGGCCATCGAACCATCCAGTTCGGCCCCCACCTTGAACACCCCCACCACATTCAGGCGTTGCATGCGTGGGGTGATACCTCCCGGCGCGCTGCTGACTTCCGGCACGATCAGGGTGATCTTGTCGCCGACATTCAAGCGAAAACGCCGTGCGGTGATTTCGCCAACCACCACCCCGAACTCGCCGGGCTTGAGGTCATCCAGGCGCCCTTGCACGATGTGCTGGGCAACAATCGATACCTTACCTTCCTGGGCTGGGTCGACGCCGCTGATCTGGATCGGCTGCATCGAGCCCTTGTAGGAGAGCATGCCTTCCATCTCGGTGAAGGGCACTGCAGCGGTCACGGCGGGATTTTTCAGCGCGGCGGCGGCCACCGGCGCCCAGTCGTCGATCGGCTTGACGCCAACGATGGTCGCGTGGGGCACCATGCCGAGAATCCGTGAGCTCATTTCGCGCTGGAAGCCGTTCATCACCGACAGCACCACGATCATCGCCAACACGCCCAGGGCGAGGCCGATCATCGAGGTCATCGAGATAAACGAAACAAAACGATTGCGGCGCTTGGCGCGGGTATAGCGCATGCCGATAAAGATCGATAGCGGTCTGAACATTCGCTGGGGCACCGTATAAAAATAAAAGACCCGGCGCCTGTTCAGGCACCGGGTTTCAAAGCATCAGATGGGCGTCAGGCGACCTTCCTGCAAGTGCAGTACGCGATCCATCTGCCGCGCCAGGTTCATGTCGTGGGTCACCACCAGGAACGCCGTGCGCATCGAGGTGCTGAGTTCCAGCATCAAGTCCTGGATGCCTTGCGCGGTATGGGAGTCGAGGTTACCGGTCGGCTCGTCAAGCATCACCAGCCCTGGTTTGTTTACCAGCGCACGGGCGATAGCGACGCGCTGACGCTCGCCACCGGACAGTTCGGCCGGCTTGTGCTCCAGGCGATGCCCCAGCCCTACCCGCTCCAGCAAGGCGGTCGCGCGCTGGCGGGCCTCGGGGATCGCGGTCTTGCCGATCAACAACGGCATGCAGACGTTTTCCAGGGCGGTGAACTCAGGCAACAGGTGATGGAACTGGTAGACGAAACCCAACGAACGGTTGCGCAGCAAGCCACGGTTCTTTTCATTGAGTGCCGACAGCTCTTCACCGGCCAACCAGACACTGCCCTGGGTCGGCGTATCGAGCCCGCCCAGCAGGTTGAGCAAGGTACTCTTGCCCGAACCCGAAGTCCCGACGATTGCCACGCGCTCGCCCGGATGCAACTCCAGTTGCAGACCGGCCAGCACCTCCACCGACTCCGGGCCTTCCTCGTAGGATTTGCCCAGGTTGCGGCAACTCAAGATTGCTTTTTCGCTCATGCCCAACTCACTCATAACGTAGCGCCTCCGCCGGCTGGGTGCGCGCGGCACGCCAGGCTGGATACAGGGTGGCGAGGAAACTCAGGACCAACGCCGCGCCGCAGACCATCAACACATCCTGAGCCTGCAACTGCGACGGCAGGTAGTCGATGAAGTACACATCGGCATTGAGAAACTTGTGCCCGATCAGGCCTTCGAGGGCGGAAATCGCCGCGCTCACATTCAGCGCGGCAAACATCCCCACCAGCGCGCCGATGGCCGTACCGACCACACCGATCACCGTGCCCTGGACCATGAAGATCGCCATGATGGTGCCCGGCGTAGCCCCCAGGGTGCGCAGGATCGCGATGTCGCCCTTCTTGTCATTGACCACCATCACCAGCGTGGAAATGATGTTGAACGCCGCCACGGCGACGATCAGCAGCAGCAACAGGCCGATCATGGCTTTTTCCATGCGGATGGCCTGGTACAGGTTGCCGTGGGTGCGGGTCCAGTCACGGGCGTAGAAACGGTCATCGCCCAATTGCTGGGCGATGTTCCAGGCCGCGCGCGGGGCCTGGAACAGGTCATCGAATTTCAGGCGCAGGCCCTGGATCTGGTCCGGCTTCCAGCGACGCAGTTTCGACAAGTCCTGCTGGTTGGTGACACCCAGGTAGCCGTCGATCTCACCGGCGCCGACATGGAAGATGCCGACCACGGTAAAACGCTTCATGCGCGGGAACATCCCGGCCGGGGTCACGGTGACTTCCGGCGCGACGAAGGTCAGCTTGTCGCCGATGCCCACCCCGAGCTTGGCCGCCGCCTTGTCGCCAATGACAATGCCGAAGCTGCCGGGCGCCAGGGCGTCGAGCTTGCCCTGCTGCATGAAGTTATCAATGATCGAGACCTGGCGCTCCAGCGCCGGGTCGATGCCATTGAGCAGCACCTTGGAGACCTGGCCATTGTTGGTCAGCAACCCCTGCATCTGGGTAAAGGGGGCAACGGCCACCACCTGCGGGTTCTGCTTGACCTTGGCGGCCAGGCTCGGCCAGTCGCTGATCGGCTCACCGGACTCGATGGTCGCGTGGGGCACCATGCCCAGCACGCGGGTGCGCATCTCATGATCGAAGCCGTTCATCACCGACAGCACCACAATCATCACGACCACGCCCAAGGCGAGTCCGATCATCGAAGTCAGGGAAATGAACGACACAAAATGATTGCGCCGCTTGGCACGGGTATAACGCGTACCGATAAATACGAAGAGAGGTCTGAACATGTCGGGGCTTGTTCGGAGGGAAAAGGAACGTCCTTGTGGCGGGGGTCGATAACCAGCTTTACACTCAGACCACCGCCGCTACCATGGGTTCGCCATGTCGACATTAGATGAAGAAGATCGCCGCGAATACTACCGTATCGAGGACAGGATCGCACTGGAAATTCAGCCCCTGACGGGCCCCGCCGCCACGGCCGAGGAAGTGTTGCAGGATGCTTCCCCGCTGTTCAATCTGCTCAGTGAACTGCACCTGAGCGAATTCGAATCCCAGCACCTGCTGCGCCAGATCAGCGAGCGCGATCGCAACACGGCCGCCTACCTGAAAGCGCTGAACAAACGCATCGACCTGCTCAGCCAGGTGGTGGCCTTGACAGTGCTCGGCCAGATCGGCGAACCACAACCGGTGATCCTTTCCGAAGGCGGCTTCGACTTCCAGCATCCGACCCCGCTCGCCCCCGGCAGCTACCTTTCGATCAAACTGGTGCTCATGCCCCAGGCCCTGGGCCTGCTGGTACGCGCCCGAGTCACTCATTGCGATGCCAAGGACGGCCGTTTTGACGTCGGCACCGAATTCCAACACTTGAGCGATGCCCAGCGCCAACTGCTGGCACGCTATATCCTGCAAAGACAGGCCCAAGAACGCCGCCTGGCGCGCGAACTCACCGAATCCGGCAATTAATTAAGGAACAACCGTGACCCTCATCTACGGCCACCGCGGCGCTAAAGGCGAAGCACCGGAAAACACCCTGAGCAGCTTCCAGCAATGCCTCAAGCATGGCGTGCGTCGCTGCGAACTGGACCTGCACCTGTCCATGGACAACGAGCTGATGGTCATCCATGACTCGACGCTCAAGCGCACCACCGACCGCCGCGGCAAGGTGGTTGAGCACAAGGCGGCAGACCTGGTGACCTACGACGCGCGCAAGGGCGGACCGGGCTGGATCAAGCCCTGCCCGATCCCGACCCTGGAGCAACTGTTCGAACAGTGCGACTTCGACCATTGGCAACTGGAAGTCAAAAGCGCTTCACGCACCCGCGCCGCCACCACCGTGCTGGCGATTCGCGAAATGGCCCAGCGTTTTGGCATGCTGGACAAAGTCACCATCACCTCGAGCTCGCGGGAAGTGCTCAAGGCGGCGCTGGACCTGGTGCCGGATGTGTCACGGGGACTGGTGGCCGAATACGCCTGGCTCGACCCATTGAAGGTCGCGCAAAGCTATGGCTGTGAGATTCTGGCGCTGAACTGGACCCTGTGTACGCCGGAACGCCTGGAGAAGGCGCAGCGTCAGGGCCTGCATGTATCAGTGTGGACCGTCAACGAACCCGCGCTGATGCGCAGGCTCGCTGATTTCGGCGTTGACAGCCTGATTACAGACTTTCCCGGTTTGGCCATTGCCACTCTCGAGAATTGCTGAAATCGGTCTCCCCGGCCGGCTCAGGCCACCGGCCGGAGCCGCTCAAAAAAGCCGGTTGAGGCCATCGTACGCAGCTACCCGATAGGCTTCGGCCATGGTCGGGTAGTTGAACGTGGTGTTGACGAAGTACTTCAAGGTGTTCAATTCGCCCGGCTGGTTCATGATCGCCTGGCCAATGTGCACGATCTCCGACGCCTGATAGCCGAAGCAGTGCACGCCCAGCACTTCCAGGGTTTCCCGGTGGAACAGGATCTTCAGCATGCCTTGTGGCTCACCGGCAATCTGCGCCCGCGCCATGCTCTTGAAGAACGCCTTGCCGACTTCGTAAGGCACCTTGGCCTGAGTCAGCTCCTGCTCGTTCTTGCCGATCGAACTGATCTCCGGAATGGTGTAGATCCCGGTTGGTACGTCGTTGACGAAACGCCAGCTGCCGTTGTCGACAATGCTGCCAGCGGCCGAACGACCCTGGTCATGGGCGGCACTGGCCAGGCTCGGCCAGCCGATCACATCGCCTGCGCCATAGATGTTCTGGATGCAGGTGCGGTAGTTCTCATCGACTTCGATCTGGCCACGGCTGTTGACCTTGACCCCGATGTTTTCCAGACCCAGTTGATCGGTGTTGCCGGTCCGGCCGTTACACCAGAGCAAGGCATCGGCCTTGATCTTCTTGCCGGACTTGAGGTGCAGGATCACCCCGTTGTCCACGCCTTCAACGTGATCGTAATCTTCGTTGTGGCGCACGGTGATGTTGTTGTTGCTGAAGTGGTAGCTCAGGGCCTGGGAGATTTCCGAGTCGAGGAAGCTCAGCAACTGACCACGGTTATCCACCAGCTCTACCAGTACACCCAGGCCACTGAAGATCGAGGCGTACTCGCAACCGATCACGCCAGCACCGTAGACAATCAGTTTACGTGGGGTGTGACCGAGGCTGAGGATGGTGTCGCTATCGTAGATCCGCGGGTGGTGGAAATCGATATCGGCCGGGCGATACGGACGCGAGCCGGTGGCGATGATGATGTGCTTGGCCACCAGTTTTTCAACCACGCCGTTGGCGCAGACCACTTCGATGGTCTGCTCGTCAGCGAAGCTGCCGGTGCCAAAGAACACGTCAATCCGATTGCGCGCGTAGTAGCCGGTGCGCGAGGCAACCTGCTTGGAGATGACTTTCTCGGCGCTTTTGAGCACGTCCGGGAACGAGAACCAGCGCGGCTCACCAATGGCCCGGAACATCGGGTTGGTGTTGAACTGCATGATCTGCCGGACCGAGTGCCGCAACGCCTTGGACGGGATGGTGCCCAGGTGAGTGCAGTTGCCGCCGACCTGGCGACGACTATCGACCATCGCCACCTTGCGCCCTGCCTTGGCGGCATTCATTGCCGCGCCTTCTCCCGCCGGGCCGGAACCCAGCACCACCACGTCGTAGTTGTAGACAGCCATGCGTACTCCTCAGAACAGGCCGCGGCGCCCCGTTGGCACCTGCGGCTAAATCACGCCGGCCATGCGGCATGAAGGAACAATTTGGGGTCAGTCGAAAACCCAGGAACAGTCTATAGAAGCGTCAACGCCGCGCACATTAACCCTTGGTCGCGTCGTAGGCTAGTTTTGCCTGCACTACAACGCCAGTCGCACCTGGGATCGGGGCCCGATTCATTGGGGGTTTTGCCGACTCAGGCGGATAAAAGCCTGACTGCTGCGTGTGACGAAACCGGTATCGGTGCGCATCAAAAAAAAAGCTGCAATCGCGTGTTTTTCTGCGTATTCCAGACCACGCTCCGGCCCCAGGATCAGCAACAGGGTCGACCAGCCATCAGCCATCAGCGCTTGCCGATCAACCACCGTTACCGCCGCCAGGTCATGCAGCACCGGTGCCCCGGAACGGGCGTCGAAGGTGTGGGAATAGCGTCGCCCGCCCTGCTCGAAATAGTTGCGGTAGTCGCCCGAGGTCGAGACCCCATAGCCGTCCAGCGTCAGCACCCGCTCCACCACCTGCTGGTCGTCACGGGGTTCCTCCAGGGCAATCTTCCAGGGAGTGCCGTCGAGTTTTGTGCCGACGGCCTTGAGTTCACCAGTGACTTCGACGAGATAGCGGGTGATGCCCATGTTATCCAATGCCGCGGCAATCCGGTCGACGGTGTAGCCGGCAGCAATACTGTCGAAGTCGACCTCCACCGGCGCGTCCTTGCACAGTTGCTCGCCCTCGATCCGCAGGTGGTGGTAGCCGACTCGCAGACGCACCTGTGCCAGCGCTTGCTCACTGGGGACCTGCAAGGTGCGCGCCTGCGGGCCGAAGCCCCAGAGGTTCATCAGCGGTCCGACCGTCAAGTCGTAGGCCCCTTCGCTTGCGCGAGACAGCTGTTCGCCGACCTTGACCAGTTGCAGGACCGCTGCCGGCATCGGCTGACAGCTATTGGCCGGCAACGCATTGAAGCGCTCGATATCGGAATCGCTGCGATAGGTCGACAGTTGCCGATCCACCTCGGCCAGTATGACCTCCACCTGCTGGCGCACCTGCGCTGGCCCGGGCAGCCGCCCATGGCGAACGTATTGGATCGAGTAGCTGCTGCCCATGGTCGGCCCGGCAAATTTTTCCTGGGAGTCGCCGTTGCCGCAGCCGGTCAGGGCGGCGACCAACAGCAGCCCGGCCGAGCACCTCCACTCCCTACGCGCCATTTGGAAAGCTCCCGCCCATACCCCTTTCAGCGCTCCAGTTCACTGAGAATCCGATACGCTAGGCGTACCCGCGCCTCATTGGGATAACTCTTGTTCGCCAGCATCACAATGCCCAGTTTCCTCTCGGGCACAAAGACCACGTAAGCCGAGAAACCACCCGTCGAGCCGGTCTTGTTGATCCAGGAAGCCGCCTTGGGTGGCTGGGGCGGGTTGATTGCGGTAACGGTGTGGCTGTCGTAGATCATCTTGTCGCCATTACCCTCGATCAGCGTGTCGAGGGCTACGGGGTAGTCGTACTGCTCCCAGATCAGGTCCTGGGTCATGGCGCCCACCTGGAAGTAACCCTTGTGGGTTTCCAGCAATGCGCTGCGCAGGTTTGCCGCGACCGGGATTACCCCCAGGTTGACTTCGACAAACCGCAGCAGATCGCCGGAAGAGGTTTTCACCCCATAGGCTTCATCACCCAGCACCCCGGAATTCAACCGCACGGGCGCGTCCTGCTTGTTGTAGCCCTGGGCGTAGAGCGCCTGCTTGCTCGCCGGTACGTCGATGTAGCTGTTAGTCATGCCCAACCCAGGAAACAGTTGGCCCTCCAGCGCCTGGGCGTAAGGCACTTTCATGCTGATCGCGGTGATCATGCCCAATGCGCCAATACTCGGATTGGCATAGGTACGCTGGACACCTGGCGCATAGGACGGCTGCCAGGCCTTGAAGTACTCCAGCAGTTGCGGGGTGTCCTGCACCTGATCCGGTACCTGCAACGGGAAGCCGCCGGCGGTATGGGTCGCCAGGTTCAGCAGCGACATCCGGTCGAACGGGCTGCCGGCCAGTTGCGGCAGGTACTTGCCCGGGTGGTCGGCGAGTGAGAGTTGGCCATTGACCTGCGCGTAGGTCGCCAGGGTGGCGGTGAACGTCTTGCTGATCGAGCCGATCTCGAACAACGTATCGCTGCTGACCTTGCGCTGCGTGTCCCTGGAGGCTACGCCAAAGTTGTAGAAGCGCTGCTGGCCGTCTACGGACAACCCAATGGCCAGCCCGGGAATGTTGTACTGCTGCATCAGCGCTTGCGCAGCCTCTTGCACCACCGTATCGATAGCCGGGCGCTCAGTGCTCGCCACAGTAAGCGGCGCGAAAGACGCGGCGCAGGTCAGTGCAAGTAACGCGGCACGGGGTAGTCGGATCAGGCGCATCAAAGTCGTCCTCAGTGTTCTGTCGGGGGGCGAAAGTCGCCCAACCTAGCATTTTGCCTCCCACGCACAAACAAAAACGCCCCGACACTGTCGGGGCGTTTTCATCTGCGGCTAAGGCTTAGCGCGGGAAGGCTGGCGGGTTGACCCCGGCCATGTCTTCCATCACGCGGACCACCTGGCAGCTGTAACCGAATTCGTTGTCGTACCAAACGTACAGCACAACGCGGTTGTCTTGGGTGATGGTAGCTTCAGCGTCGACCACACCGGCGTGGCGCGAGCCCACGAAGTCGGTGGATACCACTTCCTGCGAGTTGACGTAGTCGATTTGCTTGTGCAGATCGGAGTGCAGCGCCATGTAGCGCAGGTACTCGTTCATCTCTTCACGGGTAGCGGCTTTCTCAAGGTTCAGGTTGAGAATGGCCATCGACACGTTTGGCGTCGGGACACGGATCGCGTTACCGGTCAGCTTGCCAGCCAGCTCAGGCAGGGCCTTGGCAGCAGCGGTAGCAGCACCAGTCTCGGTGATAACCATGTTCAACGCAGCGCTACGACCACGGCGATCGCCTTTGTGGAAGTTGTCGATCAGGTTCTGGTCGTTGGTGTACGAGTGAACGGTTTCAACGTGACCGTTGATGATGCCGAACTTGTCGTTCACTGCCTTGAGCACCGGCACGATGGCGTTGGTGGTGCAGGAAGCGGCGGACACGATCTTGTCGTCAGCGGTAATTTCAGCGTGGTTGATGCCGTGAACGATGTTCTTCAGCTTGCCTTTGCCCGGCGCGGTCAGGACCACGCGGCCGATACCCGGGCACGCCAGGTGTTGACCCAGGCCATCGGCGTCACGCCATACACCGGTGTTGTCCACCAGCAACGCGTCTTTGATGCCGTACTGGGTGTAGTCCACCTCAGTCGGGTTCTTCGCGTAGATCACCTGGATCAGGTTACCGTTGGCGGTAATGGTGTTGTTTTCTTCATCGATGGTAATGGTGCCGTTGAACGAACCATGGACCGAATCGCGGCGCAGCAGGCTGGCACGTTTCACCAGATCGTTTTCGGCGCCTTTGCGCACCACGATGGCCCGCAGACGCAGACCGTCGCCACCACCGGTTTTTTCGATCAGGATGCGCGCCAGCAGACGGCCGATACGACCAAAGCCGTACAGGACAACGTCGGTGCCTTTGCGGGCCGAAGCGTTTTGCTGGCCAACCACGTCAGCCATTTCTTCACGTACGAACTGCTCGGCGCTGCGACCATTGCCTTCGTTACGGAATTTGAACGCCAACTTGCCCAGGTCTACCGAAGCCGCGCCGAGCTTGAGCTCGCTCATGGCTTTAAGCAGTGGGAATGTTTCGTGGACGGAGAGTTCGCTGTCGTCGGAAGAACGATGGCGAGCAAAGCGGTGAGCTTTGAGAATCGCGATGACAGACTGGTTGATCAGGCTGCGGCCATAGATCGAGCTCACCACGTTGTTATTGCGGTAGAGCTGGCCGATCAGCGGAATCATCGCTTCTGCGAGTGCTTCACGGTCGATCCATTCACCAAGACACTGGTCGGGCTTCTGAGTCACGGTAACCTTCCACATGTAGGGGCAGAAAAAAGGGGCTACATTATGCCGCCGAGTCCCTCCCGTAGCAATGCGCGCTTGTCGTGCAGACAGTAACAATTTTTTCCTGGAAAAAAATCGACCCCGCTGAAGCCCAGTAAAACCGTGGCCTGCAGCGCACCCCATTTTTCATAGACAGCGCTGTCTTGTCTGTAACCCTCCGTAACACTCAGCACTTTTGCCACTACATATTCACTAAAAAAGCGCTGGTTTTTATGATTACCACTACATTTCGCCCAACCTGCGTAATAGACACAGTCTGCAACTGACAGGCGGCACCCGGGACCGCTACAATTACCGACTTTGTCGCAACGCTTGGAGCTCAACCTTCCGTGCCCGTTCTGCGTCTACCGCTTCTCCCTGCCGCGGCAGGTAAACAGCATTGGGGCAACCTGCCCGGTGCCGCCCTGAGCCTGGCCATTGCCGAGGCCGCCAGCGCTGCCAAGCGCTTCACCCTGCTACTGACCGCCGACAGCCAAAGTGCTGAGAGGCTAGAACAGGAGCTGAGTTTCTTCGCCCCGGATTTGCCGGTGCTGCATTTCCCCGACTGGGAAACGCTGCCCTACGATCTTTTTTCCCCGCACCAGGACATCATCTCCCAGCGCATCGCCAGCCTCTATCGCTTGCCCGAGCTGAGCCATGGCGTGCTGGTGGTGCCGATCACCACGGCCCTGCATCGCCTGGCACCGACCACATTCCTGCTGGGCAGCAGCCTGGTGCTGGATGTCGGCCAGAAGCTCGACGTCGAGCAAATGCGCACCCGCCTGGAAGCCACCGGTTATCGCTACGTCGATACCGTGTACGAACATGGCGAATTCACCGTGCGCGGGTCGCTGATCGACCTGTTCCCGATGGGCAGCAAACTGCCCTACCGCATCGACCTGTTCGATGACGAAATCGAGACCCTGCGCACTTTCGATCCGGAAAACCAGCGCTCCATCGACAAGGTCGAATCGGTCAAGCTGCTGCCGGCTCGCGAATTCCCCTTGCAAAAAGACGCAGTCACCCGCTTCAAGGCGCGCTTTCGTGAGCGCTTCGATGTTGACTTCCGGCGCTGCCCGATCTTTCAGGACCTGAGCAGCGGGATCACCCCAGCCGGTATCGAGTACTACCTGCCGCTGTTCTTCGACGAAACCTCGACCCTGTTCGACTACCTGCCCCAGGACACCCAGGTGTTTTCCCTGCCGGGCATCGAACAGGCCGCGGAGAATTTCTGGAACGATGTGCGCAATCGCTACGAAGAGCGCCGCGTCGATCCATCCCGACCTTTATTGCCGCCTGCCGAACTGTTCCTGCCGGTGGAAGACTGTTTCGCCCGCCTGAAAAACTGGCCGCGCGTGGTGGCCAGCCAGCAGGACGTCGAAACCGGGGTCGGCCGCGAGCGCTTCCCGGCCCAGGCGCTGCCTAACCTGGCGATCGAAGCCAAGGCCAACCAGCCGCTGGAAGCCCTGGCCGGCTTCCTCGACCAGTTCCCCGGCCGCGTGCTGTTTACCGCCGAATCGGCGGGGCGCCGCGAGGTCCTGCTGGAGTTGCTGGAACGCCTGAAGTTGCGCCCGAAAACCGTCGACAGCTGGCCGGACTTCGTTGCGGGCAAAGAACGCCTGGCGATCACCATCGCCCCGCTCGACGAAGGCCTGATGCTGGATGACCCAGCCCTGGCCCTGATTGCCGAAAGCCCGCTGTTCGGTCAGCGGGTGATGCAGCGTCGGCGCCGGGAGAAACGCGCCGACGGCAACAACGACGCGGTGATCAAGAACCTCACCGAGCTGCGTGAAGGCGCGCCGGTGGTGCACATCGACCACGGGGTCGGCCGCTACCTGGGCCTTGCGACCCTGGAAATCGAAAACCAGGCCGCCGAATTCCTCACCCTTGAATACGCCGAGGGCGCCAAGCTGTATGTGCCGGTGGCCAACCTGCACCTGATCGCCCGCTACACCGGCAGCGACGACGCCCTGGCACCGCTGCACCGCCTGGGTTCCGAAACCTGGCAGAAAGCCAAGCGCAAAGCCGCCGAACAGGTGCGTGACGTCGCCGCCGAACTGCTCGACATCTATGCCCGCCGCGCAGCCCGCGAAGGTTATGCCTTCGCCGACCCGAAAGCCGACTACGCCACCTTCAGCGCCGGCTTCCCGTTCGAAGAAACTCCGGACCAGCAAACCACCATCGACGCCGTCCGCGCCGACATGCTCGCCCCCAAGCCGATGGATCGCCTGGTCTGCGGCGATGTCGGCTTCGGCAAGACCGAAGTGGCCATGCGCGCGGCCTTCATTGCCGTGCACGGCGGTCGCCAGGTGGCAATCCTGGTGCCGACCACCCTGCTCGCCCAACAGCACTACAACAGCTTCCGCGACCGCTTCGCCGACTGGCCAGTGACGGTGGAAGTGATGAGCCGCTTCAAGTCGGCCAAGGAAGTCAACGCGGCAGTGGCCGACCTGGCCGAGGGCAAGATCGACATCGTCATCGGCACCCACAAGCTGCTGCAGGACGACGTCAAAATCAAAAACCTCGGGCTGGTGATCATCGACGAAGAGCACCGCTTTGGCGTACGGCAGAAAGAACAACTCAAGGCCCTGCGCAGCGAAGTCGACATCCTGACCCTGACCGCCACGCCGATTCCGCGCACGCTGAACATGGCAGTCTCGGGCATGCGCGACCTGTCGATTATCGCCACGCCTCCGGCGCGGCGGCTGTCGGTACGCACCTTCGTCATGGAGCAGAACAAGAGCACGGTCAAAGAGGCCTTGCTCCGTGAACTGCTGCGGGGCGGCCAGGTGTACTACCTGCACAACGACGTGAAGACCATCGAGAAATGCGCCGCCGACCTCGCCGAACTGGTGCCGGAAGCACGGATCGGCATTGGCCACGGACAGATGCGTGAACGTGAACTCGAACAGGTGATGAGCGACTTCTACCACAAGCGGTTCAACGTGCTGATTGCCTCGACCATCATCGAGACCGGCATCGACGTGCCGAGCGCCAACACCATCATCATCGAACGGGCCGACAAATTCGGCCTGGCGCAGTTACACCAGTTGCGCGGCCGCGTCGGACGCAGTCACCACCAGGCTTACGCCTACCTGCTGACACCGCCACGCCAGCAGATCACCACGGACGCGGAAAAGCGCCTGGAAGCCATCGCCAACACCCAGGACCTCGGCGCTGGTTTCGTGCTGGCCACCAACGACCTGGAAATCCGTGGCGCCGGCGAACTGCTGGGCGACGGCCAGAGCGGGCAGATCCAGGCCGTCGGCTTCACCCTGTACATGGAAATGCTCGAACGGGCCGTGAAGTCGATTCGCAAGGGTGAGCAACCGAACCTCGACCAGCCCCTGGGCGGCGGTCCGGAGGTCAACTTGCGGGTGCCAGCCCTGATCCCCGAGGACTACCTGCCGGACGTGCACGCGCGCCTGATCCTGTACAAACGCATTGCTTCGGCCACCGACGAGGAAGGCCTCAAGGACCTGCAAGTGGAGATGATCGACCGCTTCGGCCTGCTCCCGGAGCCGACCAAGAACCTGGTGCGCATCACCGCGCTGAAACTGCAGGCCGAACAACTGGGCATCAAGAAAATCGATGGCGGCCCCCAGGGTGGCCGTATCGAATTCGACTCGCAAACGCCGGTCGACCCGCTGACCCTGATCAAGTTGATCCAGAGCCAGCCCAAACGCTACAAATTCGAAGGCGCCACGATGTTCAAGTTCCAGGTGCCGATGGAGCGCCCGGAAGAGCGCTTCAACACTGTAGAGGCGCTGCTTGAGCGCCTCATCCCGAAAACTGCTTGAAGGACGCCCCATGCGCCTGTTTCGCTCACTGACTCTGTTGCTCACGCTGGTCGCCCCGACGGCGTTTGCCGACAGCCTGTACCAGGTAGAAATGATCCTGGTTCGCCAGAACGCCGTACCCGCCATCGTCAGCCAAGCCGCGCCGGAAGACTGGGCCGCCGGGGCTCAGCCGATCAGCGCCGAGAGCCTGCGCACCCCTGCCCTCAATGGCGAAGTGGAAAAGCTCAGCGCCAGTGCCGACTACAGCGTACTGCTGCACAAGACCTGGCAGCAGAACCTCGGCGAAACGTCGAGCAAAGTGGCAATCAGCGACGGTGAAGAGCAGTACGGGCACTTTCCGATCGAGGGCACGCTGGATCTCAAGCTGGGTCGGTTTACCGACGTCAATGCCAACTTCTGGGTCAATACATTCGACAGCGACGGACTGGTCAGCGCCAGCGAACGCCTGCAGCAGCAAAGCCACACCAAAAATGGCCTGCTGAATTTTCTCGACAACGGCCACTTGGGCCTGCTGATCAAGATCACCTCGCTGACGGCACCTGCCCCGCAACAAGCCCCTGATGTCGTACCGGACTGATTGAAGTCCCTATGTCCCCGAGCCTGAGCAAACCCCTGGCCCCTTCCTGGGTCAGTCGATTCAAGGAACAGAGCCTGGAGCGCGGCCGCCGTTACGCCCTGGAGAACCGCGTCAGGATCGTCGAAGCCGGCGACAGTACCCTCACCGCCAGTTGCGAAGGCTCTGGCGGCAATGTCTACCGCCAGACCATCACCCTGCGCGAGTCTGCCAAAAACACCTTGCTGTTGGTGGAAGCGACCTGCAGTTGCCCGGTGCGGGTCAACTGCAAGCATTGCGCCGCCGTGCTGCTCAAGGTCCAGGACACCCTGGAGTACCCGGCCGCCGCCAAGGACGCCCTGCTCCTGAAAAAACTCCAGGCCGTGCTGGAAAACCGCTCACCCGCGCCCTTGCCACAACAGGTGCTGGACAATGTGCAACCACTGCCACGCCTGTGGCTGGCCAGCGTCGAATTCAGCGCCTTCGAACCACGCAATGGCAAGATGCAGCGCTACATCCAGCACCGTGCAGCCCTGTCGTTCAGCTACCTGGACGAGTACGTCAGCGGGCAGAAAAACAGCGACGTGCTGATCCGCCAGGAACACCAGACCCTGCGCATCAAACGCCAGACGGACGTGGAAAAGCGTTACCGCGAGCAGTTGCGCATCCTCGGTTTCAAGATCGCGACCCGACAAAGCAAGGCCCTGCCGGAAAGTGCCGGCGAGCTCTATGAGATGGTCAATGACAGCGCCTGGCTGACCTTCACCCTCAATGAGCTGCCCAAGCTGCGCAGCCAGGGCTGGGAACTGCAGATCGATGAGGACTTCGGTTTTGACCTGACCACCGTCGATGACTGGTATGCCACGGTCGATGAAGCACCGGAGCGCGACTGGTTCGACCTCGAACTGGGGATCATCGTCAACGGCGAGCGCCTGAGCCTGCTGCCGATCCTGCTCAACCTGATGCGCTCGCACACCGAGATCCTCAACCCGGAACGCCTGGCCCGGCGCCGTGACGACGAGTTGATCCTGGTGAACATCCCCCATCGACCCAACTCCGAGCAGGGCCCACTGCAAGTGGCACTGCCGTTCGGCCGCTTGAAGCCGGTTTTGGCGACCCTGGGCGAGTTCTACCTGCAGGAACCCGGCGAGACCAGCCTGCGCCTGAGCAACGCCGATGCCACGCGCCTCAACCCGCTGGAAGACCTGCCACTGCTCTGGGAAGGCGGCGAGCACATCCGCTCCTTCGCCCAGCGCCTGCGGGACATCAAGGACTACAGCGCCGAGCCCCCGGCCGGTCTCAACGCGACGCTGCGCCCCTACCAACTGGAAGGCCTGAGCTGGATGCAATCGCTGAGGCAGCTGGAAGTCGGCGGGATCCTGGCGGACGACATGGGACTGGGCAAGACCCTGCAGACCCTGGCCCACGTACTGACCGAGAAAAACGCCGGCCGTCTCGACCGGCCGTGCATGGTGGTGATGCCCACCAGCCTGATTCCCAACTGGCTCGACGAAGCCGCGCACTTCGCACCCCAGCTCAAGGTCCTGGCACTGTATGGCGCTGCGCGCAAAAAACACTTCGAACACCTGGCCGACTACGACCTGATCCTCACCACCTATGCGCTGCTGCCCAAGGATGTCGAGCGCCTGGCCCGGCAACCCCTGCACATCCTGGTGCTCGACGAAGCGCAATACATCAAGAACCCCACCAGCAAGGCGGCGCAAGCGGCTCGCGAACTGAATGCCCGGCAGCGACTGTGCCTCAGCGGTACGCCCCTGGAAAACCACCTGGGTGAGCTGTGGTCACTGTTCCACTTCCTGCTGCCCGGCTGGCTGGGAGATGTCAAAAGCTTCAACCGCGACTACCGCGTGCCGATTGAAAAGCACGCCAGCGACGTCCGCCTGCAGCACCTCAACGGCCGGATCAAACCCTTCCTGCTGCGCCGCACCAAGGAACAGGTGGCCACCGAGCTGCCGCCGAAAACCGAAATCATCCACTGGGTCGATCTCAATGAGGCCCAGCGCGACGTTTACGAAACCATGCGCCTGGCCATGGACAAGAAAGTCCGCGACGAAATCACCCGCAAAGGCGTGGCCCGCAGCCAGATCATCATTCTCGAGGCACTGCTCAAGTTGCGCCAGGTGTGCTGCGATCTGCGCCTGGTCAATGAAGCCGCCCTGCCCACCCGCGGCAGCACCTCGGGCAAGCTCGACAGCCTGATGGAAATGCTCGAGGAACTGTTCGAGGAAGGCCGCAAGATCCTGCTGTTTTCCCAGTTCACCTCAATGCTTTCGCTGATCGAGCAGGAGCTGGAAAAACGCGGCATCGCCTACGCGCTGCTGACCGGGCAGACCCGGGATCGGCGCAGCCCGGTCAAGGACTTCCAGAGCGGCAAGCGGCAGATCTTTCTGATCAGCCTCAAGGCCGGTGGCGTGGGCCTGAACCTGACGGAAGCCGACACGGTGATTCACTACGACCCCTGGTGGAACCCGGCCACCGAAAACCAGGCCACGGATCGTGCGTACCGGATCGGCCAGGAGAAACCGGTGTTCGTCTATAAGATGATCGCCCGCGGCACGGTCGAGGAGAAAATCCAGCATCTGCAAAAGGAAAAATCCGACCTCGCCGCCGGCGTACTGGATGGCCGCACCACTGGCGACTGGAAGCTGCAGAGCGATGACATTGACGCCCTATTCGCACCGCTGCCGGACAAGTCGAAGGTCTAGCGGAGCCTGACAGATCGACATCGCGAGCACGCCGCAAGCGGGCGCTCGCGATAGGTTCAACTCGGTAAGCGGCACCGAACCCTCAATCGATCAGCTGCGCCTCCCTGAGCGCACCCAAGGCGGTGAGCCAGCGCGGATCCTGGCGATAGTCGGTGCTGGCGAACGCCTGGCCGCGCATCCGTGCGATGCGCGCAGACGGCTTGACCTTCAAGCGTTGCGCCGCCGTCAGCGCCAGCTCGGCCGCTGCACGGTCGTTGCACACCAGACCCATGTCGCAACCGGCGGTCAGCGCCGCCTCGATGCGACTGGCGGCATCACCCACCACGTGGGCACCGGCCATCGACAGGTCGTCACTGAAGATCACCCCGTCAAACTGCAATTCGCCACGCAGGATGTCCTGCAGCCAGCGACGCGAGAAACCTGCGGGCTGCGAGTCGACCTGCGGGTAGATGACATGGGCCGGCATTACCGCCGCCAGTTGCGTGCTCAATCGTGCGAACGGCACCAGGTCATGGGCGCGGATCTGCTCCAGGCTGCGCTCATCATTCGGGATCGCCACGTGAGAGTCCGCCTCAGCCCAGCCATGCCCCGGAAAGTGCTTGCCGGTAGCGGCCATGCCAGCCTGGTTCATGCCGCGCATAAATGCCCCGGCGAGCAACGCGGCGCGCTCGGGATCACCCTCGAAGGAACGCGTGCCGACCACTGCACTGCGCTGATAATCCAGGTCCAGCACCGGGGCGAAGCTCAGGTCCAGGCCCACGGCCAGCACTTCGGTGGCCATGATCCAGCCACACTGCTCGGCCAGGTACTCGGCGTTCGGGTTATCGGCAATCGCCCGCATCGCCGGCAGCCGTACAAACCCCTGGCGCAGACGCTGCACCCGGCCACCCTCCTGGTCCACCGCCAGCAACAGGTCGGGACGCACGGCGCGGATCGATGCGCTCAACTCGCGCACCTGGCGCGGATGCTCGATGTTGCGCGCAAAAATAATCAGGCCGCCCACCTCGGGCTGACGCAACAGTTGGCGATCTTCAGCCGTCAGCCAGGTACCGGCGACGTCCACCATCAACGAGCCTTGCAGGCCAGCAGTCATAGAAATTCCTTGATATCGAAATGCGCGCGCGGCGCGCCTTGAAAGTCCCCGGCCCGGCGCAGGCACGCCACTTCGCCGCCACGGGCAATGCCCGGCAAAAGGGGCTCGGTCAGGGAAAGTGGGGGCAGGGTTGAAACGGCGGTCGGCATGGGCGGCTAGCTTAGCGGATGTCCGCTGCCGCGCCCAGCCATACACGGCTAAACCTTGGCGGGCGCCGGCACCGACTTGCTGCGCGGGCGCAGTTGCGCGGCCGCCATGCTGGCGTCTGTGACGCCGGTTTCGGCGCGCATACCAGCGGCCAGGAACGGCACCATCAGGCGCATCACCTGTTCGATCGAGGTATTGACTCCGAAATCGGTCTCGGCAATCGCACGCAGCGCCTTGATCCCGGACATGCTGAACGCCGCTGCCCCCAGCATGAAGTGCACGCGCCAGAACAGCTCGATAGGCGGGATGCGCGGAGCGGCTTCGTTGACCAGCGTCATGTAGCGGCGGAACACCTTGCCGTACATGTCTTCCAGATAACGCCGCAAGTGGCCCTGGCTCTGACTGAAGGCCAGTCCGAGCAAGCGCATGAAGATCGACAGGTCATTGCCGCTGCGTGGCTGTACCACCAGGGCTTGCTCGACGAGAATTTCCAGCAGCTCTTCCAGGCTCGGCTTGTTGTCCGGCTTGGCGGAACGCCGCTCCAGCTCACGATCGAGACTGATGCAGAACGGCCCGAGAAAACGCGAGAAGACGGCCTGGATCAAGGCCTTCTTGGAGCCGAAATGATAGTTCACTGCAGCCAGGTTGACCCCAGCCTTGCTGGTGATCAGCCGCAATGAAGTTTCGGCAAAACCTTTTTCCGCGAACAACTGCTCGGCAGCATCGAGAATGCGTTCTACGGTTTCCGACTGGGCCATGGCTACTCCGCCTGACAAACACTTGTTTGAAACATACGTTTCAGCCTGTGGGTTGTCAAGTCTGCACGTTCGTTTTGGGAACGGTCAGTCAGCTATTTAACCATACAAGCCGCTGGCTGTAGCCAGTCCTACAACGCAGTCGCCAACGAACTGTCAGTCGACCGTCCGGCGGTCACCCCAAAAAGGAGGATTGCCAAGATCAGTCCACTGTATATAATCCCAGTCACTGTATAAAAAGACAGAGCGATCGAGATGCTAAAACTGACGCCACGCCAAGCTGAGATTCTGGCTTTTATCAAACGTTGCCTCGAAGACAACGGTTATCCGCCCACCCGTGCGGAAATCGCTTTGGAGCTCGGCTTCAAATCGCCCAATGCGGCGGAAGAACACCTCAAGGCCCTGGCCCGCAAGGGCGCTATCGAAATGACGCCCGGTGCGTCGCGCGGCATTCGTATCCCAGGCTTCGAGGCCAAGGCCGACGAATCTACCCTGCCGATCATTGGCCGGGTCGCCGCCGGTGCGCCGATCCTCGCCCAGCAGCACATCGAAGAATCCTGCAACATCAACCCGGCCTTCTTTCATCCGCGTGCCGACTACCTGTTGCGCGTGCACGGCATGAGCATGAAGGACGTCGGGATTTTCGACGGCGACCTGCTGGCCGTCCACACCACTCGCGAGGCCCGCAACGGCCAGATTGTCGTCGCGCGCATTGGTGATGAAGTGACTGTCAAACGCTTCAAGCGTGATGGCAGCAAGGTCTGGTTGATTGCCGAAAACCCCGAGTTCGCCCCGATCGAAGTGAACCTGAAAGATCAGGACCTGGTGATCGAAGGCTTGAGTGTCGGCGTCATTCGCCGATAAAGGAGGCGTTATGCAGTTCCCACACACACCACAGCCCGCACAATTGCCGTTGTTCGAAGCGTTCATGGCCCAGCCACTGGCGCCGATCCTCAAAGACGTGGTCGAAGCGCCCTGGAGCGCCGAACCCGAAGCGTTCAGCGAGCTGTCTCTACGTGGTGCGGCCGGGAACTGCCTGAGCCTCCTGGCGCCGATCCTCAGGGAGCTGAGCCAGGAGCAGGACGCCCGCTGGCTGACCCTGATTGCTCCTCCAGCCAGCCTGACCCAGACCTGGTTGCGCGATGCTGGCCTGAACCGCGAGCGCATCCTCCTGCTGCATCCGCGTGGCACACAAAGCGCCCAGCAGCTGGCCTGCGAAGCCTTGCGCCTGGGTCGCAGCCACACCGTTGTCAGCTGGCTGAACCCGCTGAACAACAGCGCACGGCAACAGTTGATCGGCGCCGCACGTATCGGCGATGCACAAAGTCTGAATATTCGATTGGGCTAAGTGACAGCCAGGGCGCACGCGTTAGACGCAGGGCTTCTCCAGGGCAGAGAAGCCAATCTGTAAAGAAGATCTGTAAGGATGCTTATGGAAAAAGCCGACAGGCGGAATCAATGCAGAATCCGCGGCCCCTCTTCCTTTTCAAAATCGCCTTCAACCAGGCGCCCAGCCATCTGCACACCCACGCTCAACATCGCCTTGGCGACTTCAACGTGCTGGCCTTGCAGGAACGCCTTGGCATCTTCCGAGAAGTCCAGCGTCACCAGGGAACCCTCGTCCTCAGCCCTGCGCAGTTCAATTCGGCCGTCTGGCAGTTCGACAATTTCTAGAAAGGACGTTGGCATAAAGGTCTGTTCTCCACGAAAGGCGGGGATTATATAGGCATCGGTGACGCTTCGCTCAGGATCTTGACCGACAGCATGTAACCGAAACCAGCGTTTGAGATCCTCCCTGATCCGTGGCTGCTCAGCTTCCTACGGGATGTTTCAGCACTCGTTCAAGCCTTCACGGAAACGCAGCGCCAGGCTCTTGAGGTTCTGCCGCCAGCTTTCCAGCTCCTCCCTGCTCAATTCCTCTTCAGGCTCTTCATCGAGGCTTACCGCCACGATCAGCGGCTGCGTCACGTCACCCTTGGGCTTGTGCGGTGCTCGCGGCGGCTGAAACAGCGCAGTATGGGCCGCCAGCAGCTTGGCCAGCCAAGTTTCACGGTTGCGCGCCAGCTCGACCATCTCTGCCAGCTCTGGAATGGCGAGGGTCTCCAGCACCTCGGGGGTCAGGAGCATCTCCGCCCGAGGCGCATTGGCCTGCGGTAAGCGGTAGAACCCGGCAATCTCATGGCACAGGCCCAGCAATGCACCATACAGGTGAAACAGCGCTGACTCGCGCCCAGCCTGGATCAGCGCCGGGGAGTTCATCGCCCGCCCGTCTTCCGCACGGGCCAGGGCCTCTAGCGACAGGCCGGCAAAATAGATTTTCTGGTTGGTACGGGTATAGAGCTCAAAGGCCATGACGGCAGTCTCCACAACGAAATAGGACGCGTGATGCTGGCCTGACAGTGTCATGGATCAGACAAGTCATCCGCAAGTCCAAAACAAAGGCCGCATGCCCACCCAAGGGTAGGCATGCGGCCTGTTTGTAGCGCGCTGCCGGCTTACTTGGCTACGCGCTTGTCTTCAACCACCCATTTGCCGCCGTCGTAGAAGGCCTTCCAACCGGTTGGCTTGCCCTCGACTTCGGTCTGCACGTACTGCTCCTTGGTCTTGCGGCTGTAGCGAATCACGGCTGGCAGGCCATCCGGATCCTTCTTCGGCGCTTCACACAGGAAGTGGTACTTGGGATCGATCTCGTCCTTGTGGGGCACGATCTCGATCACCAATGGGGCACGGGTCTCGCGGTTTTTCGGGAACTGGCTGGCCGCCAGGAACAGGCCGGAAGCACCGTCACGCAGGATGTAGGTGTCGTTGACCTTCTCGCACTTGAGCTCGGGCATCTTCACCGGGTCCATCTTCGGTGGCGCCGCGTCACCGCTTTTCAGCAGTTTGCGGGTGTTCTTGCAGGTAGCGTTGGTGCAACCAAAGAACTTGCCGAAACGGCCGGTCTTGAGCTGCATTTCGCTGCCACACTTATCGCACTCCAGGCTCGGGCCTTCGTAACCCTTGATCCGGTAGCTGCCCTGCTCGATCTCGTAGCCATCGCAATCGGGGTTGTTCCCGCAGATGTGCAGCTTGCGCTTCTCATCCAGCAGGTACGCATCCATCGCGGTGCTGCAGATTGGGCAACGGTGCTTGCCGCGCAGCACCAGAGACTCCGACTCACCCTCGTCGTCCGCGGCGATTTCATCGCCAGGCACCAGGTTGACGGTGGCCTTGCAGCGCTCTTTCGGCGGCAGGCTGTAGCCCGAGCAACCGAGGAACACGCCGGTCGATGCGGTACGGATCTGCATCGGGCGACCGCAGGTCACGCACGGGATGTCGGTCATTACCGGCTGGTTGGCCCGCATGCCGTGTTCCGGGCTCTCGGCCACTTCGAGCTTTTTCTTGAAGTCGCCGTAGAACTCGTCCAGCACGTTTTTCCAGTCACGTTCGCCCTGGGCAACGTCGTCGAGGTTCTCTTCCATGCCGGCGGTAAAGCCGTAGTCCATGAGGTTGGAGAAGCTCTCGGACAAACGCTCGGTGACAATGTCACCCATTTTTTCCGAATAGAACCGACGGTTGTGCAAAGCCACGTAGCCGCGGTCCTGGATGGTCGAAATGATTGCCGCATAGGTCGATGGACGACCGATGCCGCGCTTTTCCATTTCCTTGACCAGGCTCGCTTCCGAGTAGCGCGCCGGCGGCTTGGTGAAGTGCTGGCTCGGATCAAGCTTGATCAGCTTCAACGCATCGCCCTGGGCCATGTCCGGCAGCACGTCGTCGTCGCCCGGCTTGGCCATCTGCGGCATCACGCGGGTATAGCCGTCGAACTTCAGGATACGGCCCTTGGCACGCAGCTCGAAGCCACTGGCAGCGACGCTGACGGTGGTCGACAGGTATTGGGCCGGCAGCATCTGGCACGCGACGAATTGGCGCCAGATCAGCTCGTAGAGACGCTCAGCGTCACGTTCCATGCCCGACAGCTTGCTTGGATCGGTATTCACGTCAGAAGGACGAATCGCTTCGTGAGCCTCCTGGGCGCCTTCCTTGCTGCTGTAGACATTCGGGGTTTCCGGCAGGTACTTGCCGCCGAACTCGCCTTCAATGTAAGTGCGCGCCATCGCCACGGCATCGGCCGAGAGGTTGGTCGAGTCGGTACGCATATAAGTGATGTAGCCGGCTTCGTACAGACGCTGGGCCATCATCATGGTTTTCTTCACACCGAAGCCCAGGCGGTTACTGGCAGCCTGTTGCAGGGTGGAGGTGATGAACGGGGCCGACGGCTTGCTGCTGGTCGGCTTGTCTTCACGCTTGGCGATGGTGTAGCTGGACGACTTGAGCTTTTCCAGGGCCGCCATGGCCTGGGCTTCGTTGAGCGGCTTGAAGGCTTCGCCGTTTTCACGGGCCACTTCAAAACGCACGTTGGCGCCCTTGGCGGTGCCGAGGTCAGCGTGGACTTCCCAGTACTCTTGCGGGTTGAATGCACGAATCTCGCGCTCACGCTCCACCACCAGCTTCACGGCAACCGACTGTACACGGCCAGCCGACAGGCCACGGGCGATCTTCGACCACAGCAGCGGCGAGACCATGTAGCCCACTACGCGGTCGAGGAAACGCCGCGCCTGTTGGGCGTTGACCCGGTCGATGTCCAGCTCGCCGGGCTGGGAGAAGGCTTCCTGGATCGCCTTCTTGGTGATTTCGTTGAACACCACGCGCTTGTAGCGGCTGTCATCCCCACCGATGGCTTCGCGCAGGTGCCAGGCAATGGCTTCCCCTTCGCGATCCAAGTCCGTTGCGAGATAGATGGTGTCGGCGTCCTTGGCGAGCCGACGCAGTTCTTCGATGACCTTTTCCTTGCCCGGGAGGATCTCGTACTTGGCTTTCCAGCCGTGGTCGGGATCGACACCCATGCGCGCAACCAGTTGCTTGCGCGCCTTTTCCTTAGGCGACAGCGCCGGCACTTCACCAGCCGCTGCCTTGCCGCGCTTGGCGGCTGGCTCTTTGCTGGCGCTAGCCGAACCGCTGGTGGGCAGGTCTCGGATATGGCCGATACTCGACTTCACCACGTATTGGTTGCCCAGATACTTGTTGATGGTCTTGGCCTTAGCCGGGGATTCCACAATGACCAGCGATTTGCCCATGGATCAGAAAATTCCTGAATTCGAGAAGTGAAAGGCGGTTGGCGCCTGACGCGGCACCGCTATATATAGTGGCAACAAGGAGAGGTCAAGCGCAGGGTTCCGCGCGACTTGCGCTTATGGCCGGGAAAAAAGGCTGGGTTCGGCCTGCACCAAAGCAAAGCGCGGGACCTGCTCGCCGTCAACTTCGACCGACTCCAGAAACATGCTCAAAGGGCGCACCCAAAAGCCGTAATCGCCATACAGGGCTTGGTAGAAGACCACTTCTTCTTCGGTTTCAGAGTGCCGTGCAACGTTAAAAACACGGTACTGCGGACCTTTGTAATGCTGGTAGAGCCCGGGTTGGATCGGCATGCTCTGGGCCTCGTTCAAATACGTCGAAATAAAAAACAAAAAAACCTTCAGAAAAACAAAAACCGGGGCACTTGGCCCCGGCTTCCGTCAACGCAACGCTTAAACGCGTTCGAAGACGGTGGCAATGCCCTGGCCGAGGCCAATGCACATGGTCGATACACCGAAAGTGCCGCCATTCTGCTTCATGACATTGAGCAGGGTGCCGGAGATACGTGCACCGGAGCAACCGAATGGGTGACCCAGGGCGATCGCGCCGCCGTGCAGGTTAACCTTCTCGTTCATCTTGTCGAGCACTTTCAGATCTTTCAGCACCGGCAGGGCCTGTGCAGCGAAAGCTTCGTTGAGTTCGAAGAAGTCGATGTCGGAGATGCTCAGACCCGCGCGCTTCAGTGCTTTTTGTGTCGCCGGTACTGGACCATAGCCCATGATCGCCGGATCCACACCCGCCACCGCCATCGAACGGATCACCGCCATTGGCTGGATACCCAGGTCCTGGGCACGCTGCGCCGACATCACGATCATGCACGAAGCACCATCGGTGATCTGCGACGAAGTACCGGCTGTCACGGTGCCGCCCTTGGGATTGAACGCTGGCTTCAAGGCCGCCAGGCTTTCCAGGGTGGTTTCCGGACGAATGGTTTCGTCGTAGTCGAACAGTTTCAGGAAACCGTTCTCGTCGTAACCCTGCATCGGGATGATTTCGTCCTTGAACTTGCCTTCCACGGTCGCCTTGTGGGCGAGTTGGTGGGAACGCACGCCGAAGGCATCCTGCTGCTCACGGGTAATACCGTGCATCTTGCCGAGCATTTCCGCGGTCAGGCCCATCATGCCCGACGCTTTGGCCGCGTACAGCGACATGTGCGGGTTCGGATCGACACCGTGCATCATGCTCACGTGACCCATATGCTCGACGCCGCCGACGACAAAGACGTCACCATTGCCGGTCATGATCGCTTGCGCGGCAGTGTGCAGGGCGCTCATGGACGAGCCACACAGGCGGCTGACGGTCTGGCCGGCAGCGGTGTGTGGGATCTGCGTCATCAGGGACGCCATGCGGGCGATGTTCCAGCCCTGCTCCAGGGTCTGGTTGACGCAGCCCCAGATCACGTCCTCGACTTCGTTCGGGTCGACCTTGACGTTGCGTTCCAGCAGTTTGCTGATCAGGTGCGCCGACATGTCTTCAGCGCGGGTGTTGCGGTGCATGCCGCCCTTGGAGCGGCCCATCGGAGTACGACCGAAGTCGACAATCACGACGTCTCTAGGATTCAAGCTCATAAAATTTCACTCTCGCTCAAAAGTTGGACGCTTAACCGAAGAACCGCTGGCCAGTCTTGGCCATCTCGCGCAGTTTGGCGGTCGGGTGGTACAGCGCGCCCAAATCAGCGTACTGGTCAGCCAGGGCAACGAACTCGGCAACACCGAGCGAATCGATGTAGCGCAGTGCACCGCCACGGAATGGAGGGAAACCAATACCGTAGACCAGGCCCATGTCGGCTTCGGCAGCCGTCTCGACAATGCCGTCCTCCAGGCAACGCACGGTTTCCAGGCACAGCGGGATCATCATCCAGTTGATGATGTCTTCATCTGTGACTTCGCGCTGCTCGTAAACGATTGGCTTGAGCACTTCCAGCACCGACGGGTCGGCCACTTTCTTCTGCTTGCCGCGCTTGTCGGTCTCGTAGGCGTAGAAGCCCTTGCCGTTCTTCTGGCCCAGGCGCTTGGCTTCGTAGAGCACGTCTACGGCCGAACGACGGTCGTCTTTCATGCGGTCCGGGAAGCCTTCAGCCATGACGTCACGCCCGTGGTGACCGGTGTCGATGCCGACTACGTCCATCAGGTACGCCGGGCCCATCGGCCAGCCGAACTTTTCCATGATCTTGTCGATACGCACGAAGTCCACACCGGCGCTGACCAGCTTGGCGAAACCGCCGAAGTACGGGAACAACACGCGGTTGACCAAAAAGCCCGGGCAGTCGTTGACCACGATCGGGTTCTTGCCCATTTTCTTGGCGTAGGCAACGGTGGTGGCCACAGCCAGCTCGCTGGACTTCTCGCCACGAATCACTTCCACCAGCGGCATCATGTGCACCGGGTTGAAGAAGTGCATGCCGACGAAGTTTTCCGGACGCTTGAGGGCCTTGGCCAGCAGGCTGATGGAAATGGTCGAGGTGTTGGACGCGAGGATGGTGTCCTCTTTGACCTGGTCTTCGACTTCAGCCAGCACGGCTTGCTTGACTTTCGGGTTCTCGACCACGGCTTCCACCACCAGGTCGACGTGACCGAAGTCGCCGTAGGACAGGGTAGGACGAATGCCGTTGAGCACTTCAGCCATTTTCGCAGCGGTCATGCGACCTTTATCAACGCGGCCCACCAGCAGCTTGGCGGCTTCCGCCAGGCCCTGCTCGATACCGTGCTCGTTGATGTCTTTCATCAGGATCGGCGTGCCTTTGGACGCCGACTGATAAGCGATACCGCCACCCATGATACCGGCGCCCAATACAGCAGCCTGTTTCACGTCCTTGGCGATTTCGTCGTAGGCCTTGGCTTTTTTCTTCAGTTCCTGATCGTTCAGGAACAGACCGATCAAGCTCTGCGCAGCAGAAGTCTTGGCCAGCTTGACGAAACCGGCGGCTTCGATTTCCAGGGCCTTGTCGCGACCGAAGTTCGCGGCTTTCTGGATGGTCTTGATCGCTTCGACCGGCGCCGGGTAGTTCGGGCCAGCTTGACCGGCGACAAAACCCTTGGCGGTTTCGAACGCCATCATTTGCTCGATGGCGTTGAGCTTGAGCTTTTCCAGCTTCGGCTGACGCTTGGCCTTGTAGTCGAACTCGCCGGAAATGGCGCGTTTGATCAGCTCCAGCGCAGCTTCCTGCAGTTTGTCGGCTTCAACCACCGCATCCACCGCACCGACTTTCAGTGCGTCTTCAGGACGATTTTCCTTGCCGGCGGCAATCCACTCGATGGCGTTGTCGGCACCGATGATGCGCGGCAGGCGCACGGTACCGCCAAAGCCTGGGTAGATGCCCAGCTTGACTTCCGGCAGACCGATCTTGGCCTTGGTGGACATGACGCGGTAATCCGCGGCCAGGCACATTTCCAGACCGCCGCCCAACGCGATGCCGTTGATCGCGGCGACGGTTGGCACGTTGAGGTCTTCGAAATCGCTGAAAATCTTGTTGGCTTCGAGGTTGCCCGCAACCAGCTCGGCATCCGGCAGCTTGAAGTTGTCGACGAATTCGGTGATGTCGGCGCCGACGATAAACACGTCTTTACCGCTGCTGACGATCACGCCCTTGACCGACGCATCTGCCTTGATGGCGTCCACGGCCGAACGCAGTTCGTTCAGGGTTAGACGGTTGAACTTGTTGACGGACTCACCCTTGAGGTCGAACTTCAGTTCGACGATGCCACTTTCAAGAGCCTTAACCGTGATGGCTTTACCTTCGTAAATCATCAACTGATCTCCACGATATGGAAGCTGAACAGTACACGTCGGACGCTGATGTCCTGGCTGGGCATGGACACTACTGTCGATGCTAACGCCATTCCACCAGGCACACCCGCCAACGCGATAGTCGGGATTCTGTAGGAGCGCTCTGACATACAAACGCTCAATTCATACGCCCGTTTGATTTGGGTACGCCACCTTCACGGAATTTCCGACAATTGTCAATCGCCCAAAACACGGGTTGAAACGCGACTTTGCGGTCATTTCCGTAACACGAAGACCAGCAACACGCGGCTGCATGTACTGTCATTCATAGAATCAATATTTAGAATCGTCGCCCTAATCTGCAGCAAGCGCGGCTCGAGCAGCTACGCTGGCAGGGGCGATAGAGGAAAAAATCAGCGCATTGGGCGCAATACCCAGCGTAGGATCAGCACGACAGAAAATTTCCGGCCTGCCTGGCCAACTCCAGCCCGATGCTGATTGTCGGGCTTTTTAACGTCCATCATTAAACACGTTTTGCTCAGGCGAGCGCCTTGAGGGTGGCGTCGATCTGCTGCAACACCTGGGGGTCGCCCTTCTCGCCCCAATACAGGGTGACCATCTGCTTGTCCGCTTCGACCTTGTAGACATTGCCTGGCAACTTTTCGAAATGAATCAGCAAGGCCGGATCTTCGCAAGGTTCCTGCCACTGATTGACCCACAGTCCCGGGGTTTTCTGCCAATAGCTCCAGCACGCCGGCCGGCTGCCACGGCGCGGCCGATGGTACTGCGCACACGGGCTGGGGGGCTCCGGCTGCAGCCAGTGCGGCCACTCCTGCGGCGCCAGTTGCATGGCCAGGCCAATGCGCCGCGCCTCCATGCGCAGGGCCATCCTGCCGCCCTGGCGACGCGACGGGGCGAGCCATGCCAGAGGGCTGAGCATTACCGCAAGGATTGACACCACTATCCAGACCGTCATATCTGTACTCCCGATTTTTGATGGGCGCATTGATCTCTGTCGAAACCAATACGCTTGAAACCAGCCATACTTACCCTTATCGCAATCCTCAGGAGGTGCACCCCATGCCCTACCACCATATTCTGGTCGCCGTCGATCTCACCGAAGAATGCGATCCCGTGATTCACCGCGCCCGCGAGCTGGCGGTGAGCAACAGCGCCAAACTGTCCCTGGTGCACATCGTCGAACCGATGGCGATGGCCTTCGGTGGTGACGTACCGATGGACCTGTCGCAACTGCAACAACAGCAGTTCGACCAGGCCAAGGAGCGCCTCGAGCGCTTGATCCTCAAGTACCCGGAACTGACCAAGGACTGCAGTCACCTGACCTACGGCCAGCCGCGCCAGGAAATCCACCATTTCGCCAAGGAACAGGCTTGCGACCTGATCGTGGTAGGCAGCCATGGCCGTCACGGCCTGGCATTGCTGCTGGGCTCCACCGCCAATGACGTGCTGCACGGCGCACCGTGCGATGTGCTGGCGGTACGCCTGGTCAAAAGCTGACACCCCCCTGTAGGAGCGAGCTTGCTCGCGATGAACCTGAGAGCGCCACGGAGTGTCAGTCTTTCCGTGTCATCGTTGACGACCATCGCGAGCAAACTCGCTCCTACCGGGGTACGATTCGATCCTGCTGCATACAAAAAGCCCGGCACTCATCACTGAGCGCCGGGCTTTTTTAGCGCAGGATCAATCAGGCATCCAGCTCGGCCCAACGCTCGACCATGACCTCAAGCTCAGCCTGCAACTGCTCCAGCTGGGCAATCACGGCCGCGGTCTCGGCAGCAGGACGCAGGTAGAAACCAGCGTCCGCCATTTGCGCTTCGACCGCCGCGATCTGCTGCTCCATGGCTTCGATCTGACCCGGCAGGGCTTCGAGTTCACGCTGCAACTTGTAGCTGAGCTTCTTCTTGGCCGCCGGTGCTTCCACCGCCGCTACTGGCGCAGGCGCCGCAGTGACCACGGCCGAGTTCAGGTCGGCCTTGCCGGATTTGCTCTCGGTCACGCCCAGCAGGCGTGGCGAGCCTCCCTGGCGCAGCCAGTCCTGATAACCGCCTACGTATTCGCGCACCTTGCCTTCACCTTCGAAGACCAGGGTGCTGGTCACCACGTTGTCGAGGAATGCCCGGTCGTGGCTGACCATCAGCACGGTGCCGTTGAAGGTCAGCAGGACCTCTTCCAGCAGTTCGAGGGTTTCCACGTCCAGGTCGTTGGTCGGTTCGTCGAGCACCAGCAGGTTGGCTGGCTTGCTGAACAACTTGGCCAGCAACAGACGGGCACGCTCGCCCCCGGACAGCGCCTTGACCGGCGTGCGGGCACGCTGCGGACTGAACAGGAAATCGCCGAGGTAGCTCAACACGTGGCGGCTCTGGCCGTCGATATCGATGAAATCGCGACCTTCGGCAACGTTGTCGATCACGGTCTTTTCCAGATCCAACTGGTGGCGCAACTGGTCGAAGTAGGCCACGTCGATACGCGTCCCCTCCTCTACCGTGCCACTGGTCGGTTGCAGGCCGTTGAGCATCAGCTTGAGCAAGGTGGTCTTGCCGGTACCGTTGGCGCCGAGCAGGCCGATACGGTCGCCGCGCGTCAGGACCATCGAGAAATCCTTGATCAGGAATGGACCACCCGGGTGAGCAAAACTCACGTTCTCGAGGACCATCACCTGCTTGCCGGATTTGTCAGCGGTGTCCAGCTGAATGTTCGCCTTTCCGGTGCGCTCACGACGCTCGCTGCGCTCGACGCGCAGGGCCTTGAGGGCGCGCACGCGGCCTTCGTTACGGGTGCGACGGGCCTTGATGCCCTGGCGGATCCAGACTTCTTCCTGGGCCAGCTTTTTGTCGAACAGCGCGTTGGCGGTCTCTTCGGCCGCCAGCGTGGCTTCCTTGTGCACCAGGAAGCTGGCGTAGTCGCCGTTCCAGTCGATCAGCCCGCCGCGATCCAGTTCGAGGATGCGGGTGGCCAGGTTCTGCAGGAATGAACGGTCGTGCGTGATGAACAGCACGGCGCCCTGGAAATCCTTCAGGGCTTCTTCCAGCCAGGCAATTGCACCGATGTCCAGGTGGTTGGTCGGTTCGTCGAGCAGCAGCAGGTCCGGCTCGGAGACCAGGGCCTGCGCCAGCAGGACGCGACGACGCCAGCCGCCGGACAATTCGGCGAGGGTCTTGTCGGCAGGCAATTGCAGACGGCTCAGGGTGCTGTCGACCAATTGCTGCAAACGCCAGCCATCGCGGGCTTCGAGGTCGTGCTGGACGTGCATCAACTTGTCCAGGTCGGCGTCGGTGACGATGTTCTGGCTCAGGTGATGGTACTGCGCGAGCAACTCGCCGACACCGTCCAGGCCTTCGGCTACCACGTCGAACACCGTCCGCTCGTCGGCCACCGGCAATTCTTGCGGCAATTCGCCGATCTTGAGGCCAGGCGCACGCCAAACGGAGCCGTCATCGGGCTTCTGATCGCCCTTGACCAGCTTCATCATGCTGGACTTGCCTGTGCCGTTGCGGCCGATGATGCACACCCGCTCACCACGGGCGATCTGCCAGGACACCTTGTCCAACAACGGCATAGCGCCGAAAGCAAGGGACACATCGCTGAATTTGAGCAGGGTCATGAGCTTCTCCAAAAACTGGGCGCGCATTCTACCTGACTTGAGGCGTCAGAAGGCCGGCATTTTCACTGCAGGAGCACTCTGCAGATTAATTGTTGCGAACTTGTGCCGACGGGCCGGCAAAGCTTTCACCCGTTGCTGGCAAAAGGCTAAGCTACAGATAATCAGTGCTGGCACCTGCTGGCACTTGTCATGATTTTTCTGCCCGGATGTCTCATGCGCAGTCGCCTCTTCAGCTTTTTATCCTGCCTGCTTCTTTCAGCCACTGCCGTTCAATCCGCCCAGGCAGCGGACCTGCCCACCCAGCGCAAATATTACGATGAAGCCAAGCGCGCCCTGGCCAAGGGCGACACCGGCCCGTATTTTCGCTACAGCCAGGCCCTCGCCGACTACCCGCTGGAGCCCTACCTGGCGTATGACGAACTGACTGCCCGCCTGAAAAGCGCGAGCAACGCCGAAATCGAGAAGTTCCTCGCCGAACACGGCGACCTGCCCCAGGCCAACTGGATGAAGTTGCGCTGGTTGCGCTGGCTGGCCGATCGGGGGGACTGGACGACCTTCCAGAAGTACTACGACCCCAAGCTCAATTTCACCGAGCTGGACTGTCTCAACGCGCAGTACCAGATCAGCCACAACCTCAAGGCTGAAGGCTACGCCAACACCGAAAAATTGTGGCTGACCGGCAAATCCCAGCCGGCCGCGTGTGACGCCCTGTTTGGCATGTGGGCAGCCCAAGGCCAACTGACTGAGCAGAAGCGCTGGGAGCGCGCCAAGCTGGCCGCACAGGCTCGCAACTACGCGCTGGCCAACAGCCTGGTCAGCAGCATGACCACCCTGGCGCCCCGTGGCCGCCTGTTGGTGGACGTGGCACAAAAACCCGAACTGCTGAACCAGCCATCGCGTTTCACCCCGGCGGATGAACCCATGGCCGACGTGGTCAGCCTGGGCCTGCGACGCCTGGCCCGCCAGGACCCGGAAAAGGCCATGGCCCTGCTCGACGGTTATGCCAGCAGCATGCATTTTTCCCGCGATGAAAAAGTCGCGATTGCCCGGGAAATCGGCCTGACCCTGGCCCGCCGCTTCGACAGCCGCGCCCTCGACGTGATGACCAAGTACGACCCGGAACTGCGGGACAACACCGTGTCCGAATGGCGCCTGCGCCTACTGCTACGCCTGGCCCGCTGGGACGATGCCTATCAGTTGACCCGACGCCTGCCGCAAGACCTGGCCACCACCAACCGCTGGCGCTACTGGCAGGCCCGCAGCCTGGAACTGGCACAACCACAGAACCCGGAAGCGCAGACCCTGTACCGCAACCTCGCCCGTGAGCGGGACTTCTACGGCTTCCTCGCCGCCGACCGCTCCCAATCCCCGTACTCGCTGAACAACAAGCCCCTGGTGATGAGCCAGGCCTTGATCAACAAAGTACGCAATACCCCCGGGGTGCGCCGCGCCCTGGAGTTCCATGCCCGCGGACAAATCGTCGACGGCCGCCGCGAGTGGTACCACGTCAGTCGTCACTTCAACCGGGACGAAATGGTGGCTCAGGCCAAACTGGCCTACGACCTGAAATGGTACTTCCCGGCCATCCGCACCATCAGCCAGGCGCAGTACTGGGACGACCTGGACATCCGTTTCCCAATGGCCCACCGCAGCACCCTGGTCCGCGAAGCCAAGGTCCGTGGCCTGCACTCCAGCTGGGTGTTCGCCATTACCCGCCAGGAAAGCGCCTTCATGGATGACGCCCGCTCCGGCGTCGGCGCCAGCGGCCTGATGCAGCTGATGCCCGGCACCGCCAAGGAAACCGCGCGCAAATTCAGCATCCCCCTGGCCTCGCCTCAACAGGTACTCAACCCGGACACCAACATCCAGCTTGGCGCGGCGTACCTGAGCCAGGTCCACAGCCAGTTCAACGGTAACCGGGTACTCGCCTCCGCCGCGTACAACGCCGGCCCCGGCCGCGTGCGCCAATGGCTGCGCGGCGCCGACCACCTGAGCTTCGACGTCTGGGTAGAAAGCATCCCATTCGACGAAACCCGCCAGTATGTACAGAACGTGCTGTCTTATTCGGTGATCTACGGACAGAAGCTCAACTCACCCCAGCCGCTGGTGGATTGGCATGAGCGCTACTTTGACAACCAGTGACCTCTAGCACTGAGATAAAAAATGCCCGCATCGTTTGATGCGGGCATTTTTTTGGCGGGATTGAGCTGGCCTTGGGTGCCAATCCTGACTGCCCCCCCCCCGGATCACCCTCAACAACAGGACTTGGGGGTCGGTTACCGGGTCGGTTCAATGCCGGAAATCAGCCTCCTGCCGACCTGAACGCCCAACCCCGGCACCTTCCCTTATGACACCGCAGGCCCATCACTGAACTGCAACGCCGCCAGCCGCGCGTACAGCGCATTGCTGCTGATCAGTTGCTGATGGGTGCCCACTGCCACCAGTTTGCCCTGGTCCATCACGGCGATCCGGTCGGCGTTTTTCACGGTGGCCAGGCGATGGGCGATGACCAGGGTGGTGCGGTTTTTCATCAGGCTCGGCAGGGCTTGCTGGATCAGGTGCTCGCTCTGGGCATCCAGGGCGCTGGTGGCCTCATCCAGCAACAGGATCGGCCCATCCACCAGCAAGGCGCGAGCAATGGCCAGGCGCTGGCGCTGGCCACCGGAAAGGCCCAGCCCGCCATCGCCCAAGTGGGTCTGGTAGCCGGCGGGCATCTGCTCGATAAAGTCGTGGGCGTAGGCAATCCGCGCGGCCTCCTGGACCTGTGCCAGGGTTGCCTCGGGTTTGCCATAACGAATGTTTTCTTCAACGCTGCCAAAAAACAGCGCCGGGTTTTGTGAGACCAGGGCGAAACAGCGACGCAGGTCCTGGGGGTCCAGCAGGGTCAGGTCTACCCCGTCCAGCAGGATCCGCCCCTGCAGCGGGTCGTAGAAGCGCAGCAGCAGGTCATACACCGTCGACTTCCCCGCTCCCGACGGGCCAACCAGCGCCAGGGTTTCGCCGGCGTTGATCCGCAGACTCAAGCCATCGACGGCATAGCTTTGCGGGCGCGAGGGATAGCTGAAGCGCACCTCCTGCAATTGCAACTCGCCACGAACCCGTTCGGGCAAGGTCACTTGGCCGCTGGGTGGCGGCTGGATGATGTTTTCCGCACGCAGCAACTCGGCAATCCGCTCGGCCGCACCGGCAGCTCGCTGCAATTCGCCGATCACTTCGCTCAGGGTGCCAAAGGCACTGCCAACGATCAGGCTGTAAAACACGAACGCTGCCAGTTCCCCAGCGCTGATGCGCCCGGCGATCACGTCCATGCCACCGACCCAGAGCATGACCCCGACTGCGCCGAGCACCAGGATGATCACCAAAGTGATCAGCCAGGCACGCTGCAGAATGCGTTTGCGCGCGGTGTCGAACGCCTGTTCCACCGTGGTCGCGAAACGCTGCTCGTCCTGGGCCTGGTGGTTGTAGGCCTGGACCGTCTTGATCTGACCCAGGGCCTCAGACACGTAGCTGCCGACATCGGCAATCCGGTCCTGGCTCAGGCGCGACAGGCTGCGTACCCGACGGCCGAAAATCAGAATCGGCGCCAGCACCAGCGGCAGCGCCACCACCACAATGCTGGTCAACTTCGGGTTGGTGATGAACAGCAGCACGATGCCGCCAATCACCATCAAGGCATTGCGCAAGAACAGCGACAGCGACGAACCGATCACCGATTGCAGCAAGGTGGTATCGGCGGTCAGGCGCGACTGGATCTCGGAACTGCGGTTGCCCTCATAAAACCCGGGGTGCAAGTAGATCAGGTGGTTGAACACCTGCCGGCGGATGTCCGCTACACACCGCTCGCCAATCCACGACACCAGGTAAAACCGGGTGAAGGTGCCGACCGCCAAACCCACCACCAGCAGCAGAAACAGGCCAATGCTCTGATTGAGCAGGTGTGGCGACTGGGTCATGAAGCCCTGGTCCACCAACAGGCGAATGCCCTGCCCCATGGACAAAGTAATGCCGGCGGTGACGATCAGCGCCAGCAAGGCACCCAAGGCCTGCCAGCGATACGGCGCAATAAAATGCAGGGACAAACGAATCGCGCGACGGTGGCGGGCTGACAGCATCAGGATCATCCAATAGGGCCAACTGAAAGAATTAACGCGGGCCAGCGTACACCGGTCAATTCAGGGGAACTTGGGTAAATCGTAATCAGTCGGATTGAATATGACCTGTAACAATAGCGCCTAGATGCTATTGGTCTAAAGTCCGGCTGGTAGTCCACGGGTATTTCTGGTGGACTGAACGTACCGCCTTGCCGCCCTGTGGAAAGCTGTAACAGAGTGGTCACTTGGCGGACTTACAGTAAGCGCACAACCTGATGAGGAGACAGGCCATGTCCTTGCAACACAGCAGCGATGACAAGATTCAAGTGATCCGCACGCAGCCGCACCAGTCTCTGGGGTGCGCCATTATTGACGCCAAAGGCCGCGAAGTACCGATCACTGAAGACATGATCCAGAGCGCATGCCGCGATCTGGAACAGCGATTGGTCAAGCCTGCCGAACATAAGTGACATACAAGCCTGACGTCTTCGAACCCGGCCTCTCCAGGCCGGGTTTTTTATAGCCGCGGTTGCGCTAGAGCGCCTGCGCGCCCAAGGCCGCCACGATCTCTCGCAACTCAGGCGACTGACCCTCGATCTGCACGCGTAGCCCGTCAATCTCGCGGCGTTCCGGGTAGTGCTTGCGCAGCAGGTCAAATGCCGCGCGTTGCTCCGCTGTGCCGACCACCAGGCTGCGCCGAAAATCCGCATCGTCGCGGCGCGGGTCGTACACCCCACGGCAGAGCATCGCCAGGGCCCAGGCCGGATCACTGCTGGCGCTCAGGCTGACCTGTGCCAGCCAGGGGGCGGGCAGCAGTTGCTCCAGTGATACGGTCGCCGGCTGGCCAAGGAACTGGCACAGCGCCTGATAGATCTGCGCAGTGCCACGCTGCTTGCCATCGAGGCTATAGCCGGCAATGTGCGGGGTGGCGATCACGCACAGTTCGGCGAGGGCAATATCGACACTCGGCTCGCCTTCCCAGACGTCCAGTACCGCTTGCAGGTCTTCACGCTCCAGCAGCACTTCGCGCAGCGCCTGGTTATCCACCACCGGCCCGCGACTGGCATTGATCAACCAGGCACCCGGCTTGAGTTGCTCCAGGCGCTGACGATCGAACAGGTGCCGGGTCGACTGCTCGCCGGACGAGGTCAAGGGGGTGTGCAGGCTGATCACGTCGCATTGTGCGATGACTTGCTCAAGGCTGGCGTAACCCCCCCCTTCGGCCGCCTGGCGCGGTGGGTCGCAGACCAGCACCTTCCAGCCCAGGCCTTGCAGCACTTTGACCAGCCGCCCGCCGACTTCGCCAGCCCCGACCACCCCATAGGTGCGTTCGGCCAGGGCTACGCCTTCGATCTCGGCCAGGGTCAGCAAGCTGCCCAGCACATAGTCGACCACACCGCGGGCATTGCAGCCTGGGGCGCTGGACCAACTGATATCGGCCTGGGCAAAGTAGTCCAGGTCCAGGTGATCGGTGCCAATGGTGCAAGTGCCGACAAACCGCACCTTGCTGCCTTGCAGCAGGTCGCGACTGACGTTGGTCACCGAGCGCACCAGCAGCACATCGGCCTGCTCGACGGTCGCGCGATCGATGGACCGGCCCGGCACACGGCGGATTTCGCCGAAACCTTCGAAGAAGGCATCGAGCAGCGGAATATTTTCGTCAGCAACAATCAGCATGGCAGGCTCCTTTGGCGGACCGGCAGTGTAGCGCAGCTCCCACCAGAGGCGGCGATTACAAATCCGCAACACTGGAGTTTTCCTGACTGCTGTGTCAGGGCGTAGAATGCGCCGCCTTGCGCATCAAAACCCTTTGGACGCTTCGCCTGTGAACGCCGTGACTGACAGCACCACCGCTACTGCCCCGCCCCGCACCACCCTGGTTCGTCTGGAGCTCAAAGGCCTGCTTGGCCTGGCCATGCCGATCATGGTCGCGCAACTGGCCACCACCGCCATGGGGTTTGTCGATGCGGTGATGGCCGGCCGGGTCAGCCCACGAGACCTGGCGGCAGTAGCCCTGGGTAACTCGATCTGGATTCCGGTGTACCTGTTGATGACCGGCGTGCTGCTGGCTACCACGCCCAAGGTCGCCCAGCGTTTTGGCGCCGGGCAACTCGAGCAGATCGGCCCGCTGACCCGCCAGGCCCTGTGGCTGGCGCTGTTCGTCGGCCTGCTGGGCAGCGGCCTGTTGCTCAGCGCCGAGCCGATCCTGCATTGGATGAAAGTCGACCCACTGCTGATCGACCCGAGCATGGGCTACCTGCAGGGAATCGCCTTCGGCTTTCCGGGCATTGCCTTCTACTACATGCTGCGCTGCTATAGCGATGGCATGGGGCGCACCCGCCCGAGCATGGCCATCGGCCTGAGCGGCCTGCTGCTCAACATCCCGCTCAACTATGCGCTGATCTATGGTCACTTCGGCCTGCCGGCCATGGGCGGCGTTGGCTGCGGCTGGGCCAGTGGCATCGTCATGTGGTTCATGGCCCTGAGCATGGCCGGCTGGACCCGTTGGGCGCCCTTCTATGCCCGCACCCGGGTCCTGGTGCGGATCGATCGACCGCAATGGGCGGTGATCAAGCGCCTGATCGGCATCGGCCTGCCAATCGGCATCGCGGTGTTCGCCGAATCGAGCATCTTCGCGGTCATTGCCCTGCTGATCGGCAGCCTCGGCTCGACCGTGGTGGCCGGGCACCAGATCGCACTGAACATCAGCTCGCTGCTGTTCATGATTCCCTACTCGCTGGGGATGGCGGTCACGGTCCGGGTCGGCCAGGCACTGGGGGCCGGCAACCCCTACCAGGCGCGTTTCGCGACGAAGGTCGGGCTGGGCGCGGCCCTGGTGTTTGCGGCATTCTCGGCAAGCCTGATCCTGCTGCTGCGCGAACCCATCGCCTCGATCTACACCCCTGACCAGAGCGTGATCCAGATCGCCTCGATGCTGATTGTGTATGCCGCGCTGTACCAGTTCTCCGATGCGATCCAGGTGATCTGTGCCGGGGCGCTACGGGGCTATCAGGACACCCGGGTGACGATGATCCTGACCCTGTTCGCCTATTGGGGCATCGGCCTGCCAGTAGGCTACGTGCTGGGACTGACCGACTGGTTCGGCCCGGCCAGCGGCCCGAGCGGGTTGTGGGAAGGCCTGATCGCCGGCCTGAGCTGCGCGGCGCTGATGCTGTCGATCCGCCTGGTGCGCAGCGCCCGCAAGCGGATCCGTATTCATCAGCGCACCACCGGCCCTGTAAACGCCAGTTAAACGGACTTCTTGCGAATCCAGTACAGGTAGGTCCCGCTGTCCTCATGCTGGCCGACCAGTTCATGGTCGAGAAACACGCAGAACTTGGGAATGTCGCGACGGGTCGAAGGGTCCGTGGCGATCACCTTGAGCAGGCCGCCCGGGACCAGGTCGCGAATGTGTTGGTGCAGCATCATCACCGGTTCCGGACAGTTCAGGCCGGTGGCGTCGAGGGTGCCGTCAACCGGCGTATGGATCAATTCACTCATGTCTGACTCCTGAAACGTGCCGGCATTGTCGCGCAAAGCCAGGGGCTGCGTCAGCTATGGCATAACACCATTACTGTGAACGCGACCCCGCTCGCGATGGGCCCGCTCAACGGGATCTGGTTTTTTTCACATCATGGCGACGCAAATGGCAGGTCACTTCCTCGCGGTCGTGGTACAGCTGCTTGCAGCCGATATCGACCCGGATCCCGCGGGCCTTGAAGCCTTCCGCAATGCGTTCCAGCAGGCGCTTCACTTCGGCATAACGCTGCTTCATCGGCAGCTTCAGGTTGACCACCGCTTCGCGGCAATGCCCGTCACCGATCCACTCTTCCAGCATCGCGGCGTTACGCGCCGGTTTCTCGACGATGTCACAGACCATCCAGTCCACCGGCTGCTTGGGCTTAAAGGTGAAGCCGTCGGCCATCAAGTGCTGCACCAGCCCGGTGTCCATCAGGCTTTCAGCCATCGGCCCGTTGTCGATGGCCGTCACCAGCATGCCCCGATTGACCAGTTGCCAGGTCCAGCCACCCGGTGCGGCGCCGAGGTCGACGCCGGTCATGTCGCTGTGCAGGCGCTCGTCCCACTGATCACGCGGGATGAAGTGGTGCCAGGCCTCTTCCAGTTTCAGGGTGGAACGACTTGGCGCTTCACGGGGGAACTTCAGGCGCGGGATGCCCATCGGCCACATCGCCGAGTTGTTGGCTTCCGCCAGGCCCATGAACACTTCGCGCCCGCTTTTGAAGGTCAGCAGCAAACGCGGCTTGTGGGGGTCTTCCACCAACTTGCCCGCCGCCATGAGCGCCTTGCGCAGATGGCCTTCAAATTTCTTGCAGAAGTTCGACAGCTCCTTGCCATCATTGGTATCGACCATTTCCAGCCACAGGCTGCCGCACACCGGGAAATCCGCCAGGTGGGCGAGGATCACACTGATGCGATCGGTTTCCGGCAGGTCGATGAAGATCCCGCGGGCCCATTGCCGCGGGAAGATCAACTGGGCAAAACGCTGGCCGCGCATCAAGCGCTCGGCGCCGTCTTCCTCGGTGCAGACGAACTCGGCGCAGGCGCTGGCGGTTTTTGCCTTGGCGTAGCCGGCCACGTTCAAACGCGCGGCATGTTCGGCGATCTCCGAGCAGACTTCACCTTCGAAGCCCGGCCGGCAATGCATAAAGAGGATGTTCATTAAATCTCCTGGGCAAGTGCGCGCAAACTTGCCCTGTAGCAAAGCCTGTCACGAAAACCGGCGCATAATAACTGACTTCGCAACCCTGGACCCGCCCATAGAGTCCAGTAATTAGCCAGCTACTTAAAACAGAGCTAGGTTTAATGCTCTGTCCGTCCCGTCAGTCCGTAGCCGCGCGGACCCAAAGGAGTCATTTCAATGCCGTCCCTCGATAGCCTGAAAACCCTTAGCACCCTGCAAGTCGACGACAAGACCTATCACTACTTCAGCTTGCCAGCGGCTGCCAAAGCCCTGGGCAACCTCGACCCGTTGCCGATGTCGCTCAAAGTCCTGCTGGAAAACCTGCTGCGCTGGGAAGATGGAAAAACCGTCACCGGCGCCGACCTCAAGGCCCTCGCCGCCTGGCTCAAGGAGCGGCGCAGCGACCGGGAAATCCAGTACCGCCCGGCGCGGGTATTGATGCAAGACTTTACCGGAGTGCCGGCGGTGGTCGACCTGGCCGCCATGCGCGCCGCCATGGCCAAGGCCGGCGGCGACCCGCAGCGCATCAATCCGCTGTCACCGGTGGACCTGGTGATCGACCACTCGGTGATGGTCGACAAATTTGCCAGCAGCAGCGCATTCGAAGAAAACGTCGACATCGAGATGCAGCGCAATGGCGAACGCTACGCCTTCCTGCGCTGGGGCCAGAGCGCCTTCGACAACTTCAGCGTGGTCCCGCCAGGCACCGGCATCTGCCACCAGGTGAACCTCGAATACCTCGGCCGCACGGTGTGGACCAAGGACGAAGACGGCCGCACCTATGCCTTCCCCGACACACTGGTGGGCACCGACTCCCACACCACCATGATCAACGGTCTCGGGGTATTGGGTTGGGGAGTCGGCGGAATCGAGGCCGAAGCGGCGATGCTCGGCCAGCCGGTGTCGATGCTGATTCCGGAGGTGATCGGCTTCAAGCTCACCGGCAAGCTCAAGGAGGGCATCACCGCCACCGACCTGGTGCTGACCGTGACCCAGATGCTGCGCAAGAAAGGCGTGGTGGGCAAATTCGTCGAGTTCTACGGCGACGGCCTGGCCGAACTGCCCCTGGCTGACCGCGCCACCATCGCCAACATGGCGCCGGAATACGGCGCGACCTGCGGCTTCTTTCCGGTGGACCAAGTGACATTGGACTACCTGAGCCTATCCGGGCGCCCAGACGCGGTGGTCAAGCTGGTGGAGGCCTACAGCAAAGCCCAGGGTCTGTGGCGCCTGCCCGGCCAGGAGCCGGTGTTCAGCGACAGCCTGGCGCTGGACATGGGCAGCGTCGAAGCCAGCCTCGCCGGACCTAAACGCCCGCAAGACCGGGTCTCGTTGCCGAATGTGGCCCAGGCCTTCAGCGATTTCCTCGGCCTGCAGGTCAAACCCACCAGCAAGGAAGAAGGCCGCCTGGAAAGTGAGGGCGGTGGTGGCGTGGCCGTCGGCAATGCCGACCTGGTCGGCGAAGCGGATTACCTGTACGAGGGTCAGACCTATCGCCTGAAAAACGGCGCGGTGGTGATTGCCGCCATCACCTCCTGCACCAACACCTCCAACCCCAGCGTAATGATGGCGGCCGGGCTGGTGGCGAAAAAAGCCGTGGAAAAAGGCCTGCGACGCAAACCTTGGGTCAAGAGTTCCCTGGCGCCCGGCTCCAAAGTGGTGACCGACTACTACAAGGCCGCCGGCCTGACCCAATACCTTGATCAACTGGGCTTTGCCCTGGTGGGGTATGGCTGCACCACCTGTATCGGCAACTCCGGCCCCTTGCCGGAGCCGATCGAAAAAGCCATCCAGGGCTCCGACCTCACCGTCGCCTCAGTGCTGTCGGGCAACCGTAACTTCGAGGGCCGGGTCCATCCCCTGGTGAAAACCAACTGGCTCGCCTCTCCGCCGCTGGTGGTGGCCTATGCGCTGGCCGGCACGGTGCGCATCGATATCAGCCGCGAGTCACTGGGGGACGACAAGGACGGCAACCCGGTGTACCTGCGCGATATCTGGCCCAGCACCCAGGAGATCGCCGACGCGGTGAACCAGGTCAATACCGCCATGTTCCACAAGGAGTACGCCGAAGTGTTCGCCGGCGACGAACAGTGGCAAGCCATCGAGGTGCCGCAAGCGGCGACCTATGTCTGGCAGCCAGACTCCACCTACATCCAGCACCCGCCGTTCTTCGACCACATCGACGGCCCGCCCCCGGTAATCGAGGACATCAGCCACGCACGGGTGCTGGCGCTGCTGGGCGACTCGGTGACCACCGACCACATCTCCCCCGCTGGCAACATCAAGGCCGACAGCCCGGCTGGCCACTACCTGCGTGCGCAAGGGGTGGAGCCACGGGATTTCAACTCCTACGGCTCACGGCGCGGCAACCATGAAGTGATGATGCGCGGCACCTTCGCCAACATTCGCATCCGCAATGAAATGCTCGGCGGCGAAGAAGGCGGCAACACCCTGTACATCCCCACTGGCGAGAGAATGGCGATCTATGACGCGGCCATGCGCTACCAGGCCGCCGGCACCCCGCTGGTGGTGATCGCCGGGCAGGAATACGGCACCGGTTCCAGCCGCGACTGGGCCGCCAAGGGCACCAACCTGCTGGGGATCAAGGCGGTGATCGCCGAAAGTTTTGAACGGATTCACCGCTCCAACCTGGTGGGCATGGGCGTCCTGCCGCTGCAATTCAAGCTCGACCAGAACCGCAAGAGCCTGAACCTGACCGGCAGGGAAACCCTGAGCATCCAGGGGCTCAGCGGCGTGGAACTGACCCCTCGGATGAACCTGTCCCTGATCATCACCCGTGAGGACGGCAGCCGCGAGAAAGTCGAGGTGCTGTGCCGGATCGACACCCTCAATGAAGTGGAGTACTTCAAGGCCGGGGGGATCCTGCATTACGTGTTGCGGCAGTTGATCGCCTCGTAAGGGCAACCCCGAGCGCTTTTCGGTGGGTACTCGCGCTGCCCTTTCAGCAGCGCGAGTACATGATTGGTAGGGCCACAAACGCCTGCCTGAACCCGCAAGGGTTTATCTGACGGCAAATGACGCACCGGTCGTTTTACGACGCAGCGCCGATTCCTTGAAAAAAATTTCAATAATTCAGCGGGCTGGCCGAAACCCTGTCAAAGCCTTGCGGATTGAAACAGCCATGCGTAACAACCAGCCCATCACACAACGCGAACGGACCTTTCCGGCTCAGCAACGGTTGATTTCCACCACCGATGCCAAAGGCGTGATCAACTACTGCAACGACGCTTTCGTCGAAATCAGTGGGTTCTCCCGTGAAGAACTGATCCGTGCGCCGCACAACCTGGTCCGTCACCCCGACGTGCCGTCGGCGGTGTTCGCGCATATGTGGGGCACATTGAAACAAGGCCTGCCATGGATGGGCATTGTCAAGAATCGCTGCCAGAACGGTGACCATTACTGGGTCAATGCCTACGTGACCCCGGTGTTCGACGGCAACCAGGTGATCGGCTACGAGTCAGTGCGGGTCAAGCCCACCGCCGAGCAGATCCGCCGCGCCGAAACCCTGTACCAGCGCATCAACCAGGGTAAGTCCGCCGTTCCCCAGCGTGACAAATGGCTGCCGGTGCTGCAGGACTGGCTGCCGTTCATTCTGGTCAGCCAGTTGAGCTTCATGATCGGTGCCACCCTCAACTCGCAATGGGGCTTTGCTCTGGCCGCGGGCCTTTCGGTGCCCCTGGGCCTGCTCGGGCTGAGCTGGCAACAACGCGGTCTCAAGCGTCTGTTACGCCTGGCCGAGCAGACCACCTCCGACCCGTTGATCGCCCAGATGTACACCGACAGCCGTGGCGCCCAGGCGCGCCTGGAGATGTCGATCCTCAGCCAGGAAGCCCGCTTGAAAACCTGCCTGACCCGCCTGCAGGACACCGCCGAGCACCTGACCGAACAGGCGCGCCAGTCCGACCAGTTGGCCCACAACAGCTCCACCGGCCTTGAGCGCCAGCGCGTGGAAACCGAGCAGGTGGCCACCGCCGTCAACCAGATGGCCGCCACCACCCAGGAAGTGGCCAGCCACGTCCAGCGCACCGCAGACGCGACCCAGGAAGCCAACCGCCTGACCGGGCGCGGCCGCGATATCGCCGGGGAAACCCGCGAGGCCATCCAGCGCCTGTCGGTGGTGGTCGGGGAAACCGGCCTGACCGTGACCCAACTGGCCAAGGACAGCGACGAGATCGGCGGCGTGGTCGATGTGATCAAAGGCATCGCCGACCAGACCAACCTGCTGGCCCTCAACGCCGCCATTGAGGCAGCCCGTGCCGGCGAGATGGGCCGGGGGTTTGCGGTGGTGGCCGACGAAGTCCGGCAACTGGCGCAACGCACCAGCGAGTCGACCGGGCAGATCCACAGCTTGATCGCCAAGCTCCAGCAAACCGCCAGCACCGCCGTGCAAACCATGGAAGCCGGCCATCGCCAGGCTGAAGAAGGCGTGGCGCGGGTACTGGAGGCCGACCAGGCCCTGGTGGGCATCAGCGAAGCGGTGGCCAACATCACCGACATGACCACCCAGATCGCCGCCGCCACCGAGGAGCAGAGCGCGGTGGCCGAAGAGATCAGCCGCAACATCAGCAACATTTCCGAGCTGGCCGACCACACCTCGGAACAGGCACAGAACTCGGCACTGCTGAGCGAAGAACTGACCCGGACTGCGAATACCCAGTATTCGCTGGTGGCGCGCTTCAACCGCTGACGCCGTCATCGCGAGCAGGCGCGCTCCCACAGTTGAACGTTGCTGAACAAAAAACCTGTGTTCACTGCAGTTCTGATGTGGGAGCGAGCTTGCTCGCGATGAGTCCCCGACAGGCCATCCAACACTCAGCCGAGAAACGCCGCCACCCGACTCGCCGCCGCAGCCAAATGCTGCTCATGGGTCAACCCCGAAGCCTTCAATGGCTTCAAGTCATGATCCCCCGCCACCAGCCACAACACTTCGATACCCGGTGACAGTGTGTACCCCTCGACCGCCTCGCGATTGCCCAATGCATCGCGCGCTCCCTGCACGATCAAGGTCCGGGTTTTCAGCCCGGCCAGATGCTCGACCCGTGGCTTGTGCGGCTTACCCACCGCATAGAACGGATACCCCAGGCACACCAACCCATCCGCACCCAACTCATCGGCCAGCAGGCTGGCCATGCGCCCGCCCATGGACTTGCCGCCAATGGCCAGGCGCCCAGCGACATGACGTCGCACCAGGCTATACACCTCACGCCAGCACTCGAGCAGCTTGGGCGCCGGATTGGGGGGGCGTCGACCGCCGTCCAGGCGTCGCTGGGCCATGTAGGGAAACTCGAAGCGCAGCACATTGACCCCGCGGACAGCAAGGCGTGCAGCCATGTCACCCATCCAGGCACTGTCCATCGGCGCACCGGCCCCATGGGCAAGAATCAAGGTCGCCACGGCCGGGCTCGAGGCGCCATCCCACAGCCACCCCCGCTCGCGCACACACTGCGCCCATTGATCCCCGTCAATACTGGCCTTGTGCTCTTTGTCCATGCTTGCCTCGCTTTTAATCTGCCTATAACTCCAGGCGAAGGGAGCGTTCGCGCCTTGCGCGCACGCGTTCACTTCAACTGATCCGTGGATGGGGAACCATGAACACTTCTTTAAGTACCGCCTATAACTACAAGGTGGTCCGCCAATTCGCCATTATGACGGTGGTATGGGGCATCGTCGGCATGGGGCTCGGGGTTTTTCTCGCGGCTCAATTGGTCTGGCCCGAACTGAACTTCAACTTGCCGTGGACCAGCTTCGGTCGCCTGCGCCCGTTACACACTAACGCAGTGATCTTCGCCTTCGGTGGCTGCGCGCTGTTTGCCGCCTCGTTCTACTCGGTCCAACGCACGTGCCAGACGCAATTGTTCGCGCCAAAAATCGCCGCGTTCACCTTCTGGGGCTGGCAATTGGTGATCCTGCTGGCAGCCATTACCCTGCCCCTGGGCTACACCAGCTCCAAGGAATACGCCGAACTGGAATGGCCGATCGACATCCTGATCACCATCGTCTGGGTCGCCTACGCCATTGTGTTCTTCGGCACGCTGATGAAGCGCAAGACCAAGCACATCTACGTCGGCAACTGGTTCTTCGGTGCGTTCATCATCACCGTGGCCATCCTGCACATCGTCAACAACGTGGAACTGCCAGTCAGCCTGACCAAGTCCTACTCGGTGTATGCCGGTGCGACCGATGCCATGGTCCAGTGGTGGTACGGCCATAACGCCGTAGGCTTCTTCCTCACCGCCGGCTTCCTCGGGATGATGTACTACTTCGTGCCGAAACAGGCCGAGCGTCCGGTGTATTCCTATCGCCTGTCGATCGTGCACTTCTGGGCCCTGATCACCCTGTACATCTGGGCTGGCCCGCACCATCTGCACTACACCGCGCTGCCGGACTGGGCACAGTCGCTGGGCATGGTGATGTCGCTGATTCTGCTGGCACCGAGCTGGGGCGGCATGATCAACGGCATGATGACCCTCTCGGGCGCCTGGCATAAGTTGCGCAGCGATCCGATTCTGCGCTTTCTGGTGGTGTCCCTGGCGTTCTACGGCATGTCCACCTTCGAAGGCCCGATGATGGCCATCAAGACGGTCAACGCGCTGTCCCACTACACCGACTGGACCATCGGCCACGTACACGCCGGCGCCCTCGGCTGGGTGGCGATGATCTCCATCGGTGCGCTGTACCACATGATCCCGAAAATCTTCGGCCGCCAGCAGATGCACAGTGTCGGCCTGATCAACGCGCACTTCTGGCTCGCCACCATCGGCACCGTGCTCTACATCGCCTCGATGTGGGTCAACGGCATCGCCCAGGGCCTGATGTGGCGCGCCGTCAACGAAGACGGGACCCTGACCTACTCCTTCGTGGAAACCCTGGTGGCCAGCCACCCAGGCTTCGTCGTACGCCTGGTCGGCGGTGCGATCTTCCTGAGCGGCATGTTCCTGATGGCCTACAACACCTGGCGCACCGTGCGTGAGGCCCAACCAGCCGAAGTCGCCGCCGCGGCGCAGATGGCCTGAGGAGTCCACCATGAAACACGAAACGATTGAAAAAAACGTCGGCCTGCTGCTGTTGCTGATGGTCTTTGCGGTGAGCATCGGCGGTCTGACCCAGATCGTCCCGCTGTTCTTCCAGGACGTCACCAACAAGCCCGTCGAAGGCATGAAGCCCTACACCGCGCTGCAACTGGAAGGCCGCGACATCTACATCCGCGAAGGCTGTGTGCAGTGCCACTCGCAGATGATCCGGCCGTTCCGCGCCGAGACCGAACGTTACGGCCACTACTCGGTAGCCGGTGAAAGCGTCTGGGACCACCCGTTCCTGTGGGGCTCCAAGCGCACCGGTCCGGACCTGGCCCGGGTCGGCGGCCGTTACTCCGATGACTGGCACCGCGCCCACCTGTACAACCCACGCAACGTGGTGCCGGAGTCGAAAATGCCTGCCTACCCGTGGCTGGTCACCCAAGCCGTGGACAGCAGCAACACCGAAACCAAGCTCAAGGTCATGCGCACCCTGGGCGTGCCTTACACCGACGAGGACATCGCCGGGTCAGTCGCCACGCTCAAGGGCAAGACCGAGATGGACGCCCTGGTCTCCTACCTGCAAGTGCTCGGCACTGCGATCAAGAGCAAGAGGTGAGCCATGCCCTATGAAATAGTGAGCGTCATCAGCACTGGAATGATCCGTGGCCTGGGCACCGTCGTGGTGTTCGTGGCCTTTATCGGCCTGACCCTGTGGGTGTTCAACAGCAAGCGCAGCGCGCAATTCGCCGAAGCCCGCCTGCTGCCGTTTGCCGATGAACCCCTGGCCGAAGACGCCAGCACTCAAGAACCTGCACCAAGGAGTACCCGGCCATGACCACCTTCTGGAGTACGTGGATCTGCGTACTGACCATCGGCAGCCTGATCGGCCTGACCTGGCTGCTGGTCGGCACCCGCAAGGGCGAGACCAAGGGCAGCGTCGACCAGACCATGGGCCACGCCTTCGACGGCATCGAGGAATATGACAATCCCCTGCCCCAGTGGTGGTTCCTGCTGTTCGCCGGGACCCTGGTGTTTGCCGTCGGCTACCTGATCCTCTACCCGGGCCTGGGCAACTGGAAAGGCATCCTGCCGGGCTATCAGGACGGCTGGACCCAGACCAAGGAATGGGACAAGGAAATGGCCAAGGCCGACGCCAAGTTTGGGCCGATCTTCGCCAAATTTGCAGTCATGCCCGTGGAAGAAGTGGCCAAGGACCCACAAGCACTGAAGATGGGCGGTCGCTTGTTCGCCTCCAACTGCTCGGTGTGCCATGGCTCGGACGCCAAGGGTGCCTTCGGCTTCCCCAACCTGGCAGACAGCAGTTGGCGCTGGGGGGCCAGCGCTGACGCCATCAAGACCACCATCATGGGTGGGCGGATGGCGGCGATGCCGGCCTGGGGCGAAGTCCTGGGGGATGCCGGGGTGAAAAACGTCGCCGCCTATGTGCGCCACGAACTCGCCGGCCTGCCATTGCCAGAGGGCAGCGGTGCCGACCTGGCCGCTGGACAGCAAGCGTACAGCACCACCTGCGTAGCCTGTCACGGCGCCAATGGCCAGGGCATGGAGCTGATGGGCGCGCCGAACCTGACGCAACCGGCGGCGTTCATCTACGGCACCAGCCTGGCCCAACTGCAACAGACCATTCGCCATGGTCGCCAGGGCCACATGCCGGCGCAGAACGAACTGCTCGGCAATGACAAGGTGCAATTGCTGGCGGCGTACGTCTACAGCCTCTCCCACGGGACCAGCGCCCAGCCGCTGCAGGCGGAGGGCAAAAGCGAATAACTCGCAACCGCATTACTGCCGCATCTTCCTGGTGCGGCAGTTCCCTACCTCTTTGCGACGCATTGTCGCACCCCCAAAAGGTCTGCCTTTGCGTCCGGCAGATTCACGTCTAAGCTTGCTGCCAAACGGACTGGCAAGGGCCGGTCACGGGTCAGCCGTAAAGGATGAGTTCGAGGAATCGGTTCGATGACAGGCCGCAAAGGCCGGTAGATACCGGCTGTCGTCCAAGTTGCCGTCAGTCACCTGCGCGCCTGGTTTGAACACACCCTGTTACAACTGACCCAGCCCCCTCGCCTCTTTCCTCTGCCGGGACATTTTCCCCCTGGGCAAATTTGTCCCTACGCGGCGCATGGAAAGGCCGCAGAATCAGCTTTTGAAAGCATTGACGCAGGTCATGGCGCGTTGCAATGACCCCCCGCTTTCTCCATACTTGCGGCCGATTTTTATCCCTAATAAAACACCCAAACCGTGGAACCTTAGAATGAGCACAGCAATCAGTCCGACTGCTTATAACTATAAGGTAGTCCGCCAGTTCGCCATCATGACGGTGGTCTGGGGGATCCTTGGCATGGGGCTCGGTGTCTTCATCGCCTCGCAACTGGTCTGGCCGGAGTTGAACTTCGATCTGCCATGGACGAGCTTTGGACGCCTGCGCCCACTGCACACCAACCTGGTGATCTTCGCCTTCGGTGGTTGTGCATTGTTTGCCACTTCTTATTACGTCGTGCAGCGAACCTGCCAAACGCGACTGATTTCCGACAGCCTCGCCGCCTTCACCTTCTGGGGATGGCAAGCGGTGATCGTCGGCGCGATTGTTACCTTGCCGCTGGGTTACACCACCACCAAGGAATACGCGGAACTGGAATGGCCCCTGGCTATCCTGCTGGCGATCGTCTGGGTCACCTACGGTCTGGTGTTCTTCGGCACCATTACCAAGCGCAAGACCAAGCACATCTACGTCGGTAACTGGTTCTACGGTGCCTTCATCGTCGTGACGGCGATGCTGCACATCGTCAACCACGCCTCCCTGCCGGTCAGCTTCTTCAAGTCCTACTCGGCCTATGCCGGTGCGACCGACGCCATGATCCAGTGGTGGTACGGCCACAACGCGGTCGGTTTCTTCCTGACCACCGGCTTCCTGGGGATGATGTACTACTTCGTGCCGAAACAGGCCGAGCGTCCGATCTACTCGTATCGCCTGTCGATCGTGCACTTCTGGGCCCTGATCACCCTGTACATCTGGGCCGGTCCGCACCACCTGCACTACACCGCACTGCCGGACTGGGCTCAGTCCCTGGGCATGGCGATGTCGATCATCCTGCTGGCTCCGAGCTGGGGCGGCATGATCAACGGCATGATGACCCTCTCGGGCGCCTGGCATAAGCTGCGCACCGACCCGATCCTGCGCTTCCTGGTGGTGTCCCTGGCGTTCTACGGTATGTCGACCTTCGAAGGCCCGATGATGGCCATCAAGACCGTCAACTCGCTGTCGCACTACACCGACTGGACCATCGGCCACGTACACGCTGGCGCCTTGGGCTGGGTAGCGATGATCTCGATCGGCGCGATCTACCACATGATTCCGAAACTGTTCGGTCGCGCACAGATGCACAGCACCGGCCTGATCAACACCCACTTCTGGCTCGCGACCATCGGTACCGTGCTCTACATCGCCTCGATGTGGGTCAACGGCATCACCCAGGGCCTGATGTGGCGTGCAATCAACGACGACGGCACCCTGACCTACTCGTTCGTTGAAGCGCTGCAAGCCAGCCACCCGGGCTTTATCGTTCGCGCCCTAGGCGGTGCATTCTTCGCCTCCGGCATGCTGTTCATGGCCTACAACGTATTCCGCACCGTACGCGCCTCGAACCCGGCAGAAGCCAAAGCCGCCGAACAGATTGCTGTAGTTGGAGCTCACTGATGAAGCATGAAGCAGTCGAGAAGAATATTGGCCTGCTGGCCTTCTTCATGGTCATCGCCGTCAGCATCGGCGGCCTGACCCAGATCGTCCCGCTGTTTTTCCAGGATGTCACCAACAAGCCGGTCGAAGGCATGAAGCCACGTACCGCCCTTGAACTGGAAGGCCGCGACGTCTACATCGCCAACGGTTGTGTCGGCTGCCACTCGCAGATGATCCGTCCGTTTCGCGCTGAAACCGAACGTTATGGCCACTACTCGGTAGCCGGTGAAAGCGTTTGGGACCACCCGTTCCTGTGGGGTTCCAAGCGTACCGGTCCGGACCTGGCCCGAGTGGGCGGTCGTTATTCCGATGACTGGCAGCGTGCGCACTTGTACAACCCGCGCAACGTGGTGCCCGAGTCGAAAATGCCGGGCTACCCGTTCCTCGTGGAAAACAAGCTCGACGGCAAAGACACCGCGAAGAAAATGGAAGTCTTGCGCACGCTCGGCGTCCCTTACACCGATGAAGACATCGCCGGTGCCAAGGATGCTGTGAAGGGCAAAACCGAAATGGACGCGCTGGTGGCCTATCTGCAAGGCCTGGGCACCATCATCAAAAGCAAACGGTGATTTAGATGGATATCGGGATGATTCGTGGCCTGGGCACCGTTGTCGTGATGGTTGCCTTTATCGGTCTGGCCTTGTGGGTGTTCAGCCCCAAGCGCAAGTCCGAGTTTGAAGACGCGACCTTGCTGCCTTTCGCGGATGATCCCGAAGCCATCAAGCACGTCGAGCAAGCTTCTAGGAGTAACAAAGAATGACTACGTTCTGGAGTCTGTACGTCACAGTCCTCAGTCTGGGTACCATCTTCGCCCTGACCTGGCTGCTGCTGTCGACCCGCAAGGGCCAGCGCGCCGAGCAGACGGATGAGACAGTTGGCCACTCCTTCGACGGGATCGAGGAGTACGACAACCCGCTGCCGAAATGGTGGTTCATGCTGTTCGTCGGCACCATCGTCTTCGCCCTCGGCTACCTGGTGCTGTACCCGGGCCTGGGCAACTGGAAAGGCCTGCTGCCGGGCTACAACTACCTCGATAACGAGAAGCAGACCCCGTTCGCCAACGGCCAGTCCGGCTGGACTGGCGTTCACGAGTGGGAAAAGGAAATGGCCAAGTCGGACGCCAAGTTCGGTCCGATCTTCGCCAAGTTCGCTGCCATGCCGATCGAAGAAGTCGCCAAGGACCCACAAGCCCTGAAGATGGGTGGCCGCCTGTTCGCCTCCAACTGCTCGGTTTGCCACGGCTCCGACGCCAAGGGCGCCTATGGCTTCCCGAACCTGACCGACGCCGACTGGCGCTGGGGCGGTTCGCCAGCGGACATCAAGGCCACCATCATGGCCGGTCGTCACGCTGTGATGCCAGCCTGGGCTGAAGTGATCGGCGAGCAAGGCGTCAGCGACGTTGCTGCATTTGTCCTGACCAACCTCGATGGCCGTACACTGCCAGAAGGCAGCAAAGCCGACCCGGTTGCTGGCCAGAAACTGTTCGCCGCCAACTGCGTGGCCTGCCACGGCCCTGCGGGCAAAGGCACCCCAGCCATGGGCGCACCTGACCTGACTCACCCGGGCGCGTTCATCTACGGCTCGAGCTTCGCTCAACTGCAGCAGACCATCCGTTACGGCCGTCAGGGCCAGATGCCTGCGCAAGAGCAAATGCAGGGTAACGACAAGGTTCACCTGCTGGCCGCTTACGTCTACAGCCTGTCGCACGGCGAGAAGGCAGCGGACGCCGAGTAAGGCAAACGCTTGATGCAACAACAAACGGCCCCGTCAGTCACCTGACGGGGCCGTTTGGTTTGTGCCCGCTAATACCGCACTTCAATCACCGACTCGGGCTGACGACTGGGCCAATTGTTGCCTTTGACGCGATAGACCGTCAGTGATTGCCGATCGGCGGCAAAACTGCCGATCAGGTAGCTCTGCTGGGAAGCCGAACCGCTGAGAAACACCGGCACTTGGCCAAACTCCCCGCCAGCATTCCAGTACTGCCCCGAGTAGTCGTGATAGTGCCCGGCAAACACCGCCGTGACCTTGTAGGTCTCGATCATGTTCCTGAACCGGGTGATCTGCTGCTCGCTGCCGGCCCAGCCTCGTGGCTTGTGCAGGTTGAGAATAATGATCTGGCCCCGCTCCCGGGCTTTCTTCAGGTCACCTTCGAGCCAATCCAGCGCATCGCTGATTTCGAACGCCTTGGAGCTGATCAGGGGCAGTCCGGAGCTGAAGTTCACCGAATAGGTCGGCTCGTTGTGCAACTGCACCAAATGCACATCACCCAGATTGCGCGAATACGCCAGGCTGCCGTAATAGATATCGGTGCGCCCCGAGACCCGCACACCGAAGTCCATGCTGTCGACCTTGCCCCAGTAACGCTGCTTGAACGCCTCGATACTGTCGGCAGCGCAGCTATTGAGAAAACAATCGTCGACGTTGTTTTCGTAGTCGTGATTGCCCAGCCCGTAGCCGTAGAGCCCTTCCAGCCTGGCTTCCAGGATTGGCATCAGTACCGACCGTTGCCAGCCGTGGCCAAACGCCGTGAGGTCGCCATTGATCATCACCGGCACCCGCTGGGCGCCGCCAAAATTCCTGCGGAAATCGGCAATGTCAGCGTATTGGCTGTCGATCAGCCATTTCGAACGGGCGTCGCGCTGTGAGTCTGATTCAGGCGAGCCATCATCGGAACTTTCGGTCCAGGGATACTGGGGGTCGGAGGTAAAGACCAGGTGCATAGGCGAGTCCGGCACCTGCGCGCTGAATGCTCCGGGGGCCACGCAGAAGAACGTCAGCACAGCGGCCAACTTGCAACAATTGAGGAGCTTCATAAAATTCCATTTTCATAAAGGGTTAAGGTGAACGAACCGGGTCAACCCCGGCTGGCGAACAACTTACTGCCCCTTGCTGAAATGGAACAAACCCCTGGAGCCCCTTAATTAAGTGCCGATGTTTCCTCCCCGAGGCCGACGTCAATACCGGCACAGGGTGGCGGGATACTGGCCAGGCACGAGAAGGCAGGGTGAAAAATCGTCCATACTGAACAAGTCAATTGACCTGAATCATGATTTGTTACATTTGCTACACCATCCACTCTTTTTCCCCAACGCGACCAAAGGTCGCACCCTTATGCTAGAGCTTCAGGCGTATCATTGCGCCACTGCAACAGCCTTTTTGACCGCGGTCGGCACGTACTGACCGAGGCATTTTTCCACTGCCGTGGGATGCAATGATGAGCAATCAGATTCCGGTACACGACGTTACTCCACCTACCAAGAACGCGAACAACAGCGTCGACCTGTACGCCTCACGAGAAAAAATCTACACCCGCGCCTTCACCGGTCTGTTCCGCAACCTGCGGATGATGGGCGGTGCCGGCCTGTTCCTGTTGTATTTCGGCACAGTCTGGCTCAACTGGGGTGGCCATCAGGCCGTGTGGTGGAACCTGCCGGAACGCAAGTTCTTCATTTTCGGCGCCACCTTCTGGCCGCAGGACTTCATCCTGCTCTCCGGCCTGCTGATCATTGCCGCCTTCGGCCTGTTCTTCATTACCGTGTACGCCGGGCGTGTCTGGTGCGGCTATACCTGTCCACAGAGCGTCTGGACCTGGATTTTCATGTGGTGCGAGAAGGTCACCGAAGGCGACCGTAACCAACGCATCAAGCTCGACAAGGCGCCAATGAGCGCCAACAAGTTCCTGCGCAAGTTCAGCAAACACAGCCTGTGGTTGTTGATCGGTTTCGTCACCGGCATGACCTTTGTCGGCTATTTCTCACCGATTCGTGAACTGGTGATCGACTTCTTCACCGGCCAGGCCGATGGCTGGTCGTACTTCTGGGTCGGCTTCTTCACCCTCGCCACCTACGGCAACGCCGGCTGGCTGCGCGAGCAGGTGTGTATCTACATGTGCCCTTATGCGCGCTTCCAGAGTGTGATGTTCGACAAGGACACCCTGATCGTTTCCTACGACCCGCGTCGTGGCGAAGCCCGTGGCCCGCGCAAGAAAGGCGTGGACTACAAGGCCCAGGGCCTGGGTGACTGCATCGACTGCACCATGTGCGTACAGGTGTGCCCGACCGGCATCGACATCCGCGACGGCCTGCAGATCGAGTGCATCGGTTGTGCGGCGTGCATCGACGCCTGCGACAGCATCATGGACAAGATGGACTACCCCCGCGGCCTGATCAGCTACACCACCGAGCACAACCTGTCCGGGCAGAAAACCCATAAACTGCGGCCGCGCCTGATCGGTTATGCGCTGGTACTGCTGGCGATGATCAGCCTCCTGGTGACGGCATTCTTCATGCGCTCACTGGTGGGTTTCGACGTCAGCAAGGACCGCGTGCTGTACCGCGAGAACGCCGAAGGGCGGATCGAGAACGTGTACAGCCTCAAAGTCATGAACAAGGACCAGCGCGACCATACCTACCTGCTGGAAGCCACCGGCCTGCCGGACCTCAAGCTGCAAGGCAAGCGTGAGATCAAGGTCGCTGCGGGGGAAATTTTCAGCATGCCGGTCGAGTTGTCGAGCGCACCGGAGCAACTGCCGTCGAGCACCAACGAGGTGAAATTCATCCTCAAGGATGCCGACGACGACAGCGTCCACGTTGAAGCCAAGAGCCGATTCATCGGCCCACAAATTCGTTGAGAGAAGTCATCATGCCTGCAGCAAACGCCACCAGCCCTTGGTACAAGCACCTCTGGCCCTGGATCATCATCGCGATCCTGGCCTGTTCGGTGACGTTGACCCTGTCGATGGTGACCATCGCGGTGAACAACCCGGACAACCTGGTCAACGACAACTACTACGAGGCCGGCAAAGGCATCAACCGTTCCCTGGACCGTGAATTGCTGGCTCAGACCCTGCTGCTGCGTGCCAGCGTGCACCTGGACGGGGTCACCGGCGAAGTCGAGCTGCGCCTGACCGGCAACAGCCAGCCCAAGACCCTGGAGCTGAACCTGATCTCGCCGACCCAGCCAGAGAAGGATCGCAAAATCACCCTGACCCAAAGCGCAACCGAACAAGGCCGCTATATCGGCCAGTTGACCGACAAGGTCGAAGGCCGTCGCTTCGTCGAACTGCTCGGCAGCCAGGACGATCACGTCTGGCGCATGTTCGAGGAAGAACAGGTCAGCCACGACAAGGACCTGCTGCTCGGTGACGAACCGCTGCAAGGTGCCGAAGACCTGAAGAACTAAACACTGCGCTTCGTGCATTCGCGGGCAAGCCCGCTCCCACCGTTGATCCGCGGTCGGGCACTTTACCGGAGCCCACCAACGATCTCTGTGGGAGCGGGCTTGCCCGCGAAGAGGCCCTATCCGACGATAGAGATCCAGCGGTACTAGTGATGACTCCATGACCACCACCCCGACCCCCTGCTACCACTGCGCCCTGCCCGTCCCGCCCGGCAGCCGGTTTACCGCCGTGATCCTCGGCGAACCCCGCGAGCTCTGCTGCCCGGGGTGCCAGGCAGTGGCCGAAGCGATAGTCGCCGGCGGCCTGGAGCATTACTACAGTCACCGCAGCGAAGCCTCGGCCAACCCCGACGCCTTGCCGGTGCAATTGGTGGACGAACTGGCGCTGTACGACCGCGCCGACGTGCAGCAACCCTTTGTCCGCCATGATGGCGATCTGGCCGAAACCACCCTGCTGATGGAAGGCATCAGTTGCGCCGCCTGTGGCTGGCTGATCGAGAAACACCTGCGCAGCCTGCCCGCGGTGGCCGAGGCCCGGCTTAACCTGTCGAACCATCGCCTGCACGTGCGTTGGGCCGACAGTCAACTGCCCTTGAGCCAGTTGCTCAGCGAATTGCGCCACATCGGCTACGCCGCCCACCCCTACCAGGCGGACCGCGCCAGCGAACAACTGGCCAGCGAAAACCGCCTGGCCCTGCGCCAACTCGGGGTGGCCGGCCTGCTGTGGTTCCAGGCGATGATGGCGACCATGGCGACATGGCCGGAATTCAACATCGACCTCAGCCCCGAGCTGCACACCATCCTGCGCTGGGTCGCGCTGTTCCTGACCACGCCGATTGTGTTCTACAGCTGTGCGCCATTCTTCAAAGGAGCCATGCGCGACCTGCGCACCCGCCACCTGACCATGGACGTGTCGGTCTCGCTGGCCATTGGCGGCGCCTACCTGGCAGGCATCTGGACCTCGATCACCGGCACCGGCGAGCTGTACTTCGACGCGGTGGGCATGTTCGCCCTGTTCCTGCTGGCCGGACGTTACCTGGAGCGCCGGGCCCGGGAGCGCACGGCCGCGGCCACCGCGCAACTGGTGAACCTGCTGCCGGCCTCTTGCCTGCGCCTTTGCGCCGACGGCCAGAGCGAACGGATCCTGCTCAGCGAGCTGCGCCTGGGCGACCGGGTGCTGGTGCATCCCGGCGCGATCCTGCCGGCTGACGGACGGATTCTCGACGGTCAGTCGAGCGTCGACGAGTCGCTGCTGACCGGCGAATACCTGCCCCAGGCCCGTACCCGTGGCGATGCGGTCACCGCTGGCACCCTGAATGTCGAGGGCGCGCTGACTGTCGAGGTCCAGGCCCTGGGCCAGGACACGCGTCTGTCGGCCATCGTCCGCCTGCTGGAGCGGGCCCAGGCGGAAAAACCGCGACTGGCGGAGATCGCCGACAAAGCCGCGCAATGGTTCCTCCTGCTGTCACTGGTGGCCGCCGCCGCAATCGGCCTGCTCTGGTGGCAGCTGGATGCGTCACGGGCGTTCTGGATCGTCCTGGCGATGCTGGTGGCCACCTGCCCGTGCGCGTTGTCCCTGGCGACACCCACGGCCCTGACTGCCGCCACCGGCACCCTGCACAAGCTCGGCCTGCTGCTGACCCGTGGTCATGTGCTCGAAGGCCTGAACCAGATCGACACGGTGATTTTCGACAAGACCGGCACCCTCACCGAAGGGCGCCTGGCCTTGCGCTCGATCCGCCCCCTGGCCAGTCTCGACAGCGACCAGTGCCTGGCCCTGGCCGCCGCCCTGGAAAACCGCTCAGAACACCCGATTGCCCGTGCATTCGGTCGCGCCCCGCTGGCCGCCGAAGAAGTCCTCAGCACCCCCGGCCTGGGCCTCGAAGGGCAAGTCGGCGAGCAGCGCCTGCGCATTGGCCAGCCGGTTTTCGTCTGTGCGCTCAGCGGCTGCGCGGTCCCGGCCATGCCTGAGGAGGCCGGGCAATGGTTGCTGCTGGGTGATACCCGCGGCGCGTTGGCCTGGCTGGTCCTCGACGACCGCTTGCGCAGCGATGCCCCTGCCCTGCTCGCCGCCTGCAAGGCCCGGGGCTGGCGCACGCTGTTGCTGTCCGGCGACAGTTCGCCGATGGTCGCCAGCGTGGCCGCCGAGCTGGGCATCGACGAAGCCCGGGGCGGCTTGCGCCCGGACGACAAGTTGCACGTGCTCAAGCAGCTGCAGCAACAAGGCCGCAAGGTGCTGATGCTCGGCGACGGGGTCAATGATGTGCCCGTACTGGCCGCCGCCGACATCAGCGTGGCCATGGGCTCGGCCACTGACCTGGCAAAAACCAGCGCCGATGCGGTGTTGCTGTCCAACCGCCTGGACGCCCTGGTGCAGGCCTTCAGCCTGGCCCGTCGGACCCGCCGGGTAATCATCGAGAACCTGCTGTGGGCCGGGCTGTACAATGGCCTCATGTTGCCCTTCGCGGCCCTCGGCTGGATCACTCCAGTGTGGGCAGCGGTCGGCATGTCCATCAGTTCGTTGACCGTGGTGCTCAATGCCCTGCGCCTGACTCGCCTGCCGAGCGCGCCCGCAAGCACCCCGCCACACACCCGCGCGCTGCCGGCCTGAGCCGCGCGCGCATGGAGTCCCGATGCCAGCTCTCTACGTGATGATCCCGGCGGCACTGCTGATCGTCGCCATCGCTATCTACATCTTCTTCTGGGCGGTCGACAGCGGTCAGTACGACGACCTCGACGGACCGGCCCACAGCATCCTGTTCGACGATCAGGACCCGAACCACCAGGCGGCGATCAACGAAGCCGACGGCCAGCCGACGGATCCGGCCAAGCCGACCGACAAGACCCCACCCCATGCTTGAGCTGGCGCCCCTGCTGGTCTCGGCACTGATCCTCGGGCTGCTCGGTGGCGGGCACTGCCTGGGCATGTGTGGTGGACTGATGGGCGCACTGACCCTAGCGATCCCCAAGGAACAACGCAGTCGGCGTTTTCGCCTGCTGCTGGCGTACAACCTCGGGCGGATTCTCAGCTACGCCACCGCCGGTCTGCTGATCGGCCTGGCGGGGTGGGCCGTGGCCAACAGCCCGGCAGCGATGTTCATGCGCATCCTCGCCGGCCTGCTGTTGATCGCCATGGGCCTGTACCTGGCCGGCTGGTGGAGCGGCCTGACCCGCATCGAAGGCCTGGGCCGTGGCCTGTGGCGGCATATCCAGCCAGTGGCCAACCGCTTGCTGCCGGTGTCGAACCTGCCGCGCGCCTTGCTGCTGGGCGCGCTGTGGGGCTGGCTGCCTTGCGGGCTGGTGTACAGCACCCTGCTGTGGTCCGCCAGCCAGGGCAATGCCCTGGACAGTGCGTTGCTGATGCTCGCTTTTGGCCTCGGTACCTGGCCGGTGCTGTTGGCCACCGGGCTGGCGGCCGAGCGGGTCACGGCCCTGCTGCGCAAGCGCAGCGTGCGCATGGCCGGTGGCCTGCTGGTGGTCCTGTTCGGCATCTGGACCCTGCCGGGGCCGCATCAGCATTGGTTGATGGGGCACTGAACCCGGCGCCTGTTGCGCCCTTGATGCAAATCAACATGCCCACGTTGGCAACCCCCTAGACTCGCTGACACTGCTAGCCTATCCGGGGAATGCCCGCATGCTCGACGCCATTCGTTGGGACACAGATCTGATCCGCCGCTACGACCTGGCGGGACCACGCTACACCTCGTACCCGACCGCTGTGCAATTCAACAGCCAGGTCGGCTCCTTCGACCTGTTCCACGCCCTGCGCGAGAGCCGCAAGGCCCAGCGGCCGTTGTCGCTGTACGTGCATGTGCCGTTCTGCGCAAACATTTGCTACTACTGCGCCTGCAACAAGGTCATCACCAAGGACCGCGGCCGTGCGCTGCCTTACCTGCAGCGCCTGGAGCAGGAAATCCAACTGGTGGCCTGCCACCTGGACCCGCTGCAGAAAGTCGAGCAACTGCACTTCGGTGGTGGCACCCCGACCTTCCTCAGCCACGACGAACTGCGCCAGTTGATGGCGCGACTGCGCAAGCACTTCAACCTGCTGGACGATGACTCCGGTGACTACGGCATCGAGATCGACCCGCGCGAGGCCGACTGGTCGACCATGGGCCTGCTGCGGGAGCTGGGCTTCAACCGGGTCAGCATCGGCCTGCAGGACCTTGATCCGGCGGTGCAACGGGCGGTCAATCGCCTGCAGAGCCTGGAAGAGACCCGGGCGGTGATCGATGCAGCGCGCACCCTGCAGTTCCGCTCGATCAACATTGACCTGATCTACGGCCTGCCCAAGCAGACCGCGGAGAACTTCGCCCGCACCGTCGAGGAGGTCATCAGCCTGCAGCCGGACCGGCTTTCAGTGTTCAACTACGCCCACTTGCCCGAGCGCTTCTTGCCGCAGCGGCGAATCAACAGCAGCGACCTGCCGACCCCGGCGGAAAAACTGCAGATGCTGCAGCGCACCATCGAGCAATTGACCGCCGCCGGCTATCGCTACATCGGCATGGACCACTTCGCCCTGCCGGACGATGAACTGGCCATCGCCCAGGAAGAAGCCACCCTGCAGCGCAACTTCCAGGGCTATACCACCCACGGCCATTGCGACCTGATTGGCCTGGGGGTTTCGGCCATCAGCCAGATCGGCGACCTGTACTGCCAGAACAGCAGCGACCTCAACGAGTACCAGAATGCCCTGGCCAACTCCCAGCTGGGCACCAGCCGTGGCCTGGTCTGCACGCAGGACGACCGGATCCGAAGGGCGGTGATCCAGCAGTTGATCTGCAATTTTCATCTGCCGTTCGCGACCATCGAACAGCAGTTCAACCTCGATTTTCGTGGCTACTTCGGCGAACTCTGGCCGCAGCTGCAGGCCATGGCTCGCGATGGCCTGATTGAACTCGATAGCGAAAAAATCCTGGTCCTGCCGGCCGGGCGCTTGTTGGTGCGCTCGGTGTGCATGGTGTTCGACGCCTACCTGGAGCAGCAAAACCGCCAGCGCTTTTCGCGAGTCATTTGACCCTGCTACGGACAAATAACCTGCGCCAAGTTGCCGCAGCCTGGTACGCAGGTCCTCCTGTGGGGTACCCTTACGTCTTATGTGTGTTTTTTCCCACAAGGATCTAAGAAATGTCCGAGCCAGTTAAGCTGCGCGCTCACAGCCAGGCCCACTGCAAGGATTGCAGCCTGGCCCCCCTCTGCCTTCCGCTATCGCTGAACCTGGAAGACATGGATGCGCTGGACGACATCGTTAAACGGGGTCGCCCGCTGAAAAAGGGCGAGTTCCTGTTCCGTCAGGGCGATCGCTTCGATTCGGTCTTTGCCGTGCGTTCCGGCGCCCTGAAGACCTTCAGCCTCAGCGACGGCGGTGAAGAACAGATCACCGGCTTCCACTTGCCGAGCGAACTGGTCGGCCTGTCGGGCATGGACACCGAATCCCACCCGGTGTCCGCCCAGGCGCTGGAAACCACTTCGGTGTGTGAAATTCCTTTCGAGCGCCTTGATGAATTGGCCCTGCAACTGCCGCAGTTGCGCCGTCAGTTGATGCGGGTGATGAGCCGCGAGATTCGCGACGACCAGCAAATGATGCTGCTGCTGTCGAAGAAGACCGCGGACGAGCGAATTGCCACCTTCCTGGTCAACCTCTCGGCGCGTTTCCGCGCACGCGGGTTCTCGGCCAACCAGTTCCGCTTGAGCATGTCGCGCAACGAAATCGGCAACTACCTGGGCCTGGCGGTGGAAACCGTGTCCCGGGTGTTCACCCGTTTTCAGCAGAACCAGTTGATCGCCGCCGAGGGCAAGGAAGTGCACATCCTCGACCCGATCCAGTTGTGCGCGCTGGCCGGCGGGTCTGTCGAAGGCTGAGGAGGCACGGGCGGTGGAGCGAACCTGCTCGGCCGCCGTTATACTGCTGCATTTGCAGCCTGCCAGGACATCTCGACGATGCTCATTGACGCCTTCGACATCAAATCCCTGATTCGCCCCGTGGTTGACTTCCCCAAGCCTGGCGTGATCTTTCGCGACATCACCCCGTTGTTCCAGTCGCCCAAGGCCCTGCGCCTGGTGATGGACAGCTTTGCCCATCGTTATGTCGAAGCCGATTTCACCCACATCGGCGCAATGGATGCCCGTGGCTTCCTGATCGGCTCGGTGCTGGCCTATCAACTGAACAAACCATTGGTGCTGTTTCGCAAGCAAGGCAAGCTGCCGGCCGACGTGCTGGCCGAGGGTTACCAGACCGAGTACGGCGAAGCCTTCCTCGAAGTCCACGCCGACAGCCTGTGCGACGGCGACTCGGTGCTGATGTTCGATGACCTGATTGCCACCGGCGGCACCCTGATTGCCGCGGCCAACCTGGTCCGGCGCATGGGCGCGAAGATCTTCGAAGCGGCGGCGATCATCGACCTGCCAGAACTGGGTGGCTCCCAGCGCCTGGAAGACATGGGCATCCCGACGTTCTGCCTGACGCAGTTTGCCTTGTCCGAACAGTAAGCGGTGCCCGCGATGACGTCAGCTGCCACAGCGCAATCTACAACCCCATCTGCTTGCTGATAATCTCGTTCATCACTTCCCGCGTGCCGCCGCCAATGGACAGGATCCGGTTGTCGCGGTACAGCCGCTCCACCAGGCTGTCGCGCATATAGCCCAGCCCGCCGAGGATCTGTACCGCGTCGTGGGTGATGCGGTCCGCGGTGTCGGTGGCGAAGTTCTTGGCCATGGAGATTTCCTTGATCACACTCTGCCCGGCGGCCATTTTTGCCGCCTGGCGATAGGTGAATTCCCGGGACACCTCCAGCGCCGTGGCCATTTCCGCCAGGCGATGCTTGAGCACCTGGAACTTGCCAATGGGCTTGCCGAACGCTTCGCGCTGGCGGGCCCACTTCAGGCTTTCTTCCAGTGCCAGTTGCGCCGTCATGTTGGCCATCAGCGCCAACGCCAGGCGCTCGCTCTGAAAGTTGCCCATGATGCAGGCAAAACCCATGTTCTCGGCGCCAATCAGGTGGCCCACAGGCACTTTGCAATCCTCGAAAAACAATTCGGCGGTGTCCGACGCCCACCAGCCCATTTTCTTCAATGGGCGCCCGACGCTGAACCCCGGCGTGTCGCGCTCGATCAGCAACAGGCTGATGCCACCGAACCCGGTGGCGCCGGTGCGCACCGCCACGGTGTAAAAATCCGCGCGCACACCGCTGGTGATAAAGGTCTTGCTGCCATTGACCCGGTAGTGATCGCCGTCGCGCACGGCGCGGGTCTGCAGGTTGGCCACATCGGACCCGCCGCTGGGCTCGGTGACCGCCAGGGCGCTGATCTTTTCGCCACTGAGTACCTGTGGCACCACCCGCTCGCGCACCTCGGGCCGCGCCCACTTGACGATCGGTGGCAGACCGATGTCCAGCGAGCCCAGGCCCGCCACCAGCCCACCGGACCCACAGCGCATCAGCTCTTCGCTGGCGGCGATCTTGGCGAACAGGTCACCCTCATGGCTGCCACCCAGCGCTTCGGGATAACCGATGCCCAGAATGCCCGCCGCGCCGGCCTTGAGGTAGAGCTCGCGAGGAAACCCTTCGGCCTCCTCCCACTGGTCGATGTCCGGGATAATCTCGCGCTCGACGAAACGTCGTACGCTATCGCGGACCCATTCATGGCTGGGATCGAAGTATTCCTGAAAGGCAGGCATCGGCGAACTCCACTGAAGGTTCAGCGAAGTTAACCGAGCGCTTGCTTGGTTTTCAACAGATTTGTGGCGACAGGCGCTGCCGCCGGCAACGATCTTTTACAACGCGATCGGCTTACGCCCGGCAAACGAATGCGCCAGCGTGCCGCCATCCACCAGTTCCAACTCGCCCCCCAACGGGACGCCATGGGCGATGCGCGAGGTGATCAGGCCCTTGTTGCTGAGCAACTGGGCGATGTAGTGAGCGGTGGCTTCGCCTTCCACGGTCGGGTTGGTGGCGAGGATGATTTCGCTGAAGGTGCCGGCCTCTTCGATCCGTGCCAGCAATTGCGGAATGCCAATGGCTTCCGGCCCCAGGCCATCGAGGGGCGACAAATGGCCCTTGAGCACGAAGTAGCGTCCGCGAAAGCCGGTCTGCTCCACGGCATACACGTCCATCGGCCCTTCCACCACGCACAGCAGGCTGTCGTCGCGTCGGGTGTCGGAGCACTGCGGGCACAGTTCTTCTTCGGTCAGGGTGCGGCACAGGCGGCAATGGCCGACCCCTTCCATTGCCTGGTTCAAGGCCAGCGCCAGCCGCGAGCCACCGCTGCGGTCGCGTTCGAGCAGTTGCAACGCCATGCGCTGGGCAGTTTTCTGGCCGACCCCGGGCAAGGTGCGCAGGGCGTCGATCAGGTGGCGAATCAAAGGGCTGAAGCTCATGGGAAACGTCCGACAAAACAACGAGACGCGGTTTATACCCGCGCCTCTGGCCAGCGTCAAATGCTCATCGGTCGGTCAGTCCTTGGCCACCCGCACCACCAACTTGCCGAAGTTGCGTCCCTCCAGCAGACCGATAAAGGCCTCGGGCGCCTGCTCCAGGCCTTCGACCACGTCCTCGCGGAACTTCACCTTGCCCTCGCGCACCCAGGGGGCCATGGCCTTGGCAAACTCGGAGTGGCGATCGCCATAGTCGTCGAACACGATAAACCCCTGCATCCGCACTCGCTTGGTGAGCAAGGTGCGCTGCAGCAGGGGCATGCGGTCCGGCCCCGGCGGCGCCTCTTGCGCGTTGTACTGGGCAATCAGACCGCACACCGGGACCCGCGCCTTGGGGTTGAGCAATGGCAGGACCGCGTCGAACACCTTGCCGCCGACGTTTTCGAAGTAAATGTCGACACCCGCACCGCACGCCTGCGCCAGCTGCTCGGCAAAATCTGCGCGCGTGTGATCGATGCAGGCATCAAAACCCAGCTCATCGACCACGTAGCGGCACTTGTCCGCACCGCCGGCGACGCCGACCACCTTCAACCCTTTGATCCGCGCCACCTGGCCCACCACCGAGCCCACGGCACCGGACGCAGCCGCCACCACCAGGGTCTCCCCTTCCTTGGGCTGGCCGATGTCCATCAGCCCCATGCAAGCGGTCATGCCCGGCATGCCGAGCACCCCCAGAGCCATGGACGGACTGGGCAAGCCGGACGGCACCGGGATCAGCGCCCGACCGTCACTGATGCTGTGGCTCTGCCAGCCAGTGGCACCGACCACCAGGTCACCTTCGTGGAATTTCGGGTTCAGCGAGCGCTCGACCCGGCTGACAGCGCCACCGGTCATGACCTCGCCGATGGCCACCGGGGCGGCGTAGGACGGTGCGTCACTCATGCGCCCGCGCATGTAGGGATCGAGCGACAGGTACAGGGTCTTGAGCAGCACCTGGCCTTCGGCCAGGTCGGGCAAGGCTTCGCGCTCGAGCCGGAAGTTCTCCGGGGTGGGCGCGCCCACCGGGCGCGACACCAGCACGATGCGTTGGTTGAGGGTCAATGCGTCTGGCATGTGAGCGTCTCCTTGAGCGAAGGGTTAAGGGGCTACAGCAGCAGACCCTGCGAAACGGCCGGCGTTCGATGTTTTGCGGCGCGACACGATGTCTACAGGAGGCGGTTCGCCAGCGAACCGCTGCGCCACACACAAAAATGCCAGGCTAAGTGCCTGGCATTTTGTGTAGTCCATCCGACGCGTCAACGCGAATCAGAAAGGCAGTTTCATGCCCGGTGGCAGTTGCATGCCGGCGGTCATGCCGGACATCTTGTCCTGGCTGTTGGCTTCGATCTTGCGCACGGCGTCGTTCACCGCTGCCGCGAACACGGCTTCGAGCATCTCTTTGTCGTCTTCGCTCAGGCCTTCCACCAGGCTTGGGTCGATGGTCACGCGCTTGACGTCGTGACGACCGGTCATGACCACGGTGACCATATCGCCACCGGCCTTACCGGTGACTTCGGCGTTGGCCAGCTCTTCCTGCATCTTGGCCATTTTTTCCTGCATCTGCTGCGCCTGCTTCATCAGGCCGGCCATGCCACCTTTCATCATGGGAATCACCTCAAAAGTACGTGGATCAAAACGGCGCCCGGCCCAGTGGGCCGAGCACCTTCAGTTTGTTAGCCCTGGCTGACCAGGGCCTCGACTGGTTCAATAGTATCGTTACGGATCACTGCGCCGAACTGTTGCATCATCTGCTGGATGAACGGATCACCGTGGATCGAGTCCTCGGCCTCACGCTGACGGTTGGCGCGCCGCCGGGACGATGCCTGGGCCGGGGTTTCCTGCTCGGGCTTGATCAGCTCGATGCTCACCGTGAGGGTGCGCTGCAGCAGCTGGTTCAGGGCATCGTTGAGGCGCCGTTGCTGGGTGGCGTTGAACAGCGCGCTGTGGGCCGGGTCCAGGTGCAGCAACCACTGGTCGCCGTCTACCGCAATCAGCGTGCAGTTGGCGGCGATGCTGCCGGTCATGCCGGAAATCGGCAGTTTTGGGAACAGCTCCAGCCACTGCAGGGCCAGGCCGGTGGCCGGCATCGCCGCAGGCTCGGGTTCCGGCGCAGGCGCAGGCTCCGCGGTGTGCTCGCTGGCCAGCTCATCGAGGTAGCTGTAGGCCGAATCCATGTCCGGCTCGATATAGTCTTCGTCCAGCGGGGGTTCGTCATCCAGGTCCATGCCTGGCGTGGCGGCGTCCACCTCGGCCACCGAAGGCTCGGGAATCGGCGCGGCGGCCCATTCCGGCGCATCCGGCACCACGCTGTCGGGCACCAGCACGGGCATCGGGGTCAGGTCAGGCTGTTCGGCGACGGTCTCGAGCACCGGCTCGACGGCGGGGTGCAGCTCGGCCGCCGGCTCTATTGGGTCGTTCCAGGGCAGATCGACGACTTCCTCGACGGCGGCCGCCGGCTCAGGCGCTATTTGCACCACAGGTTCAGGCTCGACCATCGGCGTCACAGGCGCAGGGGCCGGTACAGGCGCAGCGGCCACGACCGGCGCAACCGGTAACGCGCCAGCCACTGAGTGAGCGGAATCAACTGTGGCCTGGCTGATCCCCACTGGCTTTAGCGGCTGCCTCGGTGCGTCAGGGGTGTCTGCGGGGCGGAAAGCCAGCATCCGCAGCAGGACCATTTCAAAGCCGCCCCGCGGGTCGGGGGCCAGCGGCAGATCGCGCCGGCCGATCAGCCCCATCTGGTAATAAAACTGCACATCCTCAGCCGGCAAGGCCTGGGCCAGCGCCAACACCCGGTCGCGGTCGCCCTGACCGTTGTCGACACCTTCCGGCAATGCCTGGGCAATCGCCACGCGGTGCAGCACGTTGAGGATTTCCGAGAGCACACCATTCCAGTCCGGGCCTTGCTCAGCCAGGTGCCGGACGCCTTCGAGCAACGCCTTGGCGTCGCCTTCGATCAACGCGTGCAGGACATCGTAGACCTGGCCATGGTCAAGGGTGCCGAGCATGGCCCGCACGTCCGCGGCCATGACCTTGCCTTCCCCGAAGGCAATTGCCTGGTCGGTCAGGCTCATGGCATCGCGCATCGAACCGTCGGCCGCGCGCCCGAGCAACCACAGCGCGTCGTCTTCGAACGGCACGTTCTCCACACCCAGGACGTGGGTCAGGTGTTCGACCACGCGTTCCGGCGTCATGTTTTTCAGGGAGAACTGCAGGCAGCGCGACAAAATCGTTGCCGGAAGTTTCTGCGGATCAGTGGTGGCCAGGATGAACTTGACGTAGGGCGGCGGCTCTTCGAGGGTTTTCAACAGCGCATTGAAGGAATGGCTGGAGAGCATGTGGACTTCGTCGATCAAGTAGACCTTGAAGCGCCCACGGCTCGGCGCGTACTGCACGTTGTCCAGCAGTTCGCGGGTGTCCTCGACCTTGGTCCGGCTCGCGGCGTCGATCTCGATCAGGTCGACAAAGCGCCCCTCGTCGATCTCGCGGCACACCGAACAGGTGCCGCAGGGCGTCGAAGTGATACCTGTTTCACAGTTCAGGCATTTGGCAATGATCCGCGCGATGGTGGTCTTGCCGACCCCGCGGGTGCCGGTAAACAAATAGGCGTGGTGCAGCCGCTGGCTGTCCAAGGCATTGATCAGAGCCTTGAGCACATGGGTCTGGCCGACCATTTCGCGGAACGAGCGCGGACGCCATTTACGTGCAAGAACCTGATAACTCATCGAAAACCGTCGCGACTGGGAAGCGGAAGCGGGTAATGCTAGCGGAGCAAGGGCAAAATTGCATCCGGTGTGCTCGGCTAATCTGGCTAAGCTGGTGTTCGGGGGACGTTTTAATCAGCGTCGGGCGGTATTTGCTGGAGAGTTTATGCGGTCAGCCTTGGGGGCATTGTTTTTCGTCAGCGCCAGCGCACTTGCCGCGACCAACCCTTTGCGCTTCGCGATCACCGACAGCTGGGCCATGCCCATGGTGCAACTCGAGCAGGGCCGCCCGACCCAAGGCATTTTGCACGACGTGATGCTCAGCCTGGCCACCCAGGTCGGAATGCCTGCCGAGTTCCACGTACTGGCCCGCGCGCGCGTGCAGAACGCCATGGAGCACGGGGAAATCGACGTGCGCTGCTACGCCGCGCAATCCTGGCTGCCCAACCAGTCCGGCGACTACCTCTGGAGCGTTCCCCTGTGGTTCCAGCGTGACCTGCTGATCAGCAACCAGCACCACCCTTCATGGGTGGTCCCAACCAACCTGCCCCCGCAAACCATCGGCACGGTGCTGAGCTACAACTACCCTACCCTGCAACCACTGTTCGACAGCGGGCAACTCAAGCGCGACGACGCCCGCAACCAGGACCAGGTCCTGCAAAAGCTGTTGGTCGGACGCAATGCATACGCGGTGAGTAACCAGTGGACCCTGGACTGGTTCAATCAACGCTTGTTGCCGGACCGACAATTGCGCGCCGTCGCGATCCTGCAGGAGCTGCACGTCGGCTGCTACGTGCGCAACGACCCACAACTGCCGGTGCAACACATTCTGCGCACCCTGCTACGGATGAAAATGTCCGGCGAGATCGACGACATCATCCGCCTGTACACCGGCTCTCAAGCTCCGGCACCCTAGAGTCAGACCACTTCATCCAGCGCCAGCCACTGGTGGGGCGCGACAAATCCAGCGACCCAGCCCGGCACCTCGCTGGCCGGCATTGGCCGGGCAATGAAATACCCCTGGGCCACCTCGCATCCCAGGCTGAGCAGCAACTGACCGTGTTCGAGGCTCTGCACCCCCTCGGCGATCACCTCCCGACCAAACGCTCGGGCCAGGCCAATCACAGCAGTGGTCAGGGCCAGGTCGTCGCGATCATGCAGGATATCGCGAACAAAGGACTTATCGATCTTGATGGTTTGCGTGTTCAGGCGCTTGAGGTAGCTGAGGGAGGAATAGCCGGTGCCGAAATCCCCCAGCGAAAACCTCACTCCCAGCGCCTGGCAGGCCTGCAGGCAGGCAGTGACATGCTGGATGTTTTCGATCGCCATCGACTCGACAATCTCCAGGTCCAGCAGATGGGGGGCGACCCGCGCGTGGCGCTCCAGCACCTGCTTGAGCCGGTCGAAAAAGTCCGCCCGCTGGAAATGCCGGGCGGCGATGTTGACGCTGACCGGCCACTGCTTCCCGGCCGACTGCCACAGGGACAATTGCGCCAGAACCTGGTCCATGACCCACTCGCCGATGTCGACGATCAAGTCGGTCTCTTCCACCAGTGGCAAAAACTCCTTGGGCGGCACCATGCCCTTCTCCGGGTGCTCCCAGCGCAAAAAGGCTTCGAAGCCGACCACGACACCGTCACGCATGTTGACCTTGGGCTGGAAATGCAGGCGCAACTCGTTATGCAGCAGGGCCTGGCGCACACGCGCCACGGTCTGGTGCGTCGCCCTGACCTCGCGGTCGCGCACCACGTCAAACAGGTGGAAACGGTTACGCCCGCTCTGCTTGGCCACGTACATGGCCTGGTCGGCATGGCGTAACAGGGTTTCGGCGTCTTCGCTGTCCTGCGGAAACAGGGTCACGCCGATACTGGCGTAGACGTGAATGGCCTTGCCCTGGATTGTATAGGCCGCCGAAATCACTCCCAGCACGCGGTTCAGCGCCGCGCGCAACTCGACCACATCACGGACGTAACGCAGGATCAGCACAAACTCATCCCCAGCCAGGCGCGCCACCACGTCCTCGCCACGCACAATACTGCGCAGGCGCTTGGCCACTTCCACCAGCAACAGGTCACCACTGGCATGGCCATAGCCGTCATTGACCGCCTTGAAGCCGTCCAGGTCGAGCATGCACACCGCCAGTGGGACTTCTTCGATGCGCGAACCCTCCAGCGCCTGATCCAGAAGGTCGGAGAGAAACGCCCGGTTGGGCAAGCCGGTCAACACGTCATGCCCGACCCGCCATTGCAGCGAATGCAGCAACTGGCGCTGCTCGCTGGTATCAAAGCCAATCGACACGTAGCGCTGCACCCGCCCGGTCGACTTGTCCAATACCGGCAGCAGCGTGCTCTCGACCCAATACAGGCTACCGTCCTTGGCCCGGTTGCACAGCTCACCCTTCCAGACGTCGCCCAGAGCGATGGTGCGCCACAACGTGGCGAAGAACTCGTCGCCGTGCAGGCCGGAATTGAGCAGCCGGTGATCGACGCCCAGCAGCTCTTCCCGGCGATATCCGGAGACCGTGCAGAACCGATCGTTGACGTAGGTGATTCGACCATCGAGGTCCGTTTCGGAAAACAGGGCGGCTGCATCCACCGCCCTGCGGTATTTCTCATCCATGAGTTTGGCCTGTTGTGGCTAGCGGGCGTACCGCTCGACCAGCGCGCAACGCTTGGAAGAGGTATGGGGGGGGCAGCAGAACGGCTCGGCAGGTCGCAGCCGGGGAGGCAACGCAGGCAAAGTCCTTGTAATCGTGCGGGCTGGTATATTCAGATGCACATTAACACTCCATGAACAGCAGGTGATGGCCCCCGAACGGGCGAAGACCAACTAGCCTTAAAGGCTTGTAACCAGTCAGACAAAAATCCGCACAGTCGACACTCAACCTGCCATCTGGTTCATTTTTGCCGCTTCCTGCGCAGAGGAAACTTGCGCAATGATGGCCGTTTCAAATCACCTCAACTACGGTTTATCAACCACCCAATGCCCGTATCAAGCGCCAATTCTACGAAATACATCACATATTTAAAAGTAAGGTGATGAATCATGCAGTTGTGCAATGTCAAAATCTATCGTTAAGTTCTTGATTCTAAATGGGAATTGAGCGATGCACATTTCAAGTTTGGGTCCAGCCATCAAACGCTATCGCAAGGTAGCGGGGCTAACTCAGGCTGAACTCGGCGAAAGAACCGGTTTTGACCCCAAAACCATCAGCCGCTTCGAAACCGGCACCTATACCCCCAGCGTTGAAGCCCTGTTCATGCTTGCCAGCGCACTGGGAGTGAAGCTCAAAGTGTTTTTCGCCGACTATGGCGACGAAGACGAACAGCGAGCCTATCTGTTTGGTGTCGTACACAAAGCCCCCCCAAAGGATCTGGGAAAGCTGATCGCAGCGGTTGATCACGCCTTGTCCAAGCCTTAGCGCCAGAAACAACCAACAGCAGAGGCAACGTTGATCGCTGCCTCTGCTGTGTCGTTCGCGCGCCCGAAGAAAAGCGCAGCACGCGGCAGCGGCGACATTAGGGGGGGGTAGACAGCAGAAGATACCCTGGACCGAGAAGCGCTCGGCGGGCAACAAACAGCAGGATTCAGGAGTAGAAGCTAACAGCGCGGATGGGCTGGCGATTTCCAGCGAGGCTGTAGCACAGCGTTAAGGTGGCAACCCCACCAGCCACACCCCGGCACACAATGTTCCCGCTGTGGCTGCTTCCTTCCGGATCTGACCAGGTTCACGGGTAATCGTTGCGGGGGGACCGATGGGGTCACCATAACGACGCTCGCCAGTCGGCGAGCCGCGCCATTGTACCTATCTGAGACGAAGTTACAACCGTTCCCGCGGATTAAAAAATATGAGCCGCTTCAATGACATGCGACAAGCCTGCCAGTACGGGACATGTAGCCGCTGGCGCAGCCTGCGTTCGGCGGCGCAGCCGGACGCAGCCTCGCGGGCTCGGCAGTTGCTACAGGGCCTGCACCGCCTGGTCGGCGCGGCCGCCCTCTTGCTGGATCACCAGGTGAATGAAGTGCAGCTTGCCGATGACCTGTGGCGGCAGGACGAAGGGGTAGAAGTCGGGTTGGCCCATGCTGCGCGACAGTTCGTTGAGCATGCCTGCCAGTTCGATCCAGGCATTGACGAACGCCAGGAACGCCGCGCTGCCCGGGTGCTGCGGGTCATAGAGCACGCTGTAAGGAAATGCCGGGTAGTCGAAGTCCATTTGCCGAGCGCTCATGCCGAACCCCAGCGCCGTGTCGACCGCATCCATCATGTGCAAGTAATGGGCCCAGGTTTCCGCCCAGTCTTCCCAGGGGTGCATGGTGGCGTAGGCACTGACGTGGCTTTGCTGCCAATCCACCGGTGCGCCCTGCTGATAATGCCGCTCCAGTGCCTCGGCGTAGCTGGCGCGCTCATCGCCGAACACCTGGCGAAAGCCCTCGAGCCAGGGACTGTTGGCGATCAGGCGATCCCAGTAATAATGCCCGACCTCATGCCGCAAGTGTCCCAGCAGGGTGCGATAGGGTTCGCCCATCTGCACCCGGACCCGTTCGCGGTGCGCGTCGTCGGCCTCTCGGATATCCAGGGTGACCAGGCCGCTGGCGTGCCCGGTCATCGGCGGCTTGCCTTCGAGATCGATGCTGACAAAATCGAAGGCCAGCCCATGCTCTTCGTCGATGGACCGGTCGACAACCTGCAACCCCAGGTCGAGCAATTGCGCCACCAGCCGCCGCTTGGCGATCTCCACCTTGCGCCAGTGTTCGTGGTTTTGCGCAATGGACAGGTCGGGGATGGTCCGGTTCAGGCGGCAGGCGATACAGAGCAAGTGCGGATCGTCGGCGGGCAGCAGCCAGTTGCAGGCCGCCGGGGTATCGAGGTTGGCGCAGCGCCGGAACAGGCCAGCCCCAAGGTCGGAATCCAACTGCCAGGAGTCCGCCTGCGGGCCGGGTTGCAGCGACGACAAGCGGCTTTGTTCAGGCTGATAGCCCAGGGCCGCGGAGCAAGCCAGGCATTGGCTGTTGCGAAAAAACAGCGACTGCCCGCACCGGCACGGCCAGACCTTGCTGTTACGCGAACTGTCGCCGATGAAGGGCGCGGCGATCCGCGCGCTGAGCTGCTCGAAAAAGCGGTACATGGCGATCTCTCCCTGGGGGCTGGCCAAGTCTAGATCCTGGCGCAGCGACTATCGTTCCCTCCGAGTATTGAGTTGTCGCCCAGGACTTCATCGCGGGCAAGCCCACTCCCACAGTAACTTGCCCGCGAAGGGGATTACACGGTAATACCGTGCCCGCCCAAGAACGCGACGAAGGCCTCTTCGTCGAGCACCTTGAGCCCCAGCTCATTGGCCTTGAGCAGTTTCGAACCGGCACCCGGCCCCGCCACCACACAGTAGGTCTTGGCCGAAACCGAGCCCGCGACCTTGGCGCCCAGGCTTTCCAGTTTGTCCTTGGCGACGTCGCGGCTCATCAACTCCAGGGAACCGGTGAGCACCCAGGTCTGCCCGGCCAGCGGCAAGCCTTCGACGACTTTTTTCTCGCTCAGCCAATGCATGCCGAAGTCACGCAACTGTTGCTCAGCCGCCAGGGCCTGCTGGCGATTGCCCTCGATCGCAAAAAACTCGCGCACCGCGTTGGCCTGCTTCTCCGGCAGTGCCTGGCGCATGTCCAGCCAGTCCGCGTCGATCACCGCTTGCAGCGAACCGAACTTGTCGGCCAGCTTCTGCGCCCCACCCGGACCGACCGAAGGAATGTGCAACTTGTCGAGCAGCCCACCCAGGGTAGTGCTCGCCGCAAACTCGGCGCCCAACTCACCCTGGTCCTGGATCTCCAGGCCATGACCCAGCAGCTGCTTGATCACCTGCTGGTTGTGGCTGTCGGTGAAGAAGCTGTGGATCTCGTGGGCGACCTCCAGGCCGACATCCGGCAAGTACGTCAGCACGTGCGGCAAAGCCTGTTGCACGCGCTCCAGCGAGCCCAGAGAACGCGCCAGAACCTTGGCCGTCTCCTCGCCGACATCCGGAATGCCCAGCGCATAAATAAACCGCGCCAGGCTCGGGCGCTTGCTGTCGGCAATCGCCGCCAGCAGGTTCTTGCTCGACAGTTCGGCAAACCCCTCCAGGTCGACGATCTGCTCGAAGGTCAGCCCATACAGGTCCGCCGGCGAGCTGACCAGGCCTTCATCAACCAACTGCTCGACGCTTTTTTCGCCCAGGCCTTCAATGTCCATGGCCCGCCGCGAAACGAAATGGATGATCGCCTGCTTGAGCTGCGCCCCACAGGCCAGGCGGCCGACACAGCGGTACACCGCGCCTTCGCTGATGGTTTCACGCCCCTTGCTGCGCTTGATCAACTGAGTGCGCTCGACGTGGGATCCACAGACCGGACAGCTCTCGGGAATCTGCACTGGCCGGGCATCGGCCGGACGCCGCTCGGTGACCACCTGCACCACCTGCGGAATCACATCACCGGCCCGGCGAATGATCACCGTGTCGCCGATCATCAGGCCCAGGCGCGCCACTTCGTCCATGTTGTGCAGCGTCGCATTGGACACGGTCACACCCGCCACTTTCACCGGCTTGAGCCGCGCCACCGGCGTCACCGCACCGGTGCGGCCCACCTGGAATTCCACGTCGAGCAGTTCGGTGAGTTCTTCCATGGCCGGGAATTTATGGGCAATCGCCCAGCGCGGCTCACGGGCACGGAAGCCCAGCTCACGCTGCGAGGCGATGCTGTTGACCTTGAACACCACGCCATCGATCTCGTAAGGCAGCGCATTGCGCCGCTCGCCGATATCGCGGTAGTAGTCCAGGCATTCGCCGATACCCTTGGCCAGTTTCAGCTCACGACTGATCGGCATGCCCCAGGCCTTGAGCTGCTGCAGGTTGCCAATGTGGGTGTCGGCAATGTCCGCCGACACCTGGCCGATGCCATAGCAGCAGAACGCCAGCGGCCGGCTGGCAGTGATTTTCGAATCCAGCTGGCGCAAGCTGCCGGCGGCGGCATTGCGCGGGTTGGCGAAGGTCTTGCCGCCCGCTTCCAGCTGCGTGGCATTCAGGCGCCCGAAACCGGCCTTGGACATATAGACTTCGCCGCGCACTTCCAGGGTCGCCGGCCAGCCGCTGCCCTGCAGCTTGAGGGGAATATTGCGCACCGTGCGCACATTGACGCTGATGTCTTCACCGGAGGTGCCGTCGCCGCGGGTCGCGCCACGCACCAGCAGGCCATCCTGGTACAGCAGGCTGACCGCCAGGCCATCGAGCTTGGGCTCGCAGCTGTATTGCACTTCGGCGCCGCCGCCAAACAGATCGCCCACCGGCAAGTCCAGGCCTTCGGTGACCCGGCGATCGAACTCGCGCATATCGGCTTCTTCGAAGGCGTTGCCCAGGCTCAGCATGGGCACTTCGTGGCGCACCTGAGTGAATGCCGAGAGCGCCGCACTGCCCACGCGCTGGGTCGGCGAGTCGCTGCTGACCAATTGTGGATTGGCCGCTTCCAACGCCTTGAGCTCATGGAACAAGCGATCGTACTCGGCGTCCGGAATGCTCGGCTCGTCCAGCACGTGGTAGCGGTAGTTGTGCAGATCCAGTTCAGCGCGAAGCTCTAGAATGCGTTTTTCGGCGGCGGTCATGTGTTCTCTCATAAAGCAAAAGAGCAGCCGAGGCTGCTCAATCTGTTGATGCGGACAAATTCACTGTAGGAGCAGCCTGGCCCGCGAAGGCGTCCTTGAGATCGCCATCGCGAGCAGGCTCAGTCCCTACAAGGTGCGGGAGGCATCCCACACATTGCCAATTTCAGCGCTTCTGGGTCAGGGCACGGCGCTCGAATTCGACGATGCGCTGACGGTAGTGTTCGATGGTCTGTGCGGTCAGGACGCTGCGCTGATCATCCTTGAGTTCGCCATTGAGCTCCTGGGACAACTTGCGTGCCGCGGCGACCATCACATCGAACGCCTGCTTCGGATGACGCGGCCCCGGCAGGCCAAGGAAGAAGCTGACCGCTGGAGTGCTGAAATGGTCGATGTCGTCCAGGTCAAAAATACCCGGCTTGACCGCGTTGGCCATGGAGAACAGGACTTCGCCATTGCCCGCCATGCTTTCGTGGCGGTGGAAAATGTCCATCTCGCCAAAACGCAGGCCGCTTTCGAGAATGTTCTGCAGCAGCGCCGGGCCCTTGAAGCCACCGGCATCACGGCAGATCACGCTGATCACCAGCACTTCTTCGGCTTGCGGTTGATCCTTGCTTGCCGACCCGCTCGAGGCCTTGGTGTCGTCCGGGAAATCGTCGTCACGGCTGCTGAAGCTCGGGCCGCCGTCCAGATCCAGGTTGAGGTTCAGGTCGCCCTGGGCAGGCTCGCTGTGACCGCGCTTGCCACGCTTGGAGCCCGACTCGCGGGGCTCCCGGGCCGGCATGCTGACCGACGGCAGATCGTGCTCGTCCAGTTGCGGTTCTTTATGGTTATCGAGCACGCGCGGCGGGCCCAGCAGTTCGGCACCGCTGTCCTCGTCCGGCAGATTGGACAGGCTGCGGTCCAGGCGAAACTTGAGTTTGCCCTTGCCGCCGCGCATGCGCCGCCAGCCATCAAAAAGAATACCGGCAATAACTATGATGCCGATGACGATCAGCCACTCGCGCAGACCGATTTCCATGTAATCCCGTGCCTCTATAAAAAATGCTGAAAAATAAGGGGTTTACAAGCTGTAAACCGCTTTAAAACGTGGCGCCAACTCTATGTTCTGACAGGCGTTTTGCCCACGTACACGATAAATTGACATTAAACTAGCACGACCAAAGGTAACTTTACACCGTCTGTCACAATGGCTTCAGCGAATATGTCGATTGGCCAGCAATCCATGCCGGTAAAAATCCTTACTTCCCATAAACATATCGCATAAACCCAGGCCGTCAGGCGTCCACCATCGCCATCGCCTCCTCGACATCCACAGCCACCAGACGCGAACAACCGGGCTCGTGCATCGTCACCCCCATCAACTGGTCGGCCATTTCCATGGCGATCTTGTTGTGGGTGATATAGATGAATTGCACCGTCTGCGACATCTCTTTGACCAACCTTGCGTAGCGTCCAACGTTAGCGTCATCCAGCGGGGCGTCAACTTCATCGAGCATACAAAACGGTGCTGGATTGAGTTTGAAGATGGCAAATACCAGGGCCAATGCAGTCAGGGCTTTTTCGCCGCCGGAGAGCAAATGGATGGTGCTGTTCTTCTTCCCGGGTGGCCGCGCCATGATTGTCACCCCTGTATCGAGTAGATCTTCGCCCGTCAGTTCCAAATAAGCGCTGCCGCCACCGAAAACTTTTGGAAACAAGGCCTGCAAACCACCGTTGATCTGATCAAAGGTGTCCTTGAAGCGGTTGCGGGTTTCCTTGTCGATCTTGCGAATGACGTTTTCCAGGGTATCGAGGGCTTCCACCAGGTCGGCGTCCTGGGCGTCGAGGTAACGTTTACGCTCGGACTGTTGCTGATACTCGTCGATGGCCGCCAGGTTGATCGCCCCCAGGCGCTGAATCCGCGCGGCAATACGCTCCAGTTCTTCTTCGGCGTCTTTCTCGTTCGCCTCGGCCACCAGGGTCGCGAGCACGCCGTGCAAGTCGTAGCCGTCTTCGAGCAGTTGATCCTGCAGGGTTTTGCGGCGCACGGTCAGGGCCTGCCATTCCATGCGCTGCTGTTCGAGCTGGCTGCGGATCAACTGCGACTGCTGTTCGGCCTGGGTGCGCCGTTTCTCGGCCTCGCGCAGCTCGCGGTCGGCCTCTTCCAGCGCAGCCTGGGCCGTGCGCAGCTCTTCATCGACGCTCATGCGTTTGTCGAGCAGCTCTTCGAGCTTGAGCCGCAACTCTTCCAGCGGCGCCTCACCCTCCTCCAGGTTGAGGCTGAGCTGTTCACGCTTTTCGGTCAGGCGCTCGGACTGCTGCTCCAGGCGCTCCAGGGCCTGACGGGTGGAGTCGTGTTGCGCCTTGAGCGAACCCAGGCGCACCGCCAACTGGTGCGCATGGTCTTTGTGTTGCCGGGCTTCCTGGCGCACTCGGTCGAGGCGTTCGCGCAGGCTGTCGCGCTGGGCCAGGAGCAACTCGCGCTGTTCGGTGTCCAGGGCCATGCTGTCGAGGGCATCCTGCAATTGCAGGCGCGACTCGCCGATCTGTTCATGCTCCAGTTCACGCTGCTCGCCCAGCTCCACCAGCTCTTCGTCGAGCCGGGTGCGGCGCAAGGTCAACTGCTCGGCCTTGGCCTTGCCCGCAGACAATTGGGCCTTCAGTTCGCCCTGCTGGCGCGCTTCGTCCTGCAGCAGGCGGCGCAAGTGTTCACGACCGTTTTCCTGCTGCCGCTGCTGGGCCCGCAGGTTCTGCAGGGTGGTCTCAAGGTGTTCGACCGTTGCTTCGCGTTCCTCGCGCTCCAAGCCCAGGGCCTGGATTTCCTGGCCACGGGCCAACACCCCGCTTTCGGCTTCACTGGCGCGGCGCACGCGGAGAAAGTGCCGACCGATCCAGTAGCCGTCACGGCTGATCAGGCTTTCGCCGGCCGCCAACTGACCGCGCAAGGCCAGGCCCTGTTCAAGGGTTTCCACTGGCTTGACCTGCCCCAGCCACGGCGACAGGTCGATCTGCGCCTCGACCTTGTCCAGCAAGCTGCCGGCCACCCGCACACCGTCGGTGCCTGGACTGAGCAGGCGCAAATCACCCTGGGCAAAGCCGGCCAGGTCGAAGCCGGCAAAATCGTCCACCAGCACCGCTTGCAAGTCGGCACCAAGTACGGTTTCCACCGCCAGCTCCCAACCCGCCTGCACGCTCAACCCCTCGGCCAGGCGCGGACGCTCAGCCAGTTGCTGTTCACGCAACCATTGCGCGGTACCGGTGCCCGGATCGAGCGCGGCTTGCTGCAAGGCTTCCAGCGACGCCAGGCGACCATTGAGGCGCTGCAGGTCGCCCTGGGCCTGCTGCTGATTGTGCAGGGCCTGCTGCAGCTCCTGGCGCAACTGCTCAAGGCGCTCGACCTGGGCCTGCTCGCTGGCCTGCAAGTCCTCGAGGGTCGCTTCGCTGGCGGCGAGTTGCTCGCTGAGCTCCAGGATTGCCGCGTCTTCCGGGTCCGCCGCCAGCAGGTCGCGCTCCTCGGCCAGACGGCGCTGCCGCTCGGCCAAGCGCTCGACGCTGGTTTCCAACTGCTGAATGCGCGACTGCTGCACCTCGGCCTGGCGCCGTGGCTCGGCCGAACTAAGGTTGAAGGCGTCCCACTGTTCCTGCCAGCCATGCATGGTGGTTTCGGATTCTTCCAGCGCCGCCGCGGCTTCCTCGGCGGCCGCGCTGGTGATTTCCTGTTCCGGGGTGAGCATGTCCAGCTCTTCGCCCAGGGTCAGCAACAGCGCGCGGTCATGGCCCAGGTGGGATTCGGTTTCCAGGCGCGCGCGCTCGGCTTCCTTGAGATCGTCTTGGAGCTGGCGCAGGCGTTGCTGGCCGTGCTGGATGCTCTGCTCGACCCGGGCGATGTCGCCGCCGACCGAATAAAAGCGCCCCTGCACCAGATTGAAGCGCTCGGAGAGGTCGTGGTGGCCGTCACGCAGGCGTTCGATGCTCGCATCGGCATTGCGCTGCTCGGCCACCAGGGCTTCGAAACTGATTTCCTGATTGCCGATGATCCCTTCGCGCTGGCCAACCTGATCGTTCAGCGCCTGCCAGCGCAGGGCCGACAGCTGGGCCTTGAGCTGACGCTCCTCGGCCTTGTGTTCCTGATACTTCTTGGCGGCCTCGGCCTGGCGGTGCAAGCGTTCGAGCTGACGCGTCAGTTCTTCGCGCAGGTCGGTCAGGCGCTCAAGGTTTTCGTGGGTGCGGCGGATCCGGTTTTCCGTCTCGCGCCGACGCTCCTTGTACTTGGAGATCCCCGCCGCTTCCTCGATGAAGTTGCGCAGGTCTTCGGGCTTGGACTCGATCAGCTTGGAGATCATCCCCTGTTCGATGATCGAGTAACTGCGCGGCCCCAGGCCAGTGCCGAGGAAGATGTCAGTGATGTCACGGCGCCGGCATTTGGTGCCGTTGAGGTAATAGGTGGTCTGGCTGTCGCGGGTGACTTTGCGGCGAATGGAGATTTCCGCATAGGCCGCGTATTCGCCAACCAGGGTACCGTCGGCGTTGTCGAACACCAGTTCGATGCTGGCCTGGCTTACCGGCTTGCGGCTGGTGGAGCCATTGAAGATGACGTCGGTCATCGACTCGCCGCGCAGGTTCTTCGCCGAGCTCTCGCCCATCACCCAGCGTACGGCGTCGATGATGTTCGACTTGCCACAGCCATTGGGCCCGACCACTGCCGCCATATTACTGGGGAAGTTCACCGTGGTCGGATCGACGAAGGATTTGAACCCCGCCAACTTGATGCACTTGAGCCGCACGCTCAGGCCGCCGGCAAGGCAGACAGCACCAGGTCGCAACTGCGCTGGGCGTAGGCCGAGAGCACGATGCGGATCTGTGGCAGGTCACGGGCCAGCACGGCGGCGAGCAGGCGTTCGAACAGTTCGAGGAACTCGCTCATTTCCGCCTTGCGTTGTTCCAGGGCCAGGAAATAGGCGCGGCTCATGGCCGGCTGCAGGTTCTCGACGGTTTCCTGCAGGTAGGGGTTATCGGCGAACGGGTACGCCGCGCGCATCACATTGAAGCTGTCATCGACGAAGGTGCGGATATCCTGGCGTTCGTAGCTGGCATTCAGGCGCTGCTGGATTTGCACGAAGGGCGCCATGTCGGCCTGGACACGCCAGCCGTTGGCCACGGCGTTACCCAGCAAGATGTACAGCTCGCTCATCAGGGTGCACAGGCTCTTCACCTTGTGCGCGGTGAGCTCGGTGACATGGGCGCCGCGCCGCGGCAGGATCGCGATCAGGTGACGCCGTTCGAGGATCAGCAAGGCTTCACGGACCGAACCGCGGCTGACATTGAGCGCCAGCGTGACCTTCTGTTCCTGGATGCGCTCTCCTGGCTTCATTTCGCCGCGAATGATGCGTTCGGCGAGGTGTTGAGCAATTTGCTCGGCGAGGCTGTCCGGCGCCTTGAACGTCATGTTTTTCCTTCAAACTCTTCGATCTGTACAAGCGGCGCAGTGTAGCGCACTTGGCAGTGGATGATGCAGGGCCCGCCCAGTGGAAATTGGCACGATTCAAGCAAAAAGCGAGCTGGGCCCAGAGGGTCAATACTCAAAGCAAGGGTTGCTGATCGACAAAAAGGAATTTCCTGACCTTTAAGTCAGAAAACCATTGACCGAAAAGTCAGACCTGATAAATTCAGGTCATAACGGTTAACAACAATAATGAGTCTGCGAGGCCTTCCGTGATCCAGTTTTTACTCAACCAGGAACTCCGTAGCGAGCACGCCCTGGACCCCAATCTGACCGTGCTCAACTACCTGCGCGAGCACCTGGGCAAGTCCGGCACCAAAGAAGGTTGCGCCAGCGGTGACTGTGGCGCGTGCACCGTGGTGGTCGGTGAACTGCAACGTGACGACGACGGCCGCGAACATATTCGCTATCGCAGCCTCAACTCATGCCTGACGTTTGTCTCGTCGCTGCATGGCAAACAGTTGATCAGCGTCGAAGACCTCAAGCATCAGGGCCAACTGCACAGCGTGCAGCAAGCCATGGTCGAATGCCACGGCTCGCAGTGCGGCTTCTGCACCCCGGGGTTTGTCATGTCGTTGTTCGCCCTGCAGAAAAACAGCGACCAGCCCGACGCCCACAAAGCCCATGAAGCCCTCGCCGGCAACCTCTGCCGCTGCACCAGCTATCGGCCGATTCTCGAAGCGGCTGAACAGTCCTGCTGCGGCAAACAGCCCGACCAGTTCGACGCCCGTGAAGCCGAGACCATCGCCCGCCTGAAGGCCATCGCCCCCACCGACATCGGTGAACTCAACTGCGGCGACAAGCGTTGCCTGGTGCCGTTGACCGTGGCTGACCTGGCCGACCTCTACGACGCCTACCCGCAAGCCCGGCTGTTGGCCGGCGGCACCGACCTGGCGCTGGAAGTCACCCAGTTCCACCGCAGCCTGCCGGTGATGATCTACGTCGGCAACGTTGCCGAAATGAAGCGCATCGAACATTTTGCCGATCGCCTGGAAATCGGCGCGGCCACCGCCCTCTCCGATTGCTACGAGGCCCTGAAGGCCGAGTACCCGGACTTCGGCGAACTGCTGCAACGCTTCGCCTCCTTGCAGATTCGCAACCAGGGCACCCTGGGCGGCAACATCGGCAATGCTTCGCCCATCGGCGACTCGCCACCGCTGCTGATCGCCCTGGGTGCGCAGATCGTGCTGTGCAAAGGCACCACCCGCCGCACGCTGGCCCTGGAAGATTACTTCATCGATTACCGGGTCACCGCGCGCCAGGAAAGCGAGTTCATTGAGAAGATCATTGTGCCGCGCGCCAGTGCCGCGCAGCAGTTCCGCGCCTACAAGGTGTCCAAACGCCTGGACGATGATATTTCCGCAGTCTGCGCCGCCTTCAACCTGCGCCTCGACAATGGCGTGATCGCCGACGCCCGTGTCGCCTTCGGCGGCATGGCCGCCACCCCGAAACGGGCCAAAAGCTGCGAAGCGGCATTGCTCGGCGCGACCTGGAACCATGCCACCGTCGAAGCCGCGTGCGCTGCCCTGGCCGAAGATTTCACCCCGCTCTCGGACTTCCGCGCCAGCAAGGAATACCGCCTGCTCAGCGCACAGAACCTGCTGCGCAAATATTTCATCGAGCTGCAAACACCGCACATCGAGACCCGGGTGACCGCTTATGTCTAATCATCACGCCGTAGAGAAGACCCAGGCCGAACTGGCTGAACTGTTCGCCAAGGACCTGACCACCGGGGTCGGCCGCAGCGTCAAGCACGACAGCGCCGCCAAGCATGTATCCGGTGAAGCCCAGTACATCGATGACCGGCTGGAGTTTCCCAATCAGCTGCACGTCTATGCACGGCTGTCGGACCGCGCCCACGCGAAAATCATCAGCATCGACACCCAGCCCTGCTACGCCTTCAAAGGCGTGCGCATCGCCATTACCCACGAAGACGTGCCGGGCCTGAAAGACATCGGTCCGCTGCTGCCGGGTGACCCGTTGCTGGCGATCGATGACGTGCAATTTGTCGGTCAACCGGTGCTCGCCGTGGCGGCGAAAGACCTGGAAACCGCACGCAAGGCCGCCATGGCCGCGATCATCGAATACGAGGACCTGGAACCCGTGCTGGACGTGGTCGAAGCCCTGCGCAAACGCCACTTCGTGCTCGACAGCCATACCCACCAGCGTGGCGACTCGGCCACTGCGCTGGCCACCGCCGAGCATCGCATCCAGGGCACGCTGCACATCGGCGGCCAGGAACACTTCTACCTGGAAACCCAGATTTCCTCGGTGATGCCGACCGAAGACGGCGGCATGATCGTCTACTGCTCGACCCAGAACCCCACCGAAGTGCAGAAACTGGTGGCCGAAGTCCTCGACGTGTCGATGAACAAGATCGTGGTCGACATGCGCCGCATGGGCGGCGGCTTCGGCGGCAAGGAAACCCAGGCCGCCAGCCCGGCGTGCCTGTGCGCGGTGATCGCCCACCTGACGGGCCAACCGACCAAGATGCGCCTGCCACGGGTCGAAGACATGCTGATGACCGGCAAGCGCCACCCGTTCTACGTCGAGTACGACGTCGGCTTCGACAGCAGCGGACGCCTGCACGGGATCGCCCTGGACCTGGCGGGCAACTGCGGTTGCTCGCCGGACCTGTCGGCCTCCATCGTCGACCGGGCGATGTTCCACTCCGACAACTCGTACTACCTGGGCGATGCGACCATCAACGGTCACCGCTGCAAGACCAACACCGCCTCCAACACCGCCTACCGGGGTTTCGGCGGCCCCCAGGGCATGGTCGCCATCGAAGAGGTAATGGACGCCATTGCCCGTCACCTGGGCCTCGACCCGTTGGCCGTGCGCAAAGCCAACTACTACGGCAAGACCGAGCGCAACGTCACCCACTACTACCAGACCGTCGAGCACAACATGCTCGAGGAAATGACCGCGGAATTGGAAGAGAGCAGCCAGTACGCCGAGCGTCGCGAAGCGATCCGCCGCTACAACGCCAACAGCCCGATCCTGAAAAAAGGCCTAGCGCTGACCCCAGTGAAATTCGGTATCTCCTTCACCGCCAGTTTCCTCAACCAGGCGGGTGCGCTGATCCACGTCTACACCGACGGCAGCATCCACCTCAACCATGGCGGCACTGAAATGGGCCAGGGTTTGAACACCAAGGTTGCGCAGGTGGTGGCCGAAGTGTTCCAGGTTGAAATGGACCGTGTGCAGATCACCGCGACCAACACCGACAAGGTGCCGAACACCTCGCCGACCGCCGCTTCCAGCGGTGCCGACCTCAACGGCAAGGCGGCGCAGAATGCCGCAGAAATCATCAAGCAGCGCCTGGTGGAGTTCGCCGCGCGCAAATATGAAGTCAGCGAAGCCGACGTGGAATTCCACAACGGCCATGTGCGGGTCCGCGATCACATCCTGACCTTCGAAGCGCTGATCCAGCAGGCGTATTTCGCCCAGGTCTCGCTGTCCAGCACCGGCTTCTACAAGACCCCGAAAATCTTCTACGACCGCAGCCAGGCCCGTGGTCGGCCGTTCTATTACTTCGCCTTCGGCGCCGCCTGCTGCGAAGTGATCATCGACACCCTGACCGGCGAATACAAAATGCTGCGCACCGACATCCTGCATGATGTCGGCGCCTCGCTGAACCCGGCCATCGACATCGGCCAGGTCGAAGGTGGCTTCATCCAGGGCATGGGCTGGCTGACCATGGAAGAGCTGGTCTGGAACAACAAGGGCAAGCTGATGACCAACGGCCCGGCCAGCTACAAGATCCCGGCGGTGGCCGATATGCCGCTGGACCTGCGGGTCAAGCTGGTGGAAAACCGCAAGAACCCCGAAGACACGGTGTTCCACTCCAAGGCCGTGGGTGAACCGCCGTTCATGCTCGGCATCGCCGCCTGGTGTGCGATCAAGGACGCGGTGGCGAGCCTGGGCGACTACCGGCACCAACCGAACATCGACGCACCGGCGACCCCGGAGCGGGTGTTGTGGGGCTGTGAACAGATGCGCCAGTTGAAAGCGGGCAACGCCGTGGAAGCACAGGCTGAGCTGGCTTCGCTCTAGGACCGAGTCGCGCCCACCGCGGGCTTGCCCGCGATGAGGCCCGAACAGACAACACAGATGTCGAGGTGAACATGTACAACTGGATCGACGCCCTCGCCGACCTGCAATCCCAGGGCGAAGCCTGCGTCCTGGTGACCATCATCGAAGAGCTCGGCTCGACGCCGCGCAACGCGGGTTCGAAAATGGTCATCAGCGCCACGCACACCTACGACACCATCGGTGGCGGGCATCTGGAATACAAGGCGATGCAGATCGCCCGGCAGATGCTGGCCAGCGGCAAGCAGGACACCCACCTGGAACGCTTCAGCCTCGGCGCCAGCCTCGGCCAGTGCTGTGGCGGCGCCACCGTGCTGCTGTTCGAACCCATGGGCCAGGTGCAGGCGCAGATTGCCGTGTTTGGCGCCGGCCATGTCGGCCGCGCCCTGGTACCCCTGCTCGCCAGCCTGCCCTGCCGGGTGCGCTGGATCGACTCGCGGGATGCCGAGTTCCCGGAACACATGCCCCATGGCGTGCGCAAGATCGTCAGCGAAGAACCGGTGGACGAAATCGACGACCTGCCGGTGGGCAGCTACTGCATCGTCATGACCCACAACCACCAGCTCGACCTGGAGCTCACAGCGGCCATCCTCAAGCGCAACGACTTCGCCTACTTCGGCCTGATCGGCTCGAAGACCAAGCGCGTGAAGTTCGAACACCGCCTGCGCGAGCGTGGATTCGACAACAGCACCGTGCAACGCATGCGGTGCCCGATGGGGATCGGCGAAGTCAAAGGCAAGTTGCCTGTGGAAATTGCCATCTCCATCGCCGGCGAAATCATCGCCACCTATAACGCGAATTTCGGCCAGGGCACCGCTCGCGCCGAACCCATTGCCAAACTGCTGCCCGCCTCACGCCGCAGTCAAGCCACGAACTGAGAACCACCCATGCCTTCGACTCGCAAAGCCTACCGCGCCGCCATCCTGCACAGCATCGCCGACCCTGCCGTGGTCGGGATCGAAGCCTCCTACCAGTACTTCGAAGACGGCTTGCTGGTCACCGAAAGCGGTCGGATCAGTGCCCTCGGCCATGCCAGCGAGCTGCTGGCCAGCCTGCCGGCGGACATTGAAATCGTCCACCACAAAGACGCCTTGATTACCCCAGGCTTCATCGACACCCACATCCACCTGCCACAAACCGGCATGGTCGGTGCCTACGGCGAACAACTGCTGGACTGGCTCAACACCTACACCTTCCCCTGCGAAAGCCAGTTCGCCGACAAGGCCCACGCCGAGGAAGTGGCCGGGATCTTCATCAAGGAACTGCTGCGCAACGGCACCACCACCGCCCTGGTATTCGGCAGCGTGCACCCGCAATCGGTGGACTCGTTCTTCGAGCAGGCGCAAAAGCTCGACCTGCGGATGATCGCCGGTAAGGTGATGATGGACCGCAACGCACCGGACTACCTGACCGACACCGCCGAATCCAGCTACGAGCAAAGCAAGGCGCTGATCGAGCGCTGGCACGGCAAGGGCCGCCTGCACTATGCGGTGACTCCGCGCTTTGCGCCGACCAGCACCCCGGAGCAACTGACCCTCGCCGGCCAATTGCTCAGCGAGTACCCCGACCTGTACATGCAGACCCACATCAGTGAAAACCTGCAGGAGATCGAATGGGTCAAGGCACTGTTCCCGGAGCGCAAGGGCTACCTGGATGTCTACGACCATTACCAGTTGCTGGGTGAGCGTTCGGTGTTCGCCCATGGCGTACACCTGTGTGACGACGAATGTGCACGGCTGGCCGAGACCGGTTCGGCAGTAGCGTTCTGCCCGACGTCCAACTTCTTCCTCGGCAGCGGCCTGTTCAACCTGCCGATGGCCGAGAAGCACAACCTCAACGTCGGCCTCGGCACCGACGTGGGCGCCGGCACCAGCTTCTCGCTGCTGCACACCCTCAACGAAGCCTACAAAGTCATGCAACTGCAAGGCGCACGCCTGAGTCCGTTCAAGTCGCTGTACCTGGCGACCCTCGGCGGCGCCCGCGCGCTGCGCCTGGAAGACCGCATCGGGACCCTGCAACCGGGCACCGACGCCGACTTCCTGGTGCTCGACTATCACGCCACACCGCTGCTCAGCTACCGCCTGCAACAGGCGAACAACATCGCCGAAACCCTGTTTGTATTGATGACCCTGGGGGATGACCGGACGGTGCTGCAGACCTATGCGGCGGGGAACCTGGTGCACCAGCGCTAAGGTTTTCCGGCCAAAAAAAAACCCCCGCAATAGTGGATTGCGGGGGATTTTTTGTTGCCTGCCAGACTGCCATCGCGAGCACGCTCGTTCCACAGGATATGTATCACACACAAACCCCCTGTAGGGGCGGGCGCCCGCTTGCGGCCTATTCGCGATGGTCGCCAACGAAAACGCGCCAAACCTGATTCAACGCGGCGTCCTTACGTCCTTCGCGAGCAGGCTCGCTCCTACAAGGGATTGCTGTCAAAGCTTGGCGGGTGAGCGGCCTGGCTTCTTGGTCTGCAGCAGATGGGAGAACACTGCATGCAGGTCATCCGAGGCGCTTTCTTCGTCGAGGTTGAGCTTGCTGTCGATGTGATCCATGTGATGCATCATCAGGTTCACCGCCAGGGTCGCGTCGCGGGCCTCGATGGCATCGATCAACTGGGTGTGTTCGTCGTAGGAACAGTGCGAGCGGTTACCGCTTTCGTACTGGGCAATGATCAACGAGGTCTGCGACACCAGGCTGCGCTGGAAGCTGATCAACGGCGCGTTTTTCGCCGCCTCGGCCAGCTTCAGGTGAAACTCCCCGGAAAGACGGATGCCGGCACCTCGGTCACCGCGGGAGAAGCTGTCGCGCTCGTCGTTGACCATCTGGCGCAACTCGCTCAGCTCTTCGGCGCTGGCGTGTTCGACCGCCAGTTCGGTAATCGCCCGTTCCACCAGGCGCCGGGCCATGAACACCTGGCGTGCTTCGTCGACACTCGGGCTGGCAACCACGGCACCACGGTTCGGGCGCAACAGCACCACGCCTTCGTGGGCCAGGCGCGACAGGGCGCGGCGAATGATGGTGCGGCTGACTCCGAAAATCTCTCCCAGCGCCTCTTCGCTCAATTTGGTACCGGGCGCCAGGCGCTGCTCGAGGATGGCCTCGAAGATATGCGCATAGACAATATCGTCCTGGGTTCCGCTGCGGCCGGCTTTGCCTGCTCGCGGTTGTTTCTTGAGGGGCTGCAACTGTTCGTTCATGGGCACTCGAGTCGGGAGAACTGCGGCGAAGAGACTGTGACTGTAATACGTCACAGTGGGTCGCGGGCAAGTATCGCGTAAAAAACACGGCATATTGTACACAACTGCAGGTGGCAACACGACTGTACGGCCATATACGACCCCGGCTGTATTGCAACGATCAGTTACGTTTGAGTTTAGGCTTGAACCCGCAAAACGCCTTCGCGCTTCACTCGCGGCCTACAAGACACAAGGAACAGCGCTGTCATGAACGACGCCACCCGCACCCAGCTCCGCCCGCTGGCCGACACCTCCCCCTCGGCCATTGTCGCCGGGTTCATCGCAATGATGACCGGCTATACCAGCTCCCTGGTACTGATGTTCCAGGCCGGACAGGCCGCCGGCCTGACCAGCGGGCAGATTTCCTCGTGGATCTGGGCCATCTCGATCGGCATGGCGGTGTGCTCCATCGGCCTGTCCCTGCGTTATCGCACCCCCATCACCATTGCCTGGTCGACGCCGGGCGCGGCATTGCTGATCACCAGCCTGTCGGGGGTCAGCTACGGCGAGGCGATTGGCGCCTACATCACCTGCGCCGTGCTGGTAACGATTTGTGGCATGACCGGCAGCTTCGAACGCCTGGTGAAACGCATCCCGGCGTCACTGGCCGCAGCCCTGCTGGCCGGGATCCTGTTCAAGATCGGCAGTGAGATCTTCGTCGCCGCCCAGCACCGTACCGGCCTGGTCCTGGGGATGTTTTTCACCTACCTGGTGGTCAAGCGCCTGTCGCCGCGCTACGCGGTGCTGGCGGCGCTGTTGATCGGCACGGCCTTGTCGGGGCTCATGGGCCTGCTGGACTTCAGCGGCTTCCACCTCGAAGTGGCGACGCCGGTATGGACCACCCCGCACTTTTCCCTCGCCGCGACCATCAGCATCGGTATCCCGCTGTTTGTGGTGGCCATGACCTCGCAGAACATGCCCGGCATCGCAGTGCTGCGCGCCGACGGCTATAACGTGCCCGCCTCGCCGCTGATCACCGCCACCGGTCTTGCCTCGCTGCTGCTGGCGCCCTTCGGCTCCCACGGGATCAACCTGGCGGCCATCAGCGCGGCAATCTGCACCGGGCCGCACGCCCACGAAGATCGCAATAAGCGCTACACCGCGGCGGTCTGGTGCGGGATTTTCTACGGCATTGCCGGGGTCTTCGGAGCGACGTTGGCGGCGCTGTTCGCGGCCTTGCCCAAGGAACTGGTGCTGTCGATTGCCGCACTGGCGCTGTTCGGCTCCATCATCAATGGCCTGAGCATTGCCATGAGTGAAACCCGCGAGCGTGAAGCGGCGCTGATCACCTTTATGGTCACGGCGTCGGGGCTGACACTGTTTTCCATTGGTTCGGCGTTCTGGGGGATTGTGGCGGGAGTGGTGACGCTGATGATTCTGAACTGGCGCAACGCCTGAGAGATAAAAAAACGGCGACCCGAGGGTCGCCGTTTTTTCAACATCAAGCTACCGGATTGATCGGCTTTTCCGGGTACCAGACGTCCAGCAACGGGCTGACGGTGACTTCGGTCAGTTCGCTACGGCCTTTGAGCCAGGCTTCAACAGCTGCACGCTGCTCTTCGGAAACCGAGCCACGCTTCTGCAGGCAAACCAGACCGTAGTCGTCGCCGCCAACATAACCCAGACCGTTGGCTTCCATGGCTTCTTTGAGGAATGCATCGAGGAAAGCGTCAATGGCTTCATCAGCCAAATCTTCTTTGAAATCCAGGTTCAGTTCGAAACCCAGCTCTTGAAATTCATCGACGCACAGTTTTTTGCGCAGACGCTGGGAACGGTTAGTCGCCATTGGAACAATCCTCATAAGTAATATCGGGCGGCACTTTAGCATTTTAAGTCGCCCATTGCCCGACTCTCTGGACGCCCGCCTTTACCGCCGGTAAAAAAATAGCCGATTAGCTCACCTGCTTGCGGCACAACGCGCTATACCTTGGGCATAATGCCGACAATTTCGTGACCACTGAGGGAATTTATCTTCATGCCCTCATCTTTTTTCCCCTCGGCTGTAGGGTTTTATTTCATATGATCAGATCTTTGCGTCCATTGTTGCTGGCCAGCCTGCTTGTTCCCCTGGCCTTTACTGTTTCTGCTGCGCCCGTCAATACCGCCCTGACCCCCAACGTCGAAAAAGCCCTCAAGGCCAGCAAGCTACCCGACAGTGCGCTGTCGCTGGTGATGATTCCCCTGAACGGCCCCGGCACCCCGACCGTGTTCAACGCCGACGTCTCGGTCAACCCGGCGTCCACCATGAAACTGGTGACCACCTACGCGGCCCTGGAAATGCTCGGCCCCAACCACCAGTGGAAAACCGAGTTCTACACCGACGGCACCCTCAGCGGCGGCATCCTGCGCGGCAACCTGTACCTCAAGGGCGGCGGCGATCCGAAACTGAACATGGAGAAACTCTGGCTGCTGATGCGCGACCTGCGAGCCAATGGCGTGCAGCAAGTCACCGGCGACCTGGTACTGGACCGCAGCTTCTTCAATCAACCGCAATTGCCGCAGTTCAATGATGACGGCAATGACGATAACAAGCCGTTCCTGGTCAAGCCTGACGCGGCCATGGTCAACCTCAAGGCCCTGCGCTTTGTCGCCCGCAATGATTCGGGCCGGGTCCTGATCTCGGTCGAACCGCCGATTGCCAGCATCCGCATCGAGAACCAGGTCAAGGCCGTCAATTCCAAGCAGTGCGCCGGCGGCGTGCGCTACAACCCGGTGACCCAGGCCGATGGCAGCGTCACCGTGACCGTGGCCGGCCAACTGGGCGACGGCTGCAGCTCGCAGACCTACCTCTCGCTGCTCGACCATGCCACCTACACCGCCGGCGCCGTACGGGCGATCTGGCAGGAACTGGGCGGCAGCATCCAGGGCAAGGATCGTCAAGGCGCGGTGCCGAAAAACGCCAAGGTCCTGGCCCGGGCATTCTCCCCGGACCTGGCGGAGATCATCCGCGACGTCAACAAATACAGTAACAACACCATGGCCCAGCAGCTGTTCCTCAGCCTGGGCGCAAAATTCCGCACCAACGCCGACAGCGACGACGCCATGGCCGCCCAGCGCGTCGTGCGCCAGTGGCTGGCGAAAAAAGGCATCACTGCGCCGCACCTGGTGATGGAGAACGGGTCCGGCCTGTCCCGTGCCGAGCGCGTCAGCGCCCGTGAGATGGCGCGCATGCTGCAGGCTGCCTGGAGAAGCCCGTACTCGGCCGAATTCGTCAGCTCGATGCCGATTGCCGGCATGGACGGCACCATGCGCAAACGCCTGAAAACCACAGCAATGCGCGGCGAAGCCCACGTCAAGACCGGCACCCTGAACACTGTCCGGGCGATTGCCGGCTTCAGCCGCGACAACAATGGCAACACCTGGGCCGTGGTCGCGATCCTCAACGACAAGGCACCCTTTGGGGCTTCGTCGGTACTCGATCAGGTGTTGCTGGACCTGTATCGCCAGCCAAAACTGGCGGCCACCGCCTCCGCCCTCTAGCCCTCGAGTCAAGGCTGCGCGCCGCAGGGTGCGCAGCCGTCGGAAACTACGGCAGTTCCTCGAACACCCGATCCCGACCCGCCTGCTTGGCCGCATACACCCCCGAGTCTGCGCGCAGCAGCAACGCATCGGCGCCCTCCCCCGGGCGCCAACTGGCAATGCCAAAACTGCCGGTCACCGTGCCGAGGCCGTCGATGGGCACGGTGCGCAGGCTCTGCCAGAGCTCGATCGCCAAGCGGTAGGCATGCTGGCCATCGGTATCCGGGCACAACACCATGAACTCCTCTCCCCCCAGGCGACAGAACACATCGGTGCATCGCAGACGATGGGCAATCCGCTGGCACACGGCCTGCAACACCCGGTCGCCCGCGGCATGGCCGTGGCGGTCGTTGATCTGTTTGAAGTGGTCAATATCCAGCATGATCACCGCCAACTCGCCATTGCCCCGCGACACCCGGGCCATCTCCAGGGTCAGTCGCTCCTGGAAATAGCGCCGGTTGTGGATCCCGGTCAGCGCATCAGTCACCGACAGGGCCCGCAACTCCTCCTCGACCCGCTTCATGTCGGAAACGTCCGAGATGTAGCCATGCCACAGCACACCACCGCCGGGCAGCTCTTCCGGCGTGGCCTCGCCCCGTACCCAGCGGGTGCTGCCAGCAACACGCCGCTGGCGAACTCGGCGGCGACGCCTTGCAACAGCAGCGGTTGCGACACCACCATCACCCCCTGTTCGCGGGCCTTGTCCAGGGTCTCCCGGCGTGCGGGCTGGGCCAACACGTCCGCCCCCAGGGGCGCGCCCTGGATGCCTGAAGTCTGCTTGTAGAGCAGCGGTGCGTAGTGCGCGCGCACCCCGGCCACGCGTGCGCCGCCCGCGGAATCGAGGTCGAGAATGGAGAAATCGCTGAGACCCTGTTGCCGTACCTCGCGCTCAAAGGCCACGCGCTGGTCGCCGGCGATCAACGGTGCCCAGCCATAGGCCTGGGTGCGCTGCAACAAGGGATGGGTGTAGCCATCGAACTCCTCACGGGAAACCCCCGGCGGAGTTGAGGAAGAAACGGCGCAGGCTGTCGAGGCGCTGTTCCTGATCGGCGAAACGCTCGGCGATGCGGCTCTTGCGCTCATTGGCCAGCAACTGAAAACGTTGCGCCACCTGTTGCTGGTGGGCATTGAGGGCAGTCCAGGCGAGCAGGCCCGTGAGCACGCCACCGGCCAACAACGCCAGCAGTGCTACCCGCCAGGCCGAGACATCTTCATTGATGAAGCCCAGGATTTTCGGTCGTGCGGCATGCAACGGCATAAGCAACACTCAAACGCCAGTGAGCTTCGGCGTCACCTGGGCCTTGTCTGAAGTTATAGCTATTCGCCATTAGCTTTGCCAGCCCAATAACCCATAGAGCCGAGAAGCATCAAGGCTCTATGGATCCCGTCGAACCTTAGCGCGCCATGATTTTCCAGGCGCGGTGGATCTTGCCGTTACGGGCAAAGTCCGGGTCGATGGTTTGCGCGGTGATTTCCTCGACGGCGTAGCGCGTTGTGAGGTTGTCTTCGAGCTGGAACTTGCGGAAGTTGTTGGAGAAGTACAACACCCCGCCCGGCGCCAGGCGTGCCATGGCCAGGTCGAGCAACTGCACGTGGTCACGCTGGACGTCGAAGATGCCTTCCATGCGCTTGGAGTTGGAGAAGGTCGGCGGATCGATGAAGATCATGTCGAACTCGTCACGGTTGGCTTCCAGCCAGGCCATGACATCGCCCTGCTCCAGGCGGTTCTTGTCGGAGAAACCGTTGAGCGACAGGTTGCGGCGCGCCCAGTCCAGGTAAGTCTTGGACAGGTCGACGCTGGTGGTGCTGCGGGCGCCCCCCTTGGCCGCGTGCACGCTGGCGGTCGCGGTGTAGCAGTACAGGTTGAGGAAACGTTTGCCGGCCGCCTCTTTCTGGATGCGCATGCGCATCGGACGGTGGTCCAGGAACAGCCCGGTGTCGAGGTAGTCGGTCAGGTTGACCAGCAGCTTGACCCCGCCTTCGTTGACCTCGACAAACTTGCCCTGGGCACTCTGGCGCTCGTACTGCTTGGTACCACTCTGGCGCTCGCGGCGCTTGACCACCACGCGGCTTTTGTCGATGTTCAAAGCCTGGGGAATGGCGGCCAGGGCGTCGAACATCCGCGCCGAGGCTTTTTCCGGGTCGATCGACTTCGGTGCGGCGTACTCCTGCACATGGACCCAGTCGTGATACAGGTCGATGGCCATCGAGTACTCAGGCATGTCGGCATCGTATACGCGGTAGCAGTCGATCCCTTCGCGCTTGACCCACTTGCCCAGGGCCTTGAGGTTCTTCTGCAGACGGTTGGCAAACATCTGCCCGCCCTCGCTCAGACGCGCCTGCTCGACCACGGGCACGGGGGCCGGGGTGGGCTTGATCGGGTTGCCATTCTTGTTGTACTGACGCTCTTGCGGTTCGACCGGCGCCTGGTCGTAGATCGCCTGTTCACGCTCGGCCTGGCGTTGCTCCGGGGTCCGGCGCTCGCCGGTGACGAACTGGTCGGGCAGCACTTTGATCAGCAGCAGCTTGCACGGCAAGGCGCCGTTCCAGAACGCATACTGCTTGTGGCTGCGTATGCCCATGCGTTTGCCCAGGTCCGGCGCGCCGGTGAACACCGCCGCTTCCCAGTTCAGGCAGGCCTGACGCAGGCGCTCGCCAAGGTTCTGGTAGAGGTAGAGCAGGCTCGCCTCGTCGCCCAGGCGCTCGCCGTACGGCGGGTTGCAGATCACCAGGCCTTTCTGGTTCTGGTCCGGGCGCGGCTCGAAGGTGGCCACTTCGCCCTGGTAGATCTTGATCCACTCGCTCAGGCCAGCACGCTCGACGTTGTTGCGACCCGGCTGGATCAGGCGCGGATCAGCCTCGTAACCGCGGATCCACAGCGGTGGCTTGGCCAACCCGGCGGCGGCACGGGCGCTGGCTTCTTCATGGAGTTTTTTCCACAGCGCCGGCACGTGGCCGAGCCAGGCGGTGAAGCCCCATTGCTCACGACGCAGGTTGGGGGCCATGTCGGCGGCAATCATCGCCGCTTCCACCAGGAAGGTCCCGACACCACACATCGGGTCAGCCAGGGCGCCGCCCTGGGCCGCGATGCGTGGCCAGCCGGCACGAATCAGGATCGCCGCCGCAAGGTTTTCCTTCAGCGGAGCGGCACCTTGCTGCAGGCGATAGCCGCGCTGGTGCAGGCTGTGCCCGGACAGGTCCAGGGAGAGGATCGCTTCGCCACGGTCCAGGCGCAGGTGAATGCGCAGGTCCGGGTTGAGCTTGTCGATCGATGGACGTTCGCCCGACGGCGTGCGCAGTTTGTCGACAATGGCATCCTTGACCTTCAGGGCGCCGAAGTGGGTGTTGTCGATGCCCGAACCGTGGCCGCTGAACTCCACCGCCAGGGTGCCGTCCGCCAGCATGTGGTCTTGCCACTCGACATCCAGCACGCCGTGGTAGAGGTCTTCGGCGTCCTTCATCGGGAAGCGCTTGAGGACAAACAGCACGCGGTTTGCCAGGCGCGACCACAGGCACAGGCGATAAGCGGTTTCCATGGTAGCCATGCCGCGCACAGCCGAGGTGTGCTCGCGCGCTTCCTCAAGGCCAAGCCCGACGGCTTCCTCGATGAGCAGGCCTTCAAGGCCTTTTGGGCAAGTGAGGAAGAGTTCGTAACGATCCGACATGGGAGTTCCAGGGCCTTTAGCGATAAGTGAACGGGCAACGCATTGACCGCTCGGTTTTCAATCAAGCGCTTTTCTAAAAGAGCGCTCGCGTGGCACGAAGGTGTGCCGTCCCACCCTGGCGGCTGTTCCAGCCAACCGGCTGGAATGAGCTTAGATGCCCGGGCAGATAAAAGATTCGATGCAATAAAATGTCATAACTCGACCCTTCGTCGAATAGTAACCGAGTGCATCGGTTGGACATGACACGGGAAGCATTCGCCTCATCATTCTTTGAGAGCCTGATCATAGCGGGGTTTGGCCAACCACCCGGCAAAACCCGTGTTGTTTCTTATGGCCTTAACATCTTTATCGTTACGTCCTTATGACAAAACGATCATTCCCTCGATGTGACGCATTGGTTAGAACTCAACTCAGGTTGACGCCGCAACGACGTCAACACCTTGGCTCGCCACGCCGGCAGCGAGCCGCCATTGGCAGAGCGTTTTCTGCCTGACCTCGATAGAGGTCGACGCGACACATACAGTCAACAAGTGAGGGCAACACCCTATGAGAAGACTTAAGCGTGATCCGTTGGAAAGAGCATTTTTGCGCGGATATCAATATGGCGTTGGTGGCAAATCCCGTGAGCTTTGCCCATTTACTCTACCGTCGGTACGCCAAGCCTGGATTAACGGCTGGCGAGAAGGACGCGGCGACAACTGGGACGGTATGACCGGCACTGCGGGAATCCACAGACTCAACGAACTTCACGCCGTCGGCTAAACGGGGCACACATTCCGACACGACAACTTGATTACGTAACGACTTAACCATGCACGTCCTCTCCGGACGGCGGGCTTCGGCCCAGGGGCCCCCTTGAGGGGCCCTTTTTTATGGCTGTCTGTATTAGCGCAGGGCGGCGATGGCGTCGACCGATTCACGGATCAGCGCCGGGCCCTTGTAGATGAAGCCCGAATAGATCTGCACCAGGCTGGCACCCGCGGCGATTTTCTCAGCAGCGTGCCGTCCTTCGGTAATCCCGCCCGCCGCGATGATCGGCAAGCGCCCCGCCAGTTCCGCCGCCAGCACCTTGACCGTATGGGTGCTCTTCTCACGCACCGGGGCGCCCGACAAGCCGCCCATCTCGTCACCGTGCTCCATGCCTTCGACGCCCACCCGGCTCAGGGTGGTGTTGGTGGCGATGACCGCGTCCATGCCGGTTTCAATCAGCGCCTGCGCCACCTGGACGGTCTCTTCGTCCGTCATGTCCGGGGCGATCTTGATCGCCAGGGGCACATGCTTGCCATGGCGCAGGACCAGTTCGGCGCGGCGCGTGGCCAGGTCGGCCAGCAGTTGCTTGAGCGAATCACCGAACTGCAGGCTGCGCAGGCCCGGGGTGTTCGGCGAACTGACATTGACCGTGACATAGCTGGCGTGGGCGTAGACCTTGTCCAGGCAGATCAGGTAGTCGTCGACTGCGCGCTCGACCGGCGTATCGAAGTTCTTGCCGATGTTGATCCCCAGCACGCCCTTGTACTTGGCCGCGGCAACGCGGGCCAGCAAGTGATCGACGCCGAGGTTGTTGAACCCCATGCGGTTGATGATCGCCTCGGCTTGCGGCAAGCGAAAAATCCGTGGCTTGGGATTGCCCGGTTGTGGGCGCGGGGTGATGGTGCCGATTTCGACGAAACCAAAACCGAGCTGGGCAAAACCGTCGATGGCCGCGCCGTTCTTGTCCAGGCCTGCCGCCAGGCCGACCGGGTTGGGGAAGTCCAGGCCCATGACAGTCACCGGCACGTGGGCCGGCGCCTTGCACAGCAACCCGTTCAGGCCCAGGCGCCCGCCCGCACCAATCAAGTCCAGGGACAGATCGTGGGAGGTTTCCGGGGAGAGTTTGAACAGCAGTTGGCGGGCCAGGGTATACATGGGTGGGCTTGACTCGAGTCGGCGGCGAAATAAGGCGGCGATTATAGCCGGGCATCGGGGTCGCAGGCGAGGCACATGTACAAATCCCTCGGCAATGGCATATGCCTTGCACCGTGAACCCTATCCGTACTCATGCCAGCGCCGGGATGAGTCGAAAGACCATGGCGTCGTCATCCGACTTTGCTTGCACAGCGGTCCGGGGCGACGCTTTTTTTTGCAAGGTGCACTCTCGATGAACGAACCATCAGTCGGCCCACTGGCCTGGGTCAATGGCAGCGATGCGCCGGAAAAGACCTCAATCAACCTGGGCTTCATGGCCCTGAGCGATTGCGCCTCGGTGGTGGTCGCCGCCACCCAGGGCTTTGCCCAGCCCTACGGCCTGACCCTGAACCTCAAGCGCCAAACGTCCTGGGCCAACCTGCGGGACAAGTTGGTCAGCGGCGAACTGGATGCCGCCCATAGCCTTTATGGCCTGGTGTACGCGGTGCACCTGGGCATTGGCGGCGTGGCCGCCACCGACATGGCCGTGCTCATGGGCCTGAACCACAACGGGCAGAGCATCAACCTTTCCCACGGTCTGCAAAGCCTGGGCGTGACCAGTCCTGAGGCACTGGATCGGCACGTGCACCAAAGTCGCCCAAAACTCACCTTCGCCCAGACCTTCCCCACCGGCACCCACGCCATGTGGTTGTACTACTGGCTGGCCAGCCAGGGCATTCATCCGCTGCGCGATGTCACCAGCGTGGTGGTGCCACCGCCGCAAATGGTCGCGCACTTGCAGGCCGGGCGCATTGACGGGTTTTGCGCGGGCGAACCCTGGAGCGCCAGCGCGGTGCAGCAGAACCTCGGCTTTACCCTGGCGACGAGCCAGGCCATCTGGCCCGACCACCCGGAAAAAGTCCTCGCCTGCACCCGCGCCTTCATCGAGCAATACCCCAATACCGCCCGAGCGCTGGTGATGGCGATCCTGGAAGCCAGCCGGTTCATCGAGCAAAGCCCGGAAAACCGCCGCAGCACCGCACAGTTGCTCAGCGCCGCCGACTACCTCGATACCCCCGTGGACAACATCGAGCCACGCTTGCTCGGCGACTACGCCGACGGTCTCGGCAACCGCTGGCAGGACCCACATGCGCTGCGTTTTCACGGCCATGGCGAGGTGAACATGCCCTACTTGAGCGACGGCATGTGGTTCATGACCCAGTTCCGCCGCTGGGGCTTGCTGCGCGACGACCCGGATTACCTGGGCGTGGCCCGCCAGGTCCAGCAACTGGGCCTGTACCGCGACGCGGCCGGGGCCTTGGGCATAACCGCGGACAGCCATGAGATGCGCCGCAGCCAATTGATCGACGGCAAGATCTGGGACGGTGCGGACCCGGCGGCCTATGCCCGCAGTTTCACCCTGCACGCCATGACCGACACCCCCGCCCTGCGCGCCCAACCCTGACAGGAGAGCATGAGCATGTTGCGAATCCTGCTGATCAATGACACCGCAAAAAAAGTCGGACGCCTGAAGACCGCCCTGACCGAAGCCGGGTTTGAGGTGATCGACGAATCGGGCCTGACCATCGACCTGCCCGCGCGCGTCGAAACGGTGCGCCCGGACGTGATCCTGATCGATACCGAGTCACCCAGCCGCGATGTGCTGGAACAAGTGGTGCTGGTGAGCCGCGACCAGCCACGGCCGATCGTGATGTTCACCGACGAACACGACCCGGGCGTGATGCGCCAGGCGATCAAGTCTGGCGTCAGCGCCTACATCGTCGAAGGCATCCATGCCGCCCGCCTGCAGCCAATCCTCGATGTGGCCATGGCGCGCTTTGAAAGCGACCAGGCCCTGCGCGCCCAACTGTTTGCCCGGGACCAGCAACTGGCCGAGCGCAAGCGCATCGAATTGGCCAAGGGCCTGCTGATGAAAATGAAGGCCTGCAACGAAGAACAGGCCTACACCCTGATGCGCCGCCAGGCCATGAGCCGTCAACAGAAGCTGATCCAGGTGGCCGAGCAGATCATTGCCATGAGTGAGTTGCTGGAGTGAACGCTGCGTTGAATCACGTTTTGCGCGGCATCGTTGGCGACCCTCGCGGTTGCTCTTGTTGGCACAGATATCGCTAAGTAATCCACACAGGTAACCAACGGCGGTTGCCCCACCCACGACAACGACGTCGCACACCCCTTTCGCGCAAGCGCAGCGGGTTGCGGCGTTTTTTCGTTTTGGCCCCACAGCCCGGGGCCGGTGGTGCGGCCGTCGCGGCGCGCCACCGCCAAGCTCACGACTCCCTTCGAGACTCTTAACCGCTGAGGTGCGCGATGAATTCAAGCTTCTGGAAATCCGGCCATACCCCGACCCTGTTCTCGGCATTCCTGTATTTCGACCTGAGCTTCATGGTCTGGTACCTGCTGGGACCACTGGCCGTGCAAATTGCCGCCGACCTGCACCTGACCACCCAACAGCGCGGGTTGATGGTAGCCACGCCGATCCTCGCCGGGGCCTTGCTGCGTTTTGTCATGGGCCTGCTCGCTGACCGCCTGTCGCCCAAGACCGCCGGCCTGATTGGCCAGGTCATCGTCATCTGCGCGCTGTTCGGCGCCTGGAAGCTGGGCATCCACAGCTACGAGCAAGCCCTGCTGCTGGGGGTGTTCCTGGGCATGGCCGGGGCCTCGTTTGCCGTCGCCCTGCCCCTGGCCTCGCAGTGGTACCCGCCGCAGCACCAGGGCAAGGCCATGGGCATCGCCGGTGCGGGCAACTCGGGCACCGTGCTCGCGGCGCTGATCGCGCCGGTGCTGGCAGCCGCGTTTGGCTGGAGCAACGTGTTCGGCTTCGCCCTGATCCCGCTGATCCTGACCCTGATCGTCTTCGCCTGGCTGGCGAAAAACGCGCCGCAACGGCCCAAGGCCAAATCCATGAGCGATTACTTCAAGGCCCTGGGTGATCGCGACAGCTGGTGGTTCATGTTCTTCTACTGCGTGACCTTTGGCGGCTTCATCGGCCTGGCCAGCGCCCTGCCCGGCTACTTCAACGACCAGTACGGCCTGAGCCCGGTGACGGCCGGCTACTACACCGCCGCCTGCGTGTTTGGCGGCAGCCTGATGCGCCCACTGGGCGGCGCCCTGGCCGATCGCTTCGGCGGGATTCGCACCCTGCTGCTGATGTACGGCGTCGCGGTCGTGTGCATTGCCGCCGTCGGCTTCAACCTGCCCAACTCCTATGCGGCACTGGCGCTGTTCGTCTGCACCATGCTGGGCCTTGGCGCCGGCAATGGCGCGGTGTTCCAGTTGGTGCCCCAGCGTTTTCGCCGGGAAATCGGCGTAATGACTGGGTTGATCGGCATGGCGGGCGGGATCGGCGGGTTTGCCCTCGCCGCCGGCATGGGCGCGATCAAACAGAGCACCGGCAGTTATCAACTGGCCTTGTGGCTGTTCGCCAGCCTCGGCGTCCTGGCGTGGTTCGGCCTGCACGGGGTCAAGCGGCGCTGGAGAACCACCTGGGGCTCGGCTGCCGTGACCGCTGCGCGGGTCTGAGGCGTCGATGAGCCTGCAATTGAGCTTTGCCGAAGCCAGCGCCATCGGCCCGCGCGAGGAAAACCAGGACGCCCTGCGCCTGGTCACGCCCGCTGCAGAGCTGGCCGTGAGCAAGGGATTTCTGTTCGCCATCGCCGATGGCGTCAGCCAATGCGCCGATGGCGGGCTGGCAGCGCGCACCACCTTGCAGGCGCTGGCCCTGGACTACTACGCCACACCGCAGACCTGGGGCGTGGCGCAGTCCCTGGACCGCCTGCTGCTGGCGCAGAACCGCTGGTTGCAGGCCAACGGTGGCGGCCTGCCGCTGCTCACCACCGTGAGTGCGCTGGTGCTGCGCGGACAACGTTTCACCCTGGCCCACGTCGGCGATTGCCGGGTGTATCGCTGGCACGCCGAACAATTGCAACGCATCAGCGAGGACCACGTCTGGGAGCAACCGGGCATGCAGCATGTGCTCAAGCGCGCCCTGGGCCTGGATCAACACCTGGTGCTGGATTTTCTCGACGGCGAGTTGCGTGCCGGCGAGTGCTTCGTGCTGCTCAGCGACGGGGTCTGGGCAACGTTGGGCGACACCACGATTGCCGGGATTCTGCGCGATCAGCCGGACCTGCACAGCGCGGCCCAGACCCTGGTCAATGCCGCGCACCTGGCCGGCAGCCAGGACAACGCCAGCGCGCTGCTGGTGCGGGTCGACGCCCTTGGCGAGGCGAGCATCGGCGATGCGCTGATCCACCTGCAACAATGGCCCTTGCCGCCCCTCCTCAAACCCGGCCAGCGCTTCGAAGGCTGGCAGGTCGAGAAACTGCTGGGGCAGAGCCAGCAGTCGCTGATCTATCGCGTCCACGACAGCCAGCAGCAACCCTGGCTGCTGAAAACCTTGCCGGCGCCGTTGAACGACGACAGCCAGGCTGCCCAGGCCCTGCTGTCAGAGGAGTGGTTTCTCAAACGCGTCGCCGGGCGCAGTTTTCCCGAGGTCCATCCGGCAACCCAGCGTCAGCACCTGTACTACCTGATGCGCGAATACCCGGGGCAGACCCTTGCCCAGACCTTCGCCCAGTCCGGTCCGCTGCCGCTGGCGCAATGGCAGGCACTGGCCGAGCGCCTGTTGCGTGCGGTGGGCATGCTGCATCGACGGCAGATCCTGCACCGCGACATCAAGCCGGAAAACCTGCTGCTGAGCGAAGACGGTGAGTTGCGCCTGCTGGATTTTGGCCTGGCGTACTGCCCGGGCCTGTCCGAGGATCAAGCCAACGCACTGCCCGGCACACCGAGCTATATCGCCCCGGAAGCCTTTAACGGTGAGGCGCCGTCTGCGCAACAGGACCTGTATGCCGTCGGCGTAACCCTGTATTACCTGGCCACCGGGCATTTTCCCTACGGTGAAATCGAAGCCTTCCAGCGTCCGCGCTTCGGCCAGCCGGTGAATGCCCAGCGCTACCGCCCGGACCTGCCGGACTGGCTGGGACAAAGCCTGGAATGCGCAGTAAACGCCGACCCGGCCGAACGCTACGAAACCGCCGAGCAATGGTTGCTGATTCTGGAACACGGCGAGCGACGCAGCTTGAGCGTGCGCCCAAGACCGCTGCTGGAGCGCGAGCCGGTGAAGGTCTGGCGCACCCTGGCGTTGGTCTTGCTAATGCTTAACCTGGTGCTGCTTGCTGCCCTTGTTCGGCACTGAGCCCTGCTACCTGCCCCCTTCGGCGTCGCGCCATTGCTGTGCGCCGCGCCTTCAATCGGTGCACAAAACCCCATCTTCGCCACCCTAACACCCGGGCGGGCCCGATAAACCGCGACCACCGCCACTTGGCACAACCGCTGCATTAGCCCCTTCACCACACATACAGCCCAGCCTTCAACGACGAAGGGTGCGCTCCCCGAGAGAACGGGACCAGGACAAAGGCGTCCTCGCTAGATCACTAGCGGGACGCCTTTTTTTGTTTGCGCAAATTACACCGAGCCAGTCCCATCGACCCGATGACACCGGCCTGAGCTTGCGGAGAACCCGATGAAAAAATTGAAACTGGTGATGATCGGCAACGGGATGGCCGGGGTCCGCACGCTCGAAGAACTGCTCAAGCTGAGCAGCGAACTGTATGACATCACGGTTTTCGGCGCTGAACCCCATACCAACTACAACCGCATCCTGCTGTCCCCGGTGCTGGCGGGTGAGCAGACCTTCGCAGAGATCGTGCTCAACGACCTCTCGTGGTACCAGGAGCACAACATCACCTTGCTGCTCAACCGCAAAGTGGTGGCGATCGACCGGGTCAAGCGCCGGGTCATCGCCGCCGACGGCAGCAGCGCCGACTACGACCGCCTGCTGATCGCCACCGGCTCGACGCCCTTCATGCCGCCGATCCCGGGCAACACCCTACCAGGGGTGATGGGCTACCGCGACATCGCCGATACCCAGAGCATGATCGACACCGCCCGCACCCACCGCCACGCCGTGGTCATCGGCGGCGGCCTGCTAGGCCTGGAAGCGGCCAACGGCCTGATGCTACGCGGCATGCACGTGACCGTGGTGCACATCGGCGAGTGGTTGCTGGAGCGGCAACTGGACAAGACCAGCGGCCAGTTGCTGCAAGCCGCCCTGGAACAACGCGGCCTGCATTTTCGCCTGGGTGAGCAGACCCAGGCCCTGCTCGACACCGGTACCGGCCGGGTGGGCTCGGTACAGTTCAAGAACGGCGAGATTATCCCCGCCGACCTGGTGGTGATGGCCACCGGGATCCGCCCGGCCAGTGAGCTCGCAGAACAGGCCGGCCTGCCCTGCAACCGCGGCATCCTGGTCAACGACACCCTGCAGACCTATGACCCGCGCATCTACGCCATCGGCGAATGCGCCAGCCATCGCGGCATTGCCTATGGCCTGGTGGCGCCGTTGTTCGAGCAGGCCAAGGTCTGCGCCAACCACCTGGCCCAGTTGGGCTTTGCCACCTACAAAGGCTCGGTGACCGCGACCAAGCTGAAAGTCACCGGCATCGACCTGTTCTCCGCTGGCGACTTCATGGGGGGCGAAGGCACCGAGACCATCACCCTGCGCGACCCGATCGGCGGGATCTACAAAAAACTGGTGATCAAGGATGACGTGCTGGTCGGCGCCTGTCTGTACGGCGATACCGCCGATGGCGGCTGGTATTTCCAGCAGATCCGAGAGCACCAGGGCATTGCCGCCATTCGCGATCACCTGATGTTTGGTGAGCCGGCGCTCGCCGAAGCCGGCCACCAGGACCTGGCACTGCAGGCCGCATCATGATCAAGCGCCAGACGACTGCCTCGACCTGCTGCTATTGCGGGGTGGGCTGCGGCGTATTGATCGAGCATGACGGCGAGCAGATCCTCGGCGTCAGCGGCGACCCGACGCACCCGGCCAACTACGGCAAACTGTGCAGCAAGGGCTCGACCCTGCACCTGACCGGCGACCTCGCGGCCCGGGCGCTGTATCCGCAGTTGCGCCTGGGCAAGGGCCTGGCCCGCGCCCGCACCGACTGGGACAGCGCCCTGGACCATGCCGCCAGCGTGTTTGCCCGAACCATCGCCGAGCATGGCCCCGACAGTGTGGCGTTCTACATCTCCGGGCAACTGCTGACCGAGGACTACTACGCCTTCAACAAACTGGCGCGGGCGCTGGTGGGCACCAACAACATCGACAGCAATTCGCGGCTGTGCATGTCGTCGGCGGTGGTGGGCTACAAGCGCAGCCTGGGCGCCGATGCGCCGCCCTGCAGCTACGAGGACCTGGAACTGAGCGACTGCGTGATGATCGTCGGCAGTAACATGGCCTACGCCCATCCGGTACTGTTTCGTCGCCTTGAGCAAGCCAGGGCCCGTCGGCCGCAGATGAAGGTGATTGTCATCGACCCTCGGCGCACCGATACCTGCGACCTGGCCGACCTGCACCTGGCGATTCTGCCGGGCACCGATGTCGCGCTGTTTCACGGCATCTTGCACCTGCTGCTGTGGGAAGACTGGATCGACCGCGCCTTCATCCAGGCCCACACCGAGGGCCTGGCCGAACTGAAGAACCTGGTACGCGACTACACCCCCTCCATGGTGGCGCAACTCTGCGGCATCAGCGTCGCGCAGTTGCAGCAGTGCGCGGAATGGGTCGGCACCTCGGCGAGTTTTCTGTCGTTGTGGTGCATGGGCTTGAACCAGTCCACCGCCGGCAGCGCGAAGAACAGCGCACTGATCAACCTGCACCTGGCCACTGGACACATCGGCCGCCCGGGCGCGGGGCCCTTCTCCCTTACCGGTCAGCCCAATGCCATGGGCGGGCGGGAAACCGGCAGCCTGGCGAACCTGCTGCCTGGCCATCGCGAGGCGAGCAATGCCGGGCATCGCGCCGAAGTAGCCGCCTATTGGGGTGTACCCACGCTGCCGGAAACGACCGGGCTGACCGCCATCGAACTGTTCGAGCAGGTCAACAGCGGCACCATCAAGGCGCTATGGATCGCCTGCACCAACCCGGCGCAGTCCCTGCCGGACCAACAGAACGTACGCGCAGCCTTGCAGGCGTGCCCGTTCGTGGTGTTACAGGAGGCTTTTAGCACCACCGAAACCGCGCCCTTCGCCGACCTGCTGCTGCCGGCCGCCAGTTGGGGGGAGAAGGAAGGCACGGTGACCAACTCCGAACGGCGGATTTCCCACGTTCGCCGCGCCATTGCGCCACCCGGCGAAGCACGCCCGGACTGGGCTATCACCGTCGATTTCGCTCAACGCCTGGAGAAATACCTGCGCCCGGGTCAAGCCAGCCTGTTTGCCTTCGATCACCCTGCGCAACTGTTCGACGAGTTCAAGCAACTGACCCATGGACGCGACCTGGACCTGTCCGGTATCAGCCACGACCTGATCGACCGCCTCGGTCCGCAGCAATGGCCCTTCCCCCTGGGCGCCACAAGCGGCACGCCGCGCCTGTACGTAGACGGGATATTTCCCACGGCCAGCGGGCGCGCGCAGTTTATCGCCGAGCCGTTTTGCGCTGCCAAGGAGCAACGGGACGCGCACTTTCCCCTGACCCTGATCACCGGACGCCTGCGGGATCAATGGCACGGCATGAGCCGCACCGGCACCGCGGCACAGCTGTTTGGCCATGTCAGCGAAGCGCTGCTGAGCCTGCACCCGGATGAACTGCAGCGCCAGCATTTAAAGACGGGCGACCTGGTCAGCCTCAAGAGTCGTCGCGGCAGCGTGATCGTCGCACTCGCCAGTGACGACTCGGTACGCCCGGGGCAAGCCTTTCTCCCGATGCACTGGGGCGACCGCTTCCTCAAAGGTGGTGTGAATGCCCTGACCCAGCCGGCGTTCGACCCGCTGTCCAAACAGCCCGAACTGAAACACAGCGGCGTGCGAATTGAAGCCGTTGAGCTACCGTGGCAATTCTTCGCCCTGGTCGAGGGCAATGTTCAACAGCATTTCGAGGCCCTGCGCCCGCTGTGCGAGGACTTTGCCTACGTCAGCCTCAGCCTTGCCGGACGTGAGCGGCCGGCGCTATTGATACGCGCCGCCTGCGCCCAGGCGCCGGCCCCACAACGGCTGCAGGAGATCGACCAGCACCTGGGACTCGACCACGGCCCGGTCCTGGCCTACGACGATCCTCGTCGCGCCATCGGCAAGCGTGTGCGCATCGAACAGGGACGCATCACCGCGATCCGCCTGGCCGGGGAAACGCTGGCCCGGCACTGGCTGCAGAACCTCTGGCTGGAAGGTCGTGTCGATGCGCACCTGCGACCCTGGTTGCTGGCGCCCTTGAGCGCAGCGCCAGGCACTGACGTAGCTGCCTCTGGCGCGCAGAAGACCCTGTGCAACTGCAAAAACGTCAGCCACAGCGCAGTGTGCGCCGGTATTCGCAGTGGCCTGGATTTGCAGGGCCTGAAACAACAACTGGGTTGCGGCACGCAATGCGGCTCCTGCGTCCCGGAAATCAAGCGTCTGCTGGCCGCCCAGGTGCGGCCAAGCGCAATCACCTCGTGAGGAATGCAACATGAGCGCAAAAGTCTGGTTGGTGGGTGCAGGCCCGGGTGACCCTGAATTGCTGACCCTCAAGGCGGTACGGGCATTGAGGGAAGCGGACGTGGTCATGATCGATGATCTGGTCAATCCAGCCGTGCTGGAGCATTGCCCCCGGGCGCGGGTCATTGCCGTGGGCAAGCGCGGTGGCTGCCGCTCGACCCCTCAAGCCTTTATCCATCGCCTGATGCTGCGTTATGCCCGCCAAGGCAAGTGCGTGGTGCGGCTCAAGGGTGGTGACCCGTGCATTTTCGGACGCGGCGGTGAAGAAGCGCAGTGGTTGCGCGAGCGCCAGATCGAGGTCGAACTGGTCAATGGCATCACCGCCGGCCTGGCGGGGGCCACACAGTGCGATATTTCCTTGACCCTGCGCGGCGTCGCCCGGGGCGTGACCCTGGTGACAGCCCATACCCAGGACGACAGCGAGCTCAACTGGCGCGCACTGGCTCAGGGCGGAACGACTCTGGTGGTTTATATGGGCGTGGCAAAACTGGGGGACATTCGCCAGCAGTTGCTGGACGGCGGGATGGCGGTGGACACGCCAGTGGCAATGATTGAAAACGCTTCCATGCCGAACCAACGCGAATGCCGAAGCAACCTGACAGCAATGAAAGAAGATGCCTACAGCTTTCAGTTAAAAAGCCCAGCGATCCTTGTGATAGGTGCCGTGGCCGCGTCTGCAGCCCTGGATCAGAGCCTGCCGGCGTCCGTGACACAGTTGCCATGGCCTTCCAACGCAGCGTTGTAACATCGGCCTGGCAGTAAATCGCAGGCAAAGAAAAGCCCGGCCTAAGCCGGGCTTTTCGCGAGCAGCAAGCTAATTACTGAGCTTGAGCTTCAACCTGCGCTTCTACGCGACGGTTAACAGCACGGCCAGCGTCAGTTGCGTTGTCAGCAACTGGGCGGGATTCGCCGTAACCAACGGAGCTAACGCGGCCAGCGTCGATGCCGTCTTTGACCAGAACTTGCTTAACAGCGTCAGCACGACGCTGGGACAGCTTCTGGTTGTAAGCGTCTGGACCTACGGAGTCAGTGTGACCTTCAACCACGGTGGTGGTCTGTGGGTACTGCTTCATGAAGTCAGCCAGGTTTTTCACGTCAGCGTAGCTGTTTGGCTTAACAACAGATTTGTCGAAGTCAAACTTGACGTCCAGCTCAACGCGTACCACTTCAGCAACTGGAGCTTCTGGCTCTGGCTCTGGAGCCGGTGCCGGAACTGGAGCTGGAGCTACTGCGCCGGCGTTGCCGCCGAAGTTCACACCCAGACCAACCAGGGCGGAGTAGTCCCACTTACCGTTGTCCAGACCGTAGTCGGCTTCAACGCCGGCACGGGCGAACAGGTTGTTGGTGAAGTAGTACTTAACACCGGTACCAACGATGGCTTGAGTGGTCTGATCGCGACCGCTGTGACCGTCAGCCTGCACGTTGGTGCGGCTCTGGTGACCGAAACCACCGGAAACGTACGGACGCAGGGAATCTACGCCAGCCTGACCGAAGTGGTAGGTACCCAGCAGGGAGCCGGTGTCACCTTTGATCTTCTGGTTGCCAGTACCGCCGTTCGAACGGGTGTGGTGAGTCTGATCGTAGTTCAGATCGATCGAAACGTCGTCGGTCAGGAAGTAACCGATACGAGCGCCTGGGTTGAAGCCGTCTTCGATGTGCTTGACGCTATCGTTGTACTGCTTCTTGTAGAACAGCTCGCCTTCAACTGCGCCTTGGCCTTGTGCCAGAACGCCGAAAGAAGTAGCGGCAATAAGAGAACCAATGGCCAAGCCCAAGGTGTTTTTCAGTTTCATCCGTTAAATCCCCATCTGGTGATTGTAAAGCAGTCCCGCAAACCGGGGGACAACTCGGCGGCAAGTCTATCAGAACTTGCCTACACGTAAGAGATATTTGCATCGAACTAAGTTTCAGCAATGCCTGCAAATTTCTCACGCAATTTATCTAGAGCGCGTTTGTACCGCATTTTTGTTGCACTCAAGCCCATGTGCATGATGTCTGCGATCTCCTGAAATTCCAGCTCTGCGACAAATCGTAGCACCAGAATTTCCCGGTCAATCGGGTTCACATGCACCAACCAGCGATCAAGTCCACCCTTTTCCTCAGGTTTCGGCGTCTTTTCTTCCGACGCTTCCTCGAGGGGGTCCAGACTCAAAGCGTCCATCAAGCGACGCTTACGCCGTTCCTTTCGATACTGTGTGATGCACTCGTTGTACGTGATGCTATATAGCCATGTCTTGAACTTGGATTTACCTTCGAAGTTCTTCAGACCGTACAGCACCTTCAACATCACTTCCTGACAGACATCGTCCGCGTCGCGATCGTTCCCAAGATATCGTGCACAGACGTTAAATAAAGTTCTCTGGTAACGCCGCATCAGCTCTTCGTAAGCGCGCGTTACGTGAAACAGCTCGGTGTGCGAGCGCGCGACCAACTCCTCATCAGAGAGCTCGCGGGGGTCGTAGCGCGTGGATAGCGATTGGGGTTTATTCAAAACAAGTCGGGCCGACAGTCAGGTCAATGTCCACCGCGGCCCAAGGGTATTGGGCATTTCGCGGCGGCATACATTAGCAGGGTTTGCCGGGTTAGCGGCTACTAACATGCTGTTCCAGGAGGATCCGATTGGAGAGTGAGACTAGCTCACCCTCGTCGGTCAGCAATGTAGTTTTAACCGTGCCGATCTCTTCGATCTGACCTTCGACCTCACCAACACGCACTTGTTGCCCAACCTGATACAACTCACGCACATAGATTCCCGCAAGAATCTGACCGGCGATTTCCCGGCTACCCAATCCCATGGCCAAGGCGACTGCCAGACCAACGGTTATCAAAACTATCACGATCACATGGTTCAGCAAGTCGGTTTTGACTTCCAACTGGCTGATCGCCACTGAAATACTGATGATGATCACCAAGCCCTGGGCGATTCGCCCCAGGCCCGAAGCATAATCCAGACCGACCCCTTCAGCGGCACCGCGCACCAGGCCATTGGCCAGTTGCGCCAGCAATACCCCCACCAGCAACACCAGCGCGGCACCGAACACTTTCGGCAAATACAGCGCAAGCATATCGAGCGTAGCCGAAACTCGCTCCAAGCCAAGGGATTCTGCAGCAGAAACCAGAAAAATAAGTAGAACGAACCAGTAGACGATCTTTCCGATCAGGGTCGAGATCGGTACCTGCAGCCCCGCCCGAGACATCAACTTGGTCAAACCGGTACCGCCCATCAAGCGATCCAGGCCCAATTTTGCCAACAATTTGGACAGCAGGGTGTCCAGCAGCTTGGCCACGACAAACCCCAGCAGCAGCACCACCAGGGCGCCAAACAGATTGGGAATGAAGTTCGCCACCTTGGTCCACAACGCAGTCATTGCCGTGACGAGGCTCTGAGTCCAGAGATCAAGTTCCATATTCAATCAGCCTTATCAGCAGTGCTTGCGTTAGGTTTACGACGGGAAACCGGCGAGACATGGGCCGATCCGTTATTCAGGGCGATCATCAGTGCCGGCAGCCAGCGGCCCAGCAGACTGAACAGATCACCGGCACCCACCTGGCGGTTGGCGGTTTTCAGTACACGACCCAGGCACGCATCATCGTCGCGGGTGGACGGGGATGCCTGGAGCATGTCACGCAAAGACTGTTCAAACGGATCGTGCATACGCACCTCTCGTGATATCTGTGAAAGACGCGATCAAAATTCCCTGGGTCACATGCCGCGCCCTCATACCCAGCGCAAACGCCGGAACAACCACCACTGCCCCAGCGCCACCGAGACCATGATCAGGCAGGCAATCAGGAAGCCATAGGGGCTGGCGGAGAAAGGAATACCACCGACGTTGATCCCCAGCAGACCGGTCAGAAAACTCATCGGCAAAAAGATCCCGGTGATGATCCCGAAGCGGTACATGGTGCGATTCATTTTCACGCTCAGACGCCGGTCTTCGGCCTCCAGCACCAGCCCCACGCGCTCGCGGGTCAATTCCAGCTCTTCAAGATAGCGGGTCAGGCTGTTGTTCAATTCGTTCCAGTAGTCGCCGTCATCTTCGACAAACCAGGGCAGTTTGATCCGCGTCAGTTGTCCGAAAATATCCCGCTGCGGCGCCAGGAAACGCTTGAGCCCGGCGGCACGCCGACGGATCTGCAAAATGGAGCCGTGCTCGGGGGTATACCGTTCGTCGGCATCCAGCTTTTCCTCTTCGACATCGACCACCTCCGAGAGGTCGCCCACCAGGTCCTGGACCTTATGAGTAAGGTATTGCGCCATGTACAGGATCAGTTCGGAAGCGGTCCTGGGCCCCTTGCCCTCGGCCAGTTGCACCAACAATTCATCGGTGGCGCGCAGTGGGCGCAGGCGCAGGGAAATGACCCGCTGGGCCGAGGCGAAGATGCGCACCGAGACCATGTCTTCCGGCTCGGCGCCAGGGTTGAGGTTGACCCCCCGCAAGAACAGCAGCAACTCGGAGTCCGGCAGCGCCAGCAGGCGCGGCCGGGTGTTCTCCTCAAGCAGCAGGTCACAACTGAATTCACTCAGACCGCTGGATTTACGCAGCCAGGTCTGTGTTTGCGGGTGACTGCGATCCCAGTGCAGCCAGAGGCTTTCATGGGATTGCAGTTGCAGGTCATCCAGTTCAGTCCGGGCAATCGAACGCGCACCGCCTTTTCCATCCAGCACCAGGGCATGCACCAGCCCCCACTGCGCGTTTTCTTCCTCGAACATCCTCACCCCTGTCTGGTCGCCGTTTATTCAGGCATTTTCAACGGACTGGGCGAGATGATCACGCCGTTGTTGTCCGCATAAATGTATTCGCCCGGACGGAACGTCACGCCGGCAAAGGTCACAGGCACGTTGATCTCGCCCAGACCACGGCGGTCAGTCTTCTTCGGGTGACTGGCGAGGGCCTGCACCCCCAGGTCGGTTTGTGCGATGACGTCGACATCACGGATGCAGCCGTAGATTACCAGGCCTTCCCAGCCATTCTTGGCCGCTTTCTCGGCAATCATGTCGCCCAGCAGCGCGCAGCGCAGCGAGCCCCCGCCATCGACCACCAGCACCTTGCCGTTCCCTGGGAGTTCGGCCTGTTCCTTGACCCGCGAGTTGTCTTCGAAGCACTTGATGGTCACGATTTCACCGCCAAAGGAATCACGGCCACCAAAATTGCTGAACATCGGCTCCAGGACCTGTACCAGTTCCGGGTAGGCATCGCACAGGTCGGGAGTGAGGTAATGATTCATCGAGAAACTCCTGTAAAGAGGAAGACAATCGAGGATGTCACCTTAAAGGAAACGAGCGCCGAGGGTTGCGGTTTAAAGCTCATCCACCGCGAACACCGCTACGACATCGCCACGCAAAGTGACCAGAAAAGCCTAATGCGTCATATCTTAGCCGTAAGCGGTTCGGAACGAAACGCCCTTGATAGAGCGTTCGAGTCAGTGTGCGCCAACCGTGGCGAGCGCCTGTGCCTGCACCGGCAGCTGCTGATCCGTCAGCCAGTGCTGGACCAATGGCCAGACCTCGACTTGCGCGGCTTTGCTCACCAGCATCTGCACATGCCCGAAGTCATCGGCAAAGCCCTGGGCGCGCCCCAGGCAAATGTAGTGCTTGTGCGTCGAGCCGATTTGCTCGAACAGTTTGCGGCAAGCCCAGTCCGGGTCCTGGTGATCACTGCTGGCACTGACGGCCAGGACCGGCACCTGGACCTCGGCCAAGCCCGCCCACCAATCCTTGTCGGCATCACCAAAACGCCCGAACAGACCGAACCAACGCATGCTTTCCAGGGCCAGGCCGATTGGTTCGTCCTCCGGGCCACGCTTGAGGCGAGACCCGGATAGCTGGGCAAAACGCTTGAGGATGAAACGTCCGCTCCATTCCACCGGGGGAAATTTCAGCGGCCAGTAAGTGCGACTCACCTGTGTGCCGAAAAAGGCGGCACTGGCCACATCGGCCGCTTCCAGGTAGTGGCCACCCAGCGCGGCGGCCAGGGTGATACCGCCCAGTGAGTGACCGATCCAGTGCGGCGCCTGCCCGCTCTGTTCGCGGACGAACGCAGCGATGGCTGGCAGGTCGTAACGGGCATAGTCGGCCACGCGGTTCTTGCGGTACTGCTGATTGCGCTGCGACAAGCCGTGCCCGCGCATTTCCGGGATCCACACATCAAAACCGGCGCGAGCCAGGTACGCCCCCAGGCCCAGGCCCTTGGGGGAAAACCAGAAGCGCCGGTTGGAAAAACTGCCGTGCAGCAAAATCACCGGAACCCCGCGCAGGGCGGGCTCATCGGCCACGCCCAGGCGGGTCACTGCCAGCTCAACGGTGCCGTCCGGGCTGTTGCCCGGTTTCAGGCGATAGACGTCCTCACTCAGATCGCCGCGACGCTCGGCGCTGATCAAGGCGACAGGAAACAGGTGACTGCTGCTTTGCATAATGCTCTTGCACAAAAAAGGGCGGCATCCGAAGGAGCCCGCCCTACTTGAATCTCAAAACAGGTCCCTTGCTCTTATCACTTCAGGAGCAAGCGACCTGTTCACACCATCAAGCCGAAGCTTGACCCTCAGCCAGGAAAAACCAGGTTTCCAGTACGGAATCGGGGTTCAACGAAACGCTTTCGATGCCCTGCTCCATCAGCCACTTGGCCAGGTCCGGGTGGTCGGACGGGCCCTGGCCGCAGATGCCGATGTACTTGCCGGCCTTGTTGCACGCGGCAATGGCATTGGCCAGCAGCTTCTTGACGGCCGGATTACGCTCATCGAACAAGTGCGCGATGATCCCGGAGTCACGATCCAGGCCCAAGGTCAGTTGGGTCAGGTCGTTGGAGCCGATGGAGAACCCGTCGAAGAATTCCAGGAATTCTTCAGCCAGGATCGCGTTCGACGGCAGTTCGCACATCATGATCACGCGCAGGCCGTTTTCGCCGCGGGCCAGGCCGTTCTCGGCCAACAGGTCGACGACCTGGCTGGCTTCGCCCAAGGTCCGTACGAACGGCACCATGATTTCGACGTTGGTCAGGCCCATCTCGTTGCGCACGCGCTTGAGAGCGCGGCACTCGAGCTCGAAGCAGTCACGGAAGGCTTCGCTGATGTAACGCGAGGCCCCACGGAAGCCCAGCATCGGGTTCTCTTCTTCCGGCTCGTAGAGCTTGCCGCCGATCAGGTTGGCGTATTCGTTGGACTTGAAGTCCGACAGGCGCACGATGACCTTTTTCGGCCAGAACGCAGCGGCCAGGGTGCTGATGCCCTCGACCAGCTTCTCGACGTAGAAACCGACCGGATCGTCGTAGCCGGCGATACGCTTGTCGACGCTTTCCTTGATGTCCGCAGGCAAGCCGTCGTAGTTCAGCAGCGCCTTGGGGTGCACGCCGATCATGCGGTTGATGATGAACTCCAGGCGGGCCAGGCCCACACCGGCGTTCGGCAACTGCGCGAAGTCGAAGGCGCGGTCCGGGTTGCCGACGTTCATCATGATCTTGAACGGCAGCTCCGGCATGGCGTCCACGGAGTTCTTCTTGACGTCGAAACCCAGCTCGCCTTCGAAGATGAAACCGGTGTCGCCTTCGGCGCAGGAAACGGTGACGCCCTGGCCGTCTTTCAACAGCTGGGTAGCGTTACCACAGCCCACTACCGCCGGGATCCCCAGCTCACGGGCGATGATCGCCGCGTGACAGGTACGGCCGCCACGGTTGGTGACAATGGCGCTGGCGCGCTTCATGACCGGTTCCCAGTCCGGGTCGGTCATGTCGGAAACCAGCACGTCGCCCGGCTGGACCTTGTCCATCTCGGACACGTCCTTGATGATGCGGACCTTGCCGGCGCCAATGCGCTGGCCGATCGCACGGCCTTCCACCAGGACGGTGCCGGTTTCCTTGAGCAGGTAACGTTCCATGACGTTGGCCTGGGTACGGCTCTTCACGGTTTCCGGACGGGCCTGCACGATGTACAGCTTGCCGTCGTCACCGTCCTTGGCCCACTCGATGTCCATCGGGCACTTGTAGTGCTTCTCGATGATCATCGCTTGCTTGGCCAGCTCGCTGACTTCCGCGTCGGACAGGCAGAAGCGCGCGCGCTCGGCCTTGTCGACGTCCACGGTCTTGACCGATCGACCGGCCTTGGCCTCGTCGCCGTAGATCATCTTGATCGCTTTGCTGCCCAGGTTGCGGCGCAGGATCGCCGGGCGACCCGCGGCCAGCGTGCCCTTGTGGACGTAGAACTCATCCGGGTTGACTGCGCCCTGGACCACGGTTTCACCCAGGCCGTAGGCGCCGGTGATGAACACCACGTCACGGAAGCCCGACTCGGTATCGAGGGTGAACATCACGCCGGCAGTGCCGGTTTCCGAACGCACCATGCGCTGCACACCGGCCGACAGGGCCACCAGCTTGTGGTCGAAGCCCTGGTGGACGCGGTAGGAAATGGCACGATCGTTGAACAGGGAAGCGAACACTTCCTTGGCCGCGCGAATGACGTTCTCGACGCCACGAATGTTCAGGAAGGTTTCCTGTTGACCGGCGAACGAGGCGTCCGGCAAGTCTTCGGCGGTGGCCGAAGAGCGCACGGCCACCGCCATGTCCGGGTTACCGGCCGACAGGGTGGCGAACGCGGTGCGAATCTCGGCGTTGAGCTTCTCCGGGAACTCGGCTTCCATGATCCATTGACGAATTTGCGCGCCGGTACGGGCCAGTGCGTTCACGTCATCCACGTCCAGCGCATCCAGCGCGGCGTGGATCTGGTCGTTCAAACCACTTAATTCGAGAAAATCACGATAAGCCTGAGCTGTCGTGGCAAAGCCACCCGGGACCGATACACCGGCACCCGCAAGGTTACTGATCATCTCGCCCAGGGATGCGTTCTTGCCCCCCACATGCTCTACATCATGGACGCCGAGCTTATCGAGGGAAACTACGTACTCTACCAAGGTGATCTCTCCACTAACTGTGTTGGAAAAGCTCAGGGTACTGGCCGCTCAAGGGAGCATTTGCCAGCTATATGGCCTGGACCTGGAAAATAAGTGAGAATGCCGGCCAATCCGGGCCGCCAAATCGCGCCTATCATATCCAAGAATCGTCACAAGTGTCCTGTGTCGCAGATGCGTGCCTTTTTGGCGAGTGACTGTTGTTGCCAGACAAGGCGCCGTGACAAGTCATCGCTGGCTATGGCGAGGAGCGGCAACGTAGTATGGCAACAACAGGCGCCGCCTAAAAGGCACGCATTTGTGATACAGGACACTCACTTAAGGCCCAAGGCGCAAATGAAACGATCTGCTTTCTTTATCTCCGATGGCACGGGCATTACGGCCGAAACCCTGGGTCAAAGCCTGTTGGCGCAGTTCGAAAACATTACCTTCGGTAAATTCACCCGGCCGTACATCGACAGCGTGGATAAAGCGCGGGCCATGGTACAACAAATCAACACGGCCGCCGAAAAGGACGGCTTTCGTCCAATCATCTTCGACACGATCGTCAACCAGGACATACGTGAGATCCTCGCCACGTCCAATGGTTTCATGATCGACATTTTCTCGACCTTCCTCGCTCCGCTGGAGCTGGAGCTGACCGAGCACTCGTCCTACTCGGTCGGCAAGTCCCACTCCATTGGCCACAACACCAATTACATGGAGCGTATCGAGGCGGTGAACTTCGCCCTGGACAACGACGACGGTGCGCGCACCCACTACTACGACAAGGCCGACCTGATCCTGGTGGGCGTGTCGCGCTGCGGCAAGACCCCGACCTGCCTGTACATGGCCATGCAATTCGGCATCCGCGCGGCCAACTACCCGCTGACCGAGGACGACATGGAGCGCCTGCAATTGCCGACCGCCCTGCGCGCCCACCAGCACAAGCTCTTCGGCCTGACCATCGACCCGGACCGCCTCACCGCTATCCGCAACGAGCGCAAACCCAACAGCCGTTATTCGAGCTATGCCCAGTGCGAGTTCGAGGTGCGCGAAGTGGAAAACCTGTTCCGTCGCGAAAACATCCCGAACATCAACTCCACGCATTTTTCCGTGGAAGAGATTTCCGCCAAGATCCTGGTGGAAAAAGGCGTCGAACGCCGGTTCAAGTAACCCGCTGAATCGCCATCGCAGGCAAGCCGCGCGGCTTGCCTGCGATACCCGACTACCCGATCTGCGTCAATGCCGACACCACCGCCTCAATCCCCTCCCGCAACAACCGATCATCCCCCACCGAATTGCACACACTCACCCGGATCGCCTGCGGCACCGCCCCATGCCCCACCGCAAAGGCTTCGGCGGTGGCAATCAGGTAGCCGCTGCGCTTGAGCTCGGCTTCGACCTGGGACGCGCGCCACGGCTCGGGCACGTCGATCCAGAAATGCGGGCTATGGTCATGCGTGCGGTACATCAAGCCCTGCAACAAACCCTCGACCAGGGCCTTGCGCCGGCTGATCTCGCTGATTTGCTGCTCCAGCACCTGCCGGGCGACCCCGGTTTCAATCCACTGCGTGGCCAACTCCAGGGCTAGGGGCGTGGCCATCCAACAGGAGGCGCGCACCGCTGCCGACAAACGGCTGAGCAACGCCTGGGGCGCATACAGGTAACCGACCCGCAAGCCCGCCGACACCGCCTTGCTCAGGCTGGCGATCAGCACCGTGCGCTCCGGGGCAAAATGGCTCAAGGGCAACGGTCGTTCCTGGACCAGCACGGCATGGGCCTGGTCCTCGATGATCAACAGGTTATGCCCACGGCAGACCTCCACCAGGGCCTCGCGGCGCGCCGTGGACATCACCGCGGCCGTGGGATTGTGCAGGGTCGGCGTGCAGTACAGCGCCGTCACCCGGTGCTGACGACAGGCCTCGTCCAGGGCGGCTGGCAATAGCCCCTCGGCGTCCATGGCCAGGCCGATCAGCTTGATCCCCAGATGGCGCGCCACGCTGATCAAGCCAGGGTAAGTCAACTGCTCGGTAAGCAGCGTATCGCCCGCCTTGAGCATCGCCATCAAGGCACACAGCAAGCCGTGCTGGCCGCCGTTGACGCATATCACCTGCTCGGCATTGGCGACAAATTGGCCCTGCGTGAGCCACTGTGCCCCCCCCACCCGATACGCCAACAGGCCGGCGTCCGCGGTGTAGCCACTGATACGCTGCATGGCCTGGGGATCACTCGCCAGGGCCTGCAGTCCCTGGCTCAGGCACAACGCCTGGCGCCCGGGGATCGGCTGGTTGCGGCTCATGTCCAGGCACGGCGGCGGTTGCTCGCTAACATTGCGGAACCCGCCGTCGCGCGGGCGCTCCATGCCGTGCTCGCGGACATAGGTGCCGTCACCCACCCGGGCGACCACCTTGCCCAGGCGCTCCAGCTCGGCATAGGCGCGACTGACCGTCCCCACCGTGACCCCGAGACTGTCCGCCAGCAGGCGATGGGGCGGCAATTTGCAGCCCGGCGCGAACACACCGTCAGCCATGCCCTGCTCCACCCCATCGCTAAGGCGCTGGTACTTCATGCCGGTTCCATGGCTCAGGGCATCCCGCAGGATTGACACCATGGCAATACTTACTTTGACAGCCATTACCACCCCGAATAGCGTGCTGAAAACAGGTTCAATCAGGAATAGACCCTTTGCATGACCCGGTCAATTCCCCCACACCAAGGTGCCCGAGTATGCCCCCCGCCATCGCCGTCGATACCCCCTTAAGTCGCCACCGCCCCTGGCTGGCTGGCCTGATCACCAGCGTGCTGTTTCTGATTGTCTGCCTGAGCTGGGGCACGACCTGGCTGGGGATCAAGATCGCCGTTGAAAGCGTGCCGCCGCTGACCGCTGCCGGCCTGCGTTTTCTGATCGCCTTCCCGCTGTTCCTGAGTTTCGCCGCCTGGCGCCGCGAACCCTTGCTGTTCCCCAAGGGCAGCCGAGGGTTCTTCCTGTTCGTCACCCTGTCGTATTTCAGCCTGCCGTATTACTTGCTCAACTACGGCGAGATGCACGTGTCGTCGGGACTCACGGCACTCCTGTTCAGCTGCATGCCGGTATTTATCCTGGTGTTCTCGGCGCTGTTCCTGCGGGAAAAAATCTACGCCTCCCAGGTACTCGGCATCGCCATCGGCTTTGCCAGCCTGTTCATGATCATCCGCAGCCAGGGCTTGCACCTGGACCACGCCGAGCTGTTCGGCGTGCTGGCGATTCTCATGGCGGCGATCCTGCATGCGCTGTGTTACGTAGTCACCAAGAAACACGGGAGCGCCATCAGCGTCATCACCTACAACACCCTGCCGATCGGTATCGCCGGGCTGCTGCTGTTTGTCGCCGGACTGGGGCTCGAGGCCCCGGCATTCGCGACCATCAGCGCGCGCTCGTGGGGCGCCCTGCTCTATCTGGGGCTGGTGGCATCGGTGGGCGGGTTCATCGTGTACTTCATGCTGCTCAAGCGCTTGAGCCCGATCATCCTGTCCTTCGTGTTCATCATTTTCCCGGTGTTCGCGGTGATGATCGGTGCCTGGTACGAGGGACAGGTGATTTCGCGGGAACTGATCGGCTATTCGGCGGTGTTGCTGATGGGGTTTGCGATCACCAAGTTGCCCGTGGAGAAGTGGCTAGCCAAGTAACAGGCAGCCACGACTTCCAGTGAGACAGGGTTGCCGGTCAGATCACGAAGAGGTCCATGAAGCGGTTCACCGGCGTTGCTTCAAGGACTGCCTGATCCTTGCACAGGGCAAAGATCTGCGCCGTACGCTGGGCGGTGAAGCGGGTGGCGAGGTTGGCCTTGAACTTGTCCTCCAGCAACGGGATACCCTCGGCGCGCCGCCGGCGATGGCCGATCGGGTACTCCACCAGCACCTGCTCGGTGCTCGAGCCGTCCTTGAAAAACACCTGCAGGGCATTGGCAATCGATCGCTTGTCGGCCTCCAGGTACTCGCGGGTGAAGCGCGGCTCTTCGACTATGACCATCTTCTCGCGCAGTACATCGATGATCGGGTGGGCGGCATGGAACTGATCTTCGTAGTGCTCGGCCACCAGGTTACCGAAGGCCAGCGGCACGGCGGTCATGTACTGGATGCAGTGGTCGCGGTCGGCGGCGTTGGCCAGTGGCCCGACCTTGGAGATGATGCGGATGGCGGATTCGTGGGTGGTGATGACAATCCGGTCAATCTCGTGCAGGCGATTGCGCACCAGCGGGTGCAGGGTCACCGCCGCCTCGCAGGCGGTTTGTGCATGGAACTCGGCCGGGAAACTGATCTTGAACAGCACGTTTTCCATCACGTAGCTGGCGTAGGGCTGGGAGAAGCTGAAGGCGCGCTGGTCGGCCGGCTTGAGCGCCAGGTCCTTGTTGGTGTGACTGAACAGCACGTCGTAGAAGCCCCATTGCGCGGCGGTCAGCGCCCCCGGGATGCCCATTTCCCCGCGCAGGGCAATGTCCGCCAGGCGCACCCCGCGACTGGACGCATCCCCCGCCGCCCAGGATTTGCGCGAACCGGCGTTCGGCGCGTGCCGGTAGGTGCGCAACGCCTGGCCATCGACAAAGGCGTGGGACAGCGCCGCCAACAGTTGCTCACGGCTGGCCCCGAGGAGCTTGGCGCTGACAGCGGTCGAGGCAACCTTGACCAGCAGCACGTGATCCAGGCCGACCCGGTTGAAGGCGTTCTCGAGGGCCATCACCCCTTGAATCTCGTGGGCCAAGATCATCGCGTCGAGCACCGTCCGCATGGTCAGCGGCGCGTCGCCATTGGCCAGGCGTTTCTGCGACAGGTGATCGGCCAGCGCCAGGATCGCCCCGAGGTTATCCGAGGGATGCCCCCACTCCGCAGCCAGCCAGGTGTCGTTGTAGTCGAGCCAGCGGACGATGCAGCCGATGTCCCAGGCCGCCTTGACCGGGTCCAGGCAAAAACGGGTACCAGGCACCCGTGCGCCAAAGGGCACGATCGTGCCTTCGACCATCGGCCCAAGGTGTTTGGTGCATTCGGGAAAACGCAGGGCCAGCAGGCCGCAGCCGAGGGTGTCGAGCAGGCAGTTGCGGGCGGTGTCCAGGGCTTCCTGGGACTCGATCCGGTCGATCAGGACGTAGTCGGCAATGTCCTGCAGGACCTGGTCGTAGTCGGGACGGTTGTTAAGGTCAACGTTGGCGCTCATGTTCGATTCACTCGGGCAGTGGTTCGTAAATGGGACCTCGGTTCAGGGCTAACACGGACAACCTATTCTTATGATGTCTCCCCTCTGTAGGAGCGAGCGCCCGCTTGCGGCTTGCTCGCGATGAACACAAGAGCAACGCGTTTAATCAGGCGATACGCGTCATCGTTCACGTCCATCGCGAGCAAGCTCGCTCCCACAAGGGCCTATGTATCACTGTTAGAACGAATCCCCCGGCACCCGCACCCAGCCTTCCATCAGCACACGCGCGCTGCGGCTCATGATGGCTTTGGTCACGGTCCATTCGCCGTCCACCTGGTTGGCCTCTGCGCCGACACGCAAGGTGCCGGATGGATGGCCGAAACGTACCGCGTTGCGCTCGATGCCGCCGGCCGCCAGGTTGACCAGGGTGCCGGTGATCGCCGCCGCCGTGCCGATGGCCACCGCTGCGGTGCCCATCATTGCGTGGTGCAACTTGCCCATGGACAGCGCCCGCACCAGCAGGTCGACATCGCTGGCCGCCACGGGCTTGCCGCTGGAAGACAGGTAATCGGCGGGCCGCGCGACGAACGCTACCTTCGGGGTGTGCTGGCGCTTGGCCGCTTCGTCGAGGTTGGCAATCAAGCCCATGCGCAAGGCGCCGTGGGCGCGGATGGTCTCGAACATCGCCAGTGCCTTAGGATCGCCGTTGATCTCGCCCTGCAATTCGCGGCCGGTGTAGCCGATATCCTCGGCATTGACGAAGATCGTCGGAATGCCCGCATTGATCATGGTCACCTGCAAGGTGCCGACACCCGGTACGTGCAACTCATCCACCAGGTTGCCGGTGGGGAACATCGAACCACCGCCGCCCTCTTCCTCGGCCGCCGGGCTGATGAACTCCAACTGCACTTCGGCGGCCGGGAAGGTCACGCCATCGAGTTCGAAATCACCGGTTTCCTGCACCGCGCCCTGGGTAATCGGCACGTGCGCGATGATGGTCTTGCCGATGTTGGCCTGCCAGATACGCACCACGGCCACGCCGTTCTCCGGCACGCGGGCGGGATCCACCAGGCCGCTGCTGACGGCAAACGAACCGACCGCTGCCGACAGGTTGCCGCAGTTACCGCTCCAGTCGACAAATGGCTTGTCGATGGAGACCTGGCCAAACAGGTAATCCACATCGTGATCAGCCTTGAGGCTCTTGGACAGGATCACCGTCTTGCTGGTGCTCGAAGTCGCGGCGCCCATGCCGTCGATCTGCTTTTCGTAAGGGTCCGGGCTGCCAATCACCCGCAGCAGCAGCGCATCGCGCGCCGGGCCAGGAAGCTGCGCCGACTCAGGCAGATCCTGGAGGCTGAAGAACACGCCTTTGCTGGTGCCACCACGCATGTAGGTGGCGGGAATTTTGATCTGAGGTGCGTGAGCCATGATGGTCCTTAGTGGGCCGGCGCGGGACAAACGCCCCGCGCGGCACGTCGTGTTAAATGGCGACAGCCGATTCGAGGAAGTCCTGGGCAAAGCGCTGCAACACGCCGCCCGCTTCGTAGATCGACACCTCTTCAGCGGTATCCAGGCGGCAGGTGACCGGCACCTGGACCTGCTCACCGTTCTTGCGGGTGATCACCAGGGTCAGGGTTGCACGCGGGGTGCGATCGCCCACCACATCGTAGGTTTCGGTGCCGTCGATACCCAGGGTCTTGCGGTCGGTGCCCGGCTTGAACTCCAGCGGCAACACGCCCATACCCACCAGGTTGGTGCGGTGGATACGCTCGAAGCCTTCGGCCGCGATCGCCTCCACACCCGCCAGGCGCACGCCCTTGGCCGCCCAGTCGCGGGACGAGCCCTGGCCGTAGTCGGCACCGGCAATAATGATCAGCGGCTGCTTGCGCTCCATGTAGGTTTCGATGGCTTCCCACATGCGCATGACCTGGCCTTCCGGCTCGACCCGCGCCAGCGAACCCTGCTTGACCTTGCCGTTTTCCTGGACCATTTCGTTGAACAGTTTCGGGTTGGCGAAGGTCGCGCGCTGCGCGGTCAAGTGGTCACCACGGTGGGTCGCGTAGGAGTTGAAGTCCTCCTCCGGCAGGCCCATTTTCGCCAGGTATTCGCCGGCGGCGCTGTCGAGCATGATTGCGTTGGACGGCGACAGGTGGTCGGTGGTGATGTTGTCCGGCAGCACGGCCAACGGGCGCATGCCCTTGAGCGGACGCGCCCCGGCCAACGCGCCTTCCCAGTACGGCGGACGGCGGATGTAGGTGCTCTGCTCGCGCCAGTCGTAGAGCGGCGTGACTTTCGGGCCGGTGTCTTCGTGGATGGCGAACATCGGGATGTACACCTGGCGGAACTGCTCCGGCTTGACCGAGGCCTTGACCACCGCGTCGATTTCTTCGTCGCTTGGCCAGATGTCCTTGAGGCGGATTTCCTGGCCATCGACCACACCGAGCACGTCTTTTTCGATGTCGAAGCGGATGGTCCCGGCAATGGCGTAGGCCACGACCAACGGCGGCGATGCGAGGAAGGCTTGCTTGGCGTACGGGTGAATCCGTCCGTCGAAGTTGCGGTTACCCGACAACACCGCGGTGGCGTACAGGTCGCGGTCGATGATCTCTTGCTGGATCACCGGGTCCAGCGCACCCGACATGCCGTTGCACGTGGTGCAGGCAAACGCCACGACGCCAAAGCCCAGTTGCTCCAGCTCATCGGTCAGGCCGGCCTCGTCCAGGTACAGGGCCACGGTCTTCGAACCCGGCGCCAGGGACGATTTGACCCACGGTTTACGAGTCAGGCCCAGTTTGTTGGCGTTACGCGCCAGCAGGCCGGCGGCAATCACGTTGCGCGGGTTGCTGGTGTTGGTGCAACTGGTGATGGCCGCGATGATCACCGCGCCGTCCGGCATTTGCCCAGGCACATCATCCCATTGCCCGGAGATACCCTTGGCCGCCAGGTCCGAGGTCGCGACACGGGCGTGCGGGTTGCTCGGGCCGGCCATGTTGCGCACCACCGAGGACAGATCGAAGCTCAGGCTGCGCTCGTACTGCGCGCCCGCCAGGCTGTCGGCCCACAGGCCGGTCTGCTTGGCGTATTGCTCCACCAGACGCACCTGCTCGTCTTCGCGGCCGGTGAGTTTCAGGTAATCGATGGTCTGCTGGTCGATGTAGAACATCGCCGCGGTGGCGCCGTATTCCGGGGCCATGTTGGAAATGGTCGCACGGTCGCCCAGGGTCAGGCGCGCTGCACCCTCACCGAAGAACTCCAGCCAGGCACCGACAACCTTTTGCTGACGCAGGTATTCGGTCAACGCCAGCACCATGTCGGTGGCGGTGATGCCCGGTTGCAGCTTGCCGGTCAGTTCGACGCCGACGCTTTCCGGCAGGCGCATCCAGGAAGCACGGCCGAGCATCACGCTTTCGGCTTCCAGACCACCGACACCAATGGCAATCACGCCCAGGGCATCGACGTGCGGGGTGTGGCTGTCAGTGCCCACGCAGGTATCCGGGAACGCCACGCCGTCACGCACCTGGATCACCGGAGACATTTTCTCCAGGTTGATCTGGTGCATGATGCCGTTGCCCGGCGGGATCACGTCGACGTTCTTGAAGGCTTTTTTGGTCCAGTTGATGAAGTGAAAACGGTCTTCGTTGCGCCGGTCTTCGATGGCGCGGTTCTTCTCGAACGCCTCGGGATCAAAACCACCGCGCTCCACGGCCAGGGAGTGGTCGACGATCAACTGGGTCGGTACCACCGGGTTGACTTGCGCCGGGTCGCCACCTTGCAGGGCAATCGCGTCCCGCAGGCCCGCCAGGTCGACCAGGGCGGTCTGGCCGAGAATGTCGTGGCACACCACACGCGCCGGGAACCACGGGAAGTCGAGGTCGCGCTTGCGTTCGATCAATTGCTTGAGCGAGTCGGTCAGGGTCGCCGGATCACAGCGGCGCACCAGGTTTTCCGCCAGCACGCGGGAGGTGTACGGCAGGGTGGCATAGGCGCCCGCCTGGATCGCATCGACTGCCGCGCGGACGTCGAAGTAATCCAGATGACTGCCGGGAAGCGATTTGCGGAATTCAGTATTCATCGTCAGGACTCGGTCACGGTAGTTACAAAGGGTGGGGCCTGGCGCCAGTTTCGACATCAACACAATCCACTGTAGGAGCGAGCTTGCTCGCGATGGTGTATCAGTCGACACCAATGTGTATGACTCTCCATCGCGAGCAAGCTCGCTCCTACAGGGATCTGCGTTGAGTTCAGATCCCTGTACCGGCCCTCACCATTCAGCGTTGTTCGATTGGCACGAACTTGCGCTGTTCGACGCCGGTGTACTCGGCGCTCGGGCGGATGATGCGGTTGTTGGCGCGCTGCTCGAACACGTGCGCCGCCCAGCCGGTCAGGCGCGAGCAGACGAAGATCGGGGTGAACAGCTTGGTCGGGATGCCCATGAAGTGGTACGCCGAGGCATGGTAGAAGTCGGCGTTGGGGAACAGCTTCTTCTGCTCCCACATGGTCTTGTCGATGGCTTCGGAGACCGGGAACAGCACCGTGTCACCGACTTCATCCGCGAGTTTTTTCGACCAACCCTTGATCACTTCATTGCGCGGATCGTTGTCTTTGTAGATCGCGTGGCCGAAGCCCATGATCTTGTCCTTGCGCTCGAGCATGCCCAGGGTGCCCTTGATCGCCTCCTCAGGCGAGGAGAAGCGCTGGATCATTTCCATCGCCGCCTCGTTGGCGCCACCGTGCAGCGGGCCACGCAACGAACCGATGGCCGCGGTGATGCAGGAAAACAGGTCCGACAGGGTCGAAGCACAGACCCGCGCGGTGAAGGTCGACGCGTTGAACTCGTGCTCGGCGTAGAGGATCAGCGACACGTTCATCACCTTGACGTGCAACTCGCTCGGCTTCTCATCGTGCAGCAGGTGCAGGAAGTGACCACCGATGGACGGCTCGTCGCTGACGCAATTAATGCGCTTGCCGTCGTGGCTGAAGCGATACCAGTAGCACATGATCGCCGGGAAGGCGGCCAGCAGGCGGTCGGTCTTGTCGTGCTGTTCGCTGAAGTGGTGCTCCGCCTCCAGGTTACCCAGGAACGAGCAACCGGTGCGCATCACATCCATCGGGTGGGCGTCGGCCGGAATGCGTTCGAGCACTTCTTTCAAGGCTTGCGGCAGGTCGCGCAGCTTGCTCAGCTTGCTGACGTAGGCATCCAGTTGGGCCTGGCTCGGCAGCTCGCCGTACAGCAGCAGATAGGCCACCTCCTCAAACTGCGCGTCCGCCGCCAGCTCGCGCACGTCGTAGCCCCGGTAAGTCAGGCCGGCACCTTCCTGCCCCACGGTGGACAGTGCGGTTTGCCCGGCAACCTGACCACGGAGCCCGGCGCCACTCAATACTTTTGCTTCGGCCATTGCTGTCTCCAATCTTGAAATTTTTAGGGAATCGGCAAGTTCTTTCTGATTAACAACATATATGTGTAGCAGCTGGCGAGTCCTGCGGACGCGAACGCAGCCTCGCGAGCTCGACAGCGGCTACAGGGCTTGCCTTATTTCTTTGCCGCGAACAGCGCATCGAGCTTCTGCTCGAAGGTGTGGTAGTCGATGCGATCGTAGAGCTCCATGCGCGTTTGCATGGTGTCGATGACGTTCTGCTGCGTGCCATCGCGGCGGATCGCGGTGTAGACGTTCTCGGCGGCCTTGTTCATGGCGCGGAACGCCGACAGCGGGTACAGCACCAGCGCCACGTCGGCCGCCTTCAGTTGCTCGGTGGTGTACAGCGGCGTGGCGCCGAATTCGGTGATGTTGGCCAGGATCGGCGCTTTCACGCGGCTGGCGAACAACTTGTACATCTCCAGTTCAGTGATGGCTTCCGGGAACACCATGTCGGCACCGGCCTCGATGCAGGCGGCAGCACGATCCAAGGCCGATTCCAGGCCTTCGACGGCCAGGGCGTCGGTACGGGCCATGATCACGAAGCTGTCATCGGTGCGGGCATCCACGGCCGCCTTGATGCGGTCGACCATTTCCTGCTGGGTCACGATTTCCTTGTTCGGACGATGGCCGCAGCGCTTGGCGCCCACCTGGTCCTCGATGTGGATCGCCGCCGCGCCGAACTTGATCATCGACTTGACGGTACGGGCCACGTTGAAGGCCGAGGAACCAAAACCGGTATCGACGTCCACCAGCAACGGCAGGTCGCAGACGTCGGTGATCCGGCGCACGTCGGTCAACACGTCATCCAGGCCGGTAATGCCCAGGTCCGGCACGCCGAGGGAGCCGGCAGCCACCCCGCCACCGGACAGATAAATAGCCTTGAAACCGGCGCGCTTGGCCAGCAGCGCGTGGTTGGCGTTGATCGCGCCGACCACTTGCAACGGCTGCTCGCTGGCAACCGCATCACGGAAACGCTGGCCTGGTGTGCTCTTGTTGGAACTCATGACTCACCTCGTGGAGTGACTGTCTGATGGGCGCCGTCCTGATAGTGACGGGCGATGTTGCGTTTTGAGGCGCCAATGTGGCGACGCATCAACAACTCGGCCAATTCACCGTCACGGTCGGCGATGGCATCGAGAATTCGGTGGTGTTCGGCAAACGCCTGGCGCGGCCGATTGGGGGTGGCGGAAAACTGGATGCGGTACATGCGCACCAGTTGATACAACTCGCCGCAGAGCATTTGGGTCAGCGTGCGATTGCCGCTGCCCTGGATGATCCGGTAATGGAAGTCGAAATCGCCTTCCTGCTGGTAGTAGCCAACGCCTGCCTGGAACGCCTCATCACGCTCGTGGGTTTCCAGGACCCGGCGCAGCTCGTCGATGTCTTCGCTGCTCATGCGCTCGGCGGCCAGGCGACAGGCCATGCCTTCCAGCGACTCGCGGATCTCATAGAGCTCGATTAACTCGGCGTGGCTCAGCGACACCACCCGGGCCCCGACGTGCGGCACGCGCACCAGCAGGCGCTGGCCTTCCAGGCGGTGGATGGCCTCGCGCAGCGGGCCACGGCTGATGCCGTAGGTGCGCGCCAGCTCTGGCTCGGAGATTTTGCTGCCCGGGGCGATGTCACCTTTGACGATGGCCGCCTGGATGCGACGAAAGACGTTCTCGGAAAGGGTTTCCGAATCGTCCGAGGCCAGCACCGGGGGATCGAGTTGATCCAGCATATTGTCGACACCTTGTGAGTCAATGCGCCATAAACTATGCCAATACCGGCCTGCCAGTCAAAGGAAATAGAGTGATTGTCGACAATCGTCTAATAAACGTTTTGGATAAATCGAAATCGAAGGACCACCTCGGCGCTGGCACCAGAAAACCACCGTGCTAGAATGCCGCCCGCATTTGCCTGTCATCTTTTTATGGCAGGCATACGAGGCGCTTGTGCAGCAATGCCAGTCACCTTGAACTGAAGAATGGACAGCAACGCGCCAGGATTTATGAGACTCAAGCACCTCCCTTTATTGCTCTGCCTGTTCTGCCTGCCGGGCCTCGGTTACGCGGGCGAAAAGACCGTGTACGGCCTCAACGAATACGCACAGTTGTCAGGCATCGACCTGGAAGTCGCGGCCAAACTCGACACCGGGGCCAAGACCGCCTCCCTCAGTGCCCGCGATATCAAGCGTTTCAAACGCAATGGCGAGTCCTGGGTGCGCTTCTACCTGGCCATCGACACCGCCCATTCGCACCCCATCGAACGCCCGCTGGCCCGGGTCAGCAAGATCAAGCGCCGCGCCGGCGACTACGATCCCGAAGAGGGAAAGAAGTACACCGCGCGCCCGGTGATCGAGCTGGATATCTGCATGGGATCGGCTTTGCGCAGCATAGAAGTGAACTTGACCGACCGAAGTGCATTCCAATACCCGCTCCTGATCGGCTCCGAAGCCTTGAAACGCTTCGATGCACTGGTCGACCCCAGTCTTAAATACGCTGCTGGCAAACCCGCCTGCGCCACCGACGCTCACACCGCAGAGTAATACCCATGCGCTCTCTTACCCTCCATCTGAAACTGCTGATCGCCATCCTGGTAGTGCTGGGCATTTCAGTTACGGCCTATCAGATTTTCGTACTGGGCATCCCGGTGACCGAAGACGCCACCGACGACCTGTGGAACATCGACGCCAAAGTCGAATTTGTCGCCAGCGCCAAGGACCCGGTGAAGATCCAGATGTTCGTGCCGCCCTTGAGCCGCGACTACGTCAGCCTCAATGAAAGCTTCATCTCCAACAACTATGGGGTGGCGGTCAACCGCGTCGACGGCAACCGCAAGGTCACCTGGTCGGCACGCCGCGCCAAGGGCAACCAGACCCTGTACTACCGCCTGGTGCTGACCAAGCGCTACACCGCCGATAAACCCAAGATCAAGGGCCCGACCTTCCGCGACAGCATCGCCGTCGAAGGCCCCGAGAAAATCGCCGCCGAAGCCCTGCTCGCGCCGATTCGCCAGCACTCGGCCGACGTCGAGACCTTCATCAGCGAAGCGATCAAGCGGGTCAACAACAGCAACGACGACAACGCCAAGATGCTCCTGGCGGGCGACCCGACACCGGCGCACAAGGCCAAGATCGTCGAACTGCTGCTGTCCATCGCCCACGTGCCGGTGGAAAAGGTCCACACCATTCACCTGGTGGCCGACCAGCCCCAGACCCCGGAACTCTGGCTGCGCAGCTTCAACGGCACCGACTGGCTGTACTTCAATCCCGAGACCGGTGAACAGGGCCTGCCGAGCGACCGCCTGCTGTGGTGGACCGGCGATGACAACCTGATCACCGTCGATGGCGGCAAGAAAGCCACCGTCACCTTCAGCCTGAACAACAGCGAAATGAACGCCATTCGCCTGGCCAAGCTGACCGACGAGAACACCGACGCCAACTTCCTCGAATACTCGTTGTACGGCTTACCCCTACAAACCCAGCAGACCTTCATGATCATGGTCATGATCCCGATCGGCGTGCTGGTGATCCTGATCCTGCGCAACCTGATCGGCCTGCAGACCCTGGGTACCTTCACCCCGGTGCTGATCGCCCTGGCCTTTCGCGAGACCCAACTGGGCTTCGGTATCGTGCTGTTTACCGTGATTACCGCCCTGGGCCTGTCGCTGCGCTCCTACCTTGAACACCTGAAGCTGCAGATGCTGCCGCGGCTGTCGGTGGTGCTGACGTTCGTGGTGGTGCTGATTGCCGCCATCAGCCTGTTCAGCCACAAGCTGGGCCTGGAACGCGGCCTGTCGGTGGCGCTGTTCCCGATGGTGATCCTGACCATGACCATCGAACGCCTGTCGATCACCTGGGAAGAACGTGGCGGTGGCCATGCCATGAAAGTGGCGATCGGCACCCTGTTCGCCGCCACCCTGGCGCACCTGATCATGAGCGTGCCTGAGCTGGTGTACTTCGTCTTCACCTTCCCGGCGATCCTGCTGATCCTGGTGGGCTTCATGCTGGCCATGGGGCGTTATCGCGGCTACCGCCTGACCGAACTGGTGCGTTTCAAGGCCTTCCTCAAGGCTGACTCGTAATGTTCGGTTTCTGGAAGACCTGGAAGGCCCTGGAAGCGCGGGGCATCATGGGCATCAACCGGCGTAACGCCGACTACGTGCTCAAGTACAACAAGCGCAGCCTGTACCCCATCGTCGATGACAAGATCATCACCAAGGAACGGGCGATCGAGGCCGGCATCCACGTGCCGCAAATGTACGGGGTGATCTCCACCGAGAAGGAAATCGACACGCTCGGCGACATCATCGACGGGCACAGCGACTTCGTGATCAAGCCGGCACAAGGGGCTGGCGGTGACGGCATCCTGGTGATCGCCGACCGTTTCGAAGGGCGCTACCGCACCGTGTCCGGGAAGATCATCAGCCATGAGGAAATCGAGCACCAGATTTCCAGCATCCTCACCGGCCTGTACTCCCTGGGCGGTCACCGCGACCGCGCGCTGATCGAGTACCGGGTGATTCCCGACCAGATCTTCAAGAGCATCAGCTATGAGGGTGTGCCGGACATCCGCATCATCGTCCTGATGGGTTATCCGGTGATGGCCATGCTGCGCCTGCCGACACGCCAGTCCGGCGGCAAGGCCAACCTGCACCAGGGCGCCATCGGCGTGGGTGTCGACCTGGCCACCGGCCTGACCTTGCGCGGCACCTGGCTGAACAACATCATCACCAAACACCCGGACACCACCAACGCGGTGGACGGCGTGCAACTGCCCTACTGGGACGGTTTCATGAAGCTTGCCGCCGGTTGCTATGAACTGTGCGGCCTGGGCTACATCGGCGTCGACATGGTGCTGGACCAGGAAAAAGGCCCGCTGATCCTCGAACTCAACGCGCGCCCGGGGCTGAACATCCAGATCGCCAACGACTGCGGGCTGACCTTGCGCACCCACGCGGTGGAAGCGCGCCTGGAAGAGCTCAAGGCCCAGGGCATCAGCGAATCCGTGGAAGAGCGCGTGCGGTTTGTCCAGGACAGGTTCGGGCATATTCCTGCGGTCGAGGGCTAAACGCCAAATCCGCTGCACCTATCGCCAGCAGGCTGGCTCCCACATCGGGTCTGTGGGGCGTCAGCCTGCTGGCAATGGCCAATCCCCCTCTAGGAGCATTTCCTACAGAGGACTACAATCGCCACCCCGCCTCAATGGCTGATCAACCCCGCTCATGTCGACCTGTTCCGTTTACCCGCTGCCCTATCACGCCAACCCTGCCGAGTATTTCGCGGCGATCCGTCATGCCCCCGGCAGCGTGCTGCTCGACAGTGGCCGGCCCAGCGCCGAGCGTGGGCGCTACGACCTGCTCAGCGCCTGGCCGCTGGCGACGCTGGCGGTCGCGCCGGATGAAAGCGGCGCGGCGTTCCTGCAACGCTTGCGCGCCACCCTCGACCAACTGGGCGACGCGGCGATCCCGGCGCCCTTGGAGCTGCCGTTCGCCGGCGGCCTGATCGGTTACCTCAGCTACGATTTCGGTCGCCACCTGGAAACCCTGCCCCACCAGGCGCAGGACGACCTGCAACTGCCCGATGCGCGTTTCGGCCTGTATGCCTGGGCGCTGATCAGCGACCACCGGCTGGGCACCAGCCAACTGGTGTTTCACCCCAAGGTCAGCGAGGCCGAGCGCCAGCGCCTGCGGGACGTGTTCAGCCAGCCGGCCGCAGCGAGCAGCGCGACTTTCAGCCTCAAGGGGCCCATGCAGCCCGACCTCAGCCCTGAGGACTATCGGCAGGCATTCGAGCGGATCCAGCACTACATCCAGGCCGGTGACTGCTATCAGGTCAACTTCGCCCAGCGGTTCCGCGCACAGTGCCAGGGCGACGCCTGGGCCGCCTATTGCGCACTCCGGGCGGCATGCCCGACGCCGTTCTCGGGCTTCCAGAGCCTGGCCGATGGGGGCGCGGTACTGAGCCTGTCGCCCGAACGCTTTGTCAACGTCAGCGACCGCCAGGTGGAAACCCGCCCGATCAAAGGCACCCGCCCACGTGGACGCGACGCCGCCGAAGACGCGGCCAATGCCGCCGAACTGCTGGCCAGCCCCAAGGACCGCGCGGAAAACCTGATGATCGTCGACCTGCTGCGCAACGACCTGGGCCGCACCTGCCGCATCGGCTCGGTGCGCGTGCCGGAATTGTTCAGCCTGGAAAGCTACCCCAACGTGCACCACCTGGTGAGCAGCGTCACCGGCGAGCTGGCCGCCGACAAGGACGCCCTCGACCTGATCGCCGGCAGCTTCCCGGGCGGCTCGATCACCGGCGCGCCAAAAATCCGCGCGATGCAGATCATCGACGAACTGGAACCGACCCGTCGTGGCCTGTACTGCGGCTCGTTGTTGTACCTGGACGTGCGCGGACAAATGGACAGCTCCATCGCCATCCGCAGCCTGCTGGTCAAGGACGCCCAGGTCTGCTGCTGGGGCGGTGGTGGAATCGTTGCCGATTCGCAGTGGCAGGCCGAGTATCAGGAGTCGATCACCAAGGTGAAGGTGCTGCTCGATACATTGCAGGGGCTGTGACCGTCGCCCGGCCCGCTCCCACAAGGAAGAGTCGTGCACCAGGAATGCAGGCCGGCCGGTAGGCCGCCTCGCCCGCCCTTACCACTCAGGCCGACCGGCAGGTCGCCGTGCTCTTGCTCTTGATCCACCCGCCCCATCGGCAGGCTGAGCGAAGGTGTCCATCAGGGGGGTAGGCGCGTAGCGCCATGCGGCGAAGCCGCGTACATCGAGAGGAGGTGCAGCGAAGCAAACCGGAGGCGATGTCCCCTGATGGGCACCGTAGCAAAGGTACCCCGAGCCTTGGCGAGGGGCCGAACGCTGGGGCAAGCCTTTTTGGTTACTTTTTCGGCGTCTGGAAAAAGTGACCCGCCGTAAGGGCGCAACCCTAAGCCGCCATCACCGCAGCAACGGATATGCCCACAAAACCAGGATCAAAAGATCGCAGCCCTCGGCAGCTCCCACAAGGTTTAGTGCAACCCCTGTGGGCGCCGGCTCGCGATGGCGGCTTCAGCCTCAATACATCACTTACAGGCTCAACTCCCGGTTCGAAGCCTTGAGAAACTCCTGCTTCAACTCGGCAAACGTGTGCACCGCCGGGAACTGCGGGAACTCGCGAATCACGTTGTCGGGGGCATGGAACAGAATCCCGGCATCGGCCTCGCCCAGCATGGTGGTGTCGTTGTACGAATCACCGGCGGCGATCACCCGGTAGTACAGGCTCTTGAACGCCAGGACCGACTGGCGCTTGGGGTCTTTCTGGCGCAACTGATAACCGGTGACCCGACCGGTTTCGTCGGTGACCAGGCGATGGCATAGCAACGTCGGGAAACCCAGTTGACGCATCAGCGGCTGGGAAAATTCGTAGAAGGTGTCGGACAGGATCACCACCTGGAAGCGCTCACGCAGCCAGTTGACGAACTCGATGGCGCCCTCCAACGGCTTGAGGGTGCCGATCACTTCCTGGATGTCGGCCAGCTTCAGGCCGTGCTCGTCGAGGATGCGCAGGCGCTGCTTCATCAGCACGTCGTAGTCGGGAATATCCCGGGTGGTTGCCCTGAGGGATTCAATCCCGGTTTTTTCGGCAAAGGCGATCCAGATTTCCGGGACCAGGACACCTTCCAGGTCGAGACAGGCAATTTCCACAACACACTCCCATTTGTACTGATTATTGAGTTGAGCGAGCAAAAGGACTGCCGAACTCTAGCGAGTCGCAACCCGCTGCGCAACGCAGACAAGCGCACCAGCAAGCCCGGGTTTTTGCTAATATCGCCTCCCTATAGAGCGCTTAGCGCCACCGACCTGTAGGAAACCGCCCTGATGAGCCCATCGTTCGACGTCGCTGAACTTGCCGCGACCTATGCCAACAAATCCGCCCAGGACATTCTCAAACTGGCCTTTGCCGAGTTCGGGGACGACCTGTGGATCTCCTTCAGCGGCGCCGAGGATGTGGTGCTGGTGGACATGGCCTGGAAGCTCAATAAAAACGTCAAGGTCTTCAGCCTCGACACCGGACGCCTGCACCCAGAGACCTATCGCTTCATCGATCAGGTGCGCGAGCACTACAACATCCAGATCGAACTGGTGTCGCCGGACCACAGCAAGCTGGAACCTTTCGTCAAGGAAAAAGGCCTGTTCAGTTTCTACAAGGACGGTCACGGCGAATGCTGCGGCATCCGCAAGATCGAACCGCTGCGCCGCAAGCTCTCCAGCGTCCGCGCCTGGGCCACCGGCCAACGCCGCGACCAGAGCCCCGGGACCCGCAGCCAGGTGGCCGTGCTGGAAATCGACGGTGCGTTCTCCACCGCCGAGCGCCCTCTGTACAAGTTCAACCCGCTGGCGCAAATGAGCAGCGAAGAGATCTGGGGCTACATCCGCATGCTGGAGCTGCCCTACAACAGCCTGCACGAACGCGGCTTCATCAGCATCGGCTGCGAACCCTGCACCCGCCCGGTGCTGCCGAACCAGCACGAGCGCGAAGGTCGCTGGTGGTGGGAGGAAGCCACCCAGAAGGAGTGCGGCCTGCACGCCGGCAACATCATCAAGAAAGCCTGATCCTGATAGGAACAAAGCTTGCTCGCGCCCCCGGCAACGGCGCGCTGGCATCACAAAACGCCGGGTAACCCTGCACAGGTTTCCCGGCGTTTTGTTGTGCCTGAATCAGTGTTCAGGCCGTTTCGAGTGCCGGCAAGCCGTAGGCCTGCAGCGAAAAGGCCTTCAACGAACGCAAGATGCTGTCGGCATGGGGGTACTTTTCGTCAGCCATGGCCGCGTCCGGCACCGCCACCGCGGTCATCCCCGCCGCTTTCGCCGCAGTGACACCAAAGGGCGAATCCTCGAACACCAGGCAATCCTCAGGCGCTACACCCAGGCGGCGCGCGGCGGTGAGGAAGATATCCGGTGCCGGCTTGGCTGCGCCGACTTCAGGGTCGTCAGCGGTGACGATGGTGTCAAACAGCGCGAACCAGTCACGGTGCAGGGTGGTTTTCTGCGCGAAGGACTGACTCGAAGAACTGGTGCCCACGGCAATCGGGATGTTGTTGGCCTGCAAATGCTCAACCAACTCCCGCGCCCCGGGCATCGCCAGCGCATGGGGGAAACGCTCCTGCATCAAGGGTTCGCGAACCCGCAGGAATTCTTCGGCGCTGATCGGCAACTCCAGCGCCTGCACCACGTAGCGCGCCAGGTCGGCGGCGCCACGGCCAATGATGTTCTGCTTGATGCTCCAGTCGAACGTGCGGCCGTAGCGTTGCGCGATGATCTGCGTGACCTCGGTGTAAATGCCCTCGGTATCCAGCAACAGACCATCCATATCAAAAATCACGGCCTTGATCGGGCCCAACTCCAGCTGTGCACTCATCGCATCTGATCCGTTATCAACACAACATTCCAGGAACGGCTCAGGTACGGCCATGGCCCTGATCGACCGCGCAACGGTCGATGAAAGGGTTCAGCAGCATAACGAGCCAGGTTTACATGGGGCAACCATTTGCCAGGCGCGATATCGGCATCAGGGCCTGGGGTGCATCTCAAGCGCAGGGAAAGCGCGAGAGGATTACTGATTTTTTACACGATAATTACTTCATTACTTATGGAAGGCTTATTCGACTCTCATGAACGACATCCACGGGTGAATTTAGATAATGAACACGGCCCTGCGGAGCCCTGAACACCATCGACCGCAATGAGCAATGATCAAGATGACGCCCGAGTGATCACACGATATCCCAAGAGAGTTGTTACCTTTTTGAGTTGCTAACCAGTTGCTCGACAAAAAACTCTACATGCCCTCTTGGTGCGCCCACCAATGGCCAAGCGTCAGCCTTGAGCGCAACCTCCTGAAAGGCTTTGCTGCATTTGCTTCGAGGATGTCTCTCGTAAACCGCCCGCCGTGTCTGCGCGGCAGTACGTACATATTCATCGTAAGGAATTGCTCCCGCATACTGCAGGGAAACATCCAGAAAGTTGTCCGTGAGTTTAATAAGCCTGGCAAACAAATTCTGCCCTTCCAGAGGGCTACTCTCCATGCTGACCAAAACCCTGAAGCGCTTTATCCCGTGCTCATGATTAAGTACTTTGATCAACGCATACGCACCGGAGATGGACGTCGGCTCATCGCATACAACCACCAAGACTTCATGGGCAGCTCGAATGAAGGTGACTACCGGTTCGCCAATACCCGTGGCGGTGTCGATCACCAGCACGTCCAGGCTGTCCGCTATCTCGCTGAATGCCTGTATCAGGCCTGAATGCTGAGCCCGCGACAGGCGCACCATACTCGGGACACCTGAGCCAGATGCGACGATGCGCACTCCTCCCGGTCCTTCCATCAGGGTATCGGACAATTCACAGCGACCCTCGATTAGATCGACAAGCGTATACCGTGGCACGAGCCCCAATTGGACATCGACATTCGGGAACTCAAGATTTGAATCCAGCAAAACGACCCGGCGCCCAAGCTCTGCCAGCGCCAATGCGAGATTCACAGCCACGGTAGTTTTGCCGACGCCACCCTTACCGCTGACGATCGCGATAACTTGTACACAGTGCGCGGTGTCCATACTGACTTTTCAACTCCATATTTAACGCCGACAAGCAATTGAAACCCTTAAAGCATCAAGTTCCAAGCCTTCCAGGATTAGTCGTTAACGACTGCTCAGCCGCAACCGCCGCACATAAGTTCGCTCTCGCCGGTCAGACCTCCTGATCACCGAATGGATGGCTAATATCCAGAAAAAACATGCTGTAAAAGTTGAATACTGTAAAGACAGACGCACTGACCAAGATCAACGCGGACAGTATTTTCTTTTTTAACAACAGTAAACTTCCTTGTCATCGATGCATAAAACTGAAACAGGGACAACACACCCGGACATGCCCTGATTATACGCAAGACGATGGCACTGTGCCGCGATGCGCCAGGCCGCCCCGCGATTAGATTCGGACGGATGGCCAGGCCGCTTCGATCTCGCGCTTCGGCGGGGTGGTTGATGGCCTTCCTGCCATTGTTCAGAACGGTGGGGATGTTCCTTCTGTACATGCTGTGGAACCGCCAGTGTCCCGCCCAGTACCTGCGCCAGGGACCAAGCAACGTTCAAGCGCTGCATTGAGCAGCACCTGACGTGCATCAGTAATCAGCCAAGGGGTCGGCGTGCAGGGATCCACCGGCTGGTTCGGGTGCTTTGGCTCAAACGCCGACGACCAGTTTGGGTGCAAGCAGCGCCTCGCCGGTCCGCCCATAGACATCCTCCAGGCGCTCGATGTCGTCCTCACCCAGGTAGCTGCCGGACTGCACCTCGATGATCTCCAGCGGGATTTTTCCAGGGTTGGCCAGGCGGTGCACCGAGGCGATCGGGATGTAGGTGGACTGGTTTTCGGCAAGCAGGAACACCTTGTCATCACACGTCACCTGGGCGATGCCGGATACCACGATCCAGTGCTCGGCGCGGTGGTGGTGCATCTGCAGCGACAGCTGCGCGCCGGGCTTCACGGTGATGCGCTTGACCTGATGGCGAATACCGTTGTCCACCGAGTCGTAGCAGCCCCAAGGACGATTGACCGCACAATGGCTCTGGGTTTCCGAGCGGCCCTTCAGATCCAGGCTGTTGACCAGTGCTTTGACGTCCTGAACCGAATTCTTGTGGGCGATCATCACCGCATCCTTGGTTTCTACTACCACCAGATCGTCCACACCGACCAGGGCCACCAGCTTGCTGCTGCTGTATACGAAGCTGTTGCGGCTGTCGTGGGTCATCACATCACCCTTGAGCACGTTGCCGGCCTGGTCCTTCTCATGCACGTCCCACAGCGAGGACCAGTTGCCCACGTCGCTCCAGCCGGCGGCGAGCGGCACCACGTAGGCGCGGGAAGTCTTCTCCATCACCGCGTAGTCGATGGAGTTGTCCGGGCAGCACTCGAAGGTGTCGGTATCGATGGTCATGACATTGCCGCAGCGCTGGCTGCGCTCCAGGGCCAGCGCACAGGCGTCGTAGATGCCCGGCTCATGCTTGAGCAACTCGTCCAGAAAACGGCTGGCACGGAACAGGAACATGCCGCTGTTCCAGTAATAGCCGCCCGTGCGGACAAGCTCGCGGGCCAGTTCGGCATTGGGCTTCTCGACGAAGTGGCTGACCCGGTAGGCGCCGGGATGCATGCCGGCGGCGTCACCTGCGCGGGTCGCCTTGATGTAGCCGAAGCCGGTCTCGGGACGCGCGACCGGGATGCCGAACAACACCATCTCCCCTTCCTCGGCCACCGCGCGCGCCACTTCCAGTGCCTCGCGCAGCGCCGCTTGGTCCTCGATCACATGGTCAGCCGGCAGCACCAGCATCAGTTCGTCGCGGCCCTCGGCCAGCAATTGCAAGGCGGCCATAGCCACGGCCGGCGCGGTATTGCGGCCGCAGGGTTCGAGCAGTGTCGAGTGCCCCTCGACGCCGATCCGCTCCAGTTGCTCGTTAACGATAAAGCGGTGCTCATGGTTGCACACGATCAGCGGGCTCTGCATACCTTCGAAGGCCAGGCGCTGCAGGGTCTGCTGGAACAGCGAAAGCTCGCCGGTCAGGGCGAGGAACTGCTTTGGATACTGCTTGCGCGAAAGGAGCCACAAGCGCGAACCACTACCACCAGAAAGGATTACCGGAATCATGGGAGAAGCCTCTTTAAAGTTCCATTTCAAATTAATACTTGTCCCCGCCGAGGCCCTGCCTCGGACCACCGGGAGAGTGAATGCATCGATGCAATCAAGGATTGAACAACTGGGTGATATCCCCTCCTAGCCGATAGGTCTCCAGGGGCTGCAGGGAGCGCCGCCAGGCGTCGGTCTCGGCCGAGCAGCGATAAAGTGCACAGTAGGGCTCCAGCCAGGCGAACTTGCCGTCCTCCTGCAAATCCTCCAGCTCCTGCGGGTAGCCGGACCGGGCCTCGAAAAGGCGCGGGTTATGCACGCCCTTTTCGACCCGCTGGGCGAGCCGCTGCAGGGCTCCACCGTTGTCGCCACGCAGATCCAGCCCGTTGGCTTCGGCGAATGCCGCGATCATCATCAGCGGCCCCAGGCTGTAGTTGTGGTAGGCAAGCGCCCGGGTCTGCCGGGACAGCTCCAGCGGCAGGTAGCCCTCGGCGTCGACCTGCTCCATACCGTGGCGGTACTGCTCGAGCGCCCAGTCGAACAGGTCCTGGCGCTCGAGCACCACGGCGCTTGCCATCACCGCCCAGGCAGCCCAGTACTGGTGGTTGTTGCGCCGCTCGCGCGGTTGCTCGTTCCAATCGTGCACCACCTGGTCCGCGAGCCGGGTGAACCACTGCTCGATGGCGCGAGCTTCGGCCTCATGCCCACGCAAGGGTTCGGAGCCGGCGAACTGCAGCCGCAGATAGGCGGCAGACAGACTGCCCAGCGCCCATTTGCGCACCGACTTGCCGGTGTGGTTGTAGGTTCGGCTGAGCAGCGCGTCGGCTTCGGCCCATGTGCTCAACCAGGTCAGGGCGCAATCGGCGTATTCCTGATGGCCATCCTCCAGGTACTTGCCGACCAGTTTGCTCACGCCGCTTTCCAGCGTACGCACATCGCCGGTCAGCCGCTTGTAGCGCGCTGCGGCCTGCGGGTTGAGCTTGTCCCTGGCCGAGTCCGAACCTTCGTACTTGCTCGGGAACAGCAGGTCGTCCGAATAGGGCGCGGGGGCCCCGGGACAGGCTGGCACCTCGCCCTTGGGGGACGGAGCGGCCAGGTAGTAGCCGCTGGGCGGCACCAGGCTGGCGCCGGCGTTGCGTTCCAGGGGCTTGCTGCAGCCGGCGGCCAGCAACAGGGCCAGGCCGGTTAGCGCCATCCGCGAACAGATCAGCCAGGGTTTCATAGCCATTCCTCAGTTGGTCGCGACCGGACGCTTGACCCAGGCCGGAGACAGCTTGTCGGCGGAACCGGTGACAAACAGGCTGACCACCTCGCCACGCTCCAGCACCAGCGGGTCGAGGTCACGAACCTTGCGCTCGCCTGCGAACAGCGTCAGGCGCACCTTGACCGGGTTGATCTCGCGCTCGCCACGGGCGTTAGCCGAGACCGGGTGGATGACCTCGGTACGACCGTCGGCGGTTTTGATCGACAGGGCGGTGTCGGATAGATTCTGCAAGCGCAGCAGGGACTTCTGGCGATTCTTGAATGGCGGCTCCTCCACCAGCTCCAGCGCCCCATCCGGCATCTGCACCAGTGTGTAGTAACGCTCGGCGTCGAGCTTCACCGCCAGGCTCTTGCCATCTGCACTGACGGTGTATCCACCGGCCGGCAGGAAGGCGAAATCGCTGCTGCTTTTGGCGCCCAGGTCATTGATACGGACAGGACCGAGGCTGGCGTCAAAACTGCTGTTTGCGGCGTTGAAGCCGCGCACGAAGGCCGAGCCGTAAGGTGCCGCCGGACCGTAGAGCGCCGCTTCGTCAGCCATCACCCACGAGGCGGACAGGCCTAGCAGCAGGCTGCCCAAGCGCAGGGTGTAGGACATCGAGGAAAAAAGGGACATACAGGTGCTCCTAGAATTGCAGGATGGGCTCAGTGGAGGTGGAGGTAGCGGTGTGCAGCGCGCGGCTGACCGGTTCCTCGCCGTTGTGCAGCCGGGCGAGCCAGGTCGCGTCGAATCCGGACAGGTCGCTGGGTAGCATCAGATAGCGCTCGGGGAACTCCCAGATCACCAGGCGCAGCCCGGCGAGGTCTTTATCCCCCTGCTGCAGCAGGTTCAGCATGGGCACCAGTGGGCCCTTGCCCTCCTCGGCGTAATTGAGCAGGTCGCTGCCCAGGGCCTGTTTCAGGGCACCGGCGAAGTTCCAGTCCGGGTTGGCGCTGTAGCTGGTCCCGACCAGCGCGATCGATGGCAGGGCGTCGGCGAACAACGCCTCCTCGGCGCTCGCCTCCTGTCCCTCGGCGGCCCGGGTCAGACGCGGGCGCAGGCGCTCGGCCGGTGGTTGCTGGTCGGCGAAGTACGGCTCCAGGGGCAGGAAGCTCAGCAGGTCGCCTTTGTGCTCCCGGCTGGCGACAGCCTCGGTGACGAAGGTCTGGTCGCCATGCTGCCAGATACCCTGGCGCGCCAGATGCTCGGCCAGACTCCTGGCCGCGACCTCTGCGCCGAAGGGGGTCCAGTGGCTATCGGTACGCAGAAACACCGGCTCCTGTGCCTTCGCCTGCTGCAGGGCCGGCAACAGATCCGGCCCGTTCAACCCGGCTTGGCGCATCATGTCGAGGACCTTCGGGTACAGGCTCTGCTGAGCCAGCGCAGGTCGCTCGTCATCCAGATGCTCCGGATAGAGTCGAGCCTTGGCTGGCAGGAGCGCCAGCACCAGCGTCACCCCACGACGCTCGAATTGCGCCCGTACGGCGTTCACCAACCGCCAGTTGTCCTGCAACTGATCGGGTTTGCTCGCCGGCTTGAACTCCTCGTCCGAGAAGAGCCAGCCGTCCTGGCCGATGACCACGCCCTGGCGGCCTTCGCCGAAAAGCGTGAGGCTCGCCAGCGCCCAGAGATTGGTGCCCAGTTGCTTGACCGGGAACTCGGCGTCGTAGTGCTTCTCGAAGGCCAGCGCCAGTTTGCCGTCCAGCACGCTGGTTTCACTGGCCGCGGAGAAGCCGAATACCGCGCGCAGCGACCACAGGCAAAGCGCCAGCAGCAGGCTGCAGAAGAGCAGGCTGTAGAGCAGGTTCAGGGTTCTGTTCATAGTCGGTTCCCCTCAGAACTGGAAGTACAGGAAGGGCGAGAAGCTCTGCGCCGAGAGCTTCAGCACCGAGACGGTGAACAGCAGGAGCACGGCAGCGTGGAAGGCCACGGCGCCTATCCGCAGGCGCGCCACGGCGGCTCTGCCGTTGGCGTTGATCATGATGTCGTCTGCGCGGGCCTTGGGGCCGCCGGCCAGCGGCTGGGCGTAGAACTGACGGATGCCGAAGATGGCCAGCACGGCATAGGCCAGCACCAGGGTGGCGATCTGCAGGCTGGTGAGCTGAGCGCGGTTGAGCTCGGAGAGCTGCCAGTCGGCGAAGCTGAACATGGCCGCGTACATGCGCCAGGCCACGTCGAGGTTCTCGGCGCGAAAAATCACCCAGCCGATCACCACCAGCATGAAGGTGAAGGCCCACTTCAGCGGGTTAAGCGCCCGTGGCGCGGCGTTCACGCCCAAGAAACGCTCAATGGCCAACCAGACGCCGTGCCAGGCGCCCCAGAGGATGTAGGTGAAGTTGGCGCCATGCCACAGACCGCCCAACAGCATGGTCAGGAACAGGTTACGGTAGGTCTGGAAGGCGGTTCCACGATTGCCGCCCAGGCTGATGTACAGGTAGTCGCGCAGCCAGGTGGAGAGGCTGATGTGCCAGCGTCGCCAGAACTCGGTAATGGACTGGCTGATGTACGGCTGCTTGAAGTTTTCCATGAAGCGGAAGCCCATCATCAGGCCCAGGCCGATGGCCATGTCGCTGTAGCCGGAAAAGTCGAAGTACAGTTGCGCGGTATAGGCCAGCGCGCCAAGCCAGGCGTCGCCCGTGGTGGGGTCGGAAAGCGCGAAGCAATGGTCGGCGATGGGCGCGATGCTGTCGGCGATGAAGACCTTCTTGATGAAGCCTTGCATGAAGCGCGTACACCCCTCGGCGAACTTGTCCACCGTGTGGGTACGGTGGTTGAACTGGTCCACCAGGTCGCGGAAACGCAGTACCGGGCCGGCAATCAGGTGCGGGAAGATCGCCACAAAGGCGGCGAAGTCCACCAGGTTATGGGTGGCCGGGGTGTCGCCGCGGTAGACGTCGATGATGTAGCTGATGGACTCGAAGATGTAGAAAGAGATCCCGATCGGCAGCAGGATGTGCGTGAGCACGAAGGGCTCCATGCCGAACGAGGTGATGATGGCGTTGAGGCTGTCGACGCCGAAATTGGCGTACTTGAAATAGCCGAGTACGCCGAGGTCCACCGCCACGCCGAGGAGCAGCCATTTCTGCGCAGTTTTCGTGCGCACTCCGGCCGCGCCGATGCGCAGGCCGATCCAGTAGTTGAACACTGTCACGACAGCGAACAGCACCAGAAAGTCGATGCGCCACCAGGCATAGAAGATGTAGCTAGCGACCAGCAACAGCAGGTTTCGATAGCGCGTTCCGACTAGGTAGTACAAGCCGAGGAAAATCGGCAGGAACAGGAACAGGAACACGTTGGAAGAAAAAACCACGCCCTCAATCTCCTTTTGAATGATCATCGTTGCCCTGAGGAACCCATGCGCCAGGCACAGCCCGGCGCAAGGCTCCATCAGGTCAATCGGCCTTGGCTTGGGCTTGCATCACGCTTGCAGGTTTGTCCGCCCGGCGGCAGATCTTTGCCTCGACCTGCAGCCCCGGGGGCATGTCTGCCGGCATATCGATTTCAAGGGAGAGCAGCGTCTGCCCAGCCCACTCGGCGTCCTCACGCAAGCGGAAAACAAAGCGGCCGTTCGACTCGACTTCCCGCGACCGGCTGATCAACAGGTTGTCCCTCGAGCCGCTCATGTACCAGACGGTACTGCGCAACTCATTGACCTCGGGCTTGCTGAACTGGATCTCGACGACGGAATCCTCACTGCGGATCGGCTTGGCCCCAGTGTTGACCAGCACCTCGTTCTTGCCTGGCCGCAGGGTCAGCTTCTGGTCTATGTCCGCCGTTACGTCCCGGCAACCGTTATCCAGCAGGGGCATGGCCTGGCGATAGAACGTCGCCATGGCCAGGTCGTAATAGCTGTTGACCTCCCAGATCAGTACCTTCGGCGGTTTGTCCCGGAAGTCCTGGGTGCCGAGGTACTGCAGCATGGCACTGTGAAAGCCACCGCCTGTCACCGAGCGGTTATCCACGTCGACGCTGGCGTACTGTTTGAGGAAGCCGTCGAAGTTGTACTGTGCGGAACTGAAACTGGTGCCGACTAGCACCACATCGGGCCGTTCGGTATCGCCAAACAGCTCATTGCTCTCTTCTTTAGGCTCCGTCACTGCGCGCGTGAAATACTCATTGGCGTAACCACTGCCACAGATCTTGCCGAATGCCTGGTTGAGTGAGCCGACCTTGTACAGGTTGCCTTCCGTGCGCGTGGCAAATTCCTTGCGCGCAATCCCCTTGAAGACCCCCGACTTACTGATCTCGGCGGCCAGCAACTGCGCGGTCAGCTCAGCGCCTTGCGGCGTCCAGTGGTTATCGCGCTTGAAGAAGAATTTGCTGCGCACTTCAGCCGGCAGGTCCAGCAGTGCGGACAGGTCCGGCACGCGGATACCCAGGCTGCGCAGGCGCTCGATGGTCGCCCGGTAATTGCTGCGCGACAGTTCGGCATTGAAGCGGCTGCGCGCCTGCGGATTGAGCATCTCAGTGACGAGCAGGCCACGCGGCGGCAGGTAGACCATCACCAGTTCCACGCCCCTGGCTTTCAGCGCATCACGCAGATCCTGTAGCAGTTTGAACCCCTCGGGCGTGGTACCGATGTTGGTCATGAGGTCGATCTTGCTGCGGAAAAGCCAATCCTCGTGCCCCTGCACCAGTTGGGTGAAATCGCCCAGATCACCGGTGTAGCTGCTGTCCTGCAGCGCCTGCGGGCAGATCTGGCAGCAGCGCTCGATCTCGTACACGGGCGCCTCGGCGGCCAGGCTCAGGGAACTGGTGAAAAGCGTCGCAATTGAGGCGCACGCCAGCCACCCTTGGACAAAGCGGCCCATTGAACTCCGTTTCATTGTTTGTCACTCACTTGAAGTTGCGCCAACTTGTCGAGCGGCAGGACCAGCACGGCCCGCTTCTGTCGCACCAGCAGGTCGATGATTCGGCTCTGCTCCTTGGCAAGCGCACCGAATATGCCGATGCCGCTGGGCTGGGTCGGCATCAGCATTTCCACACCGTAGAGCTTCACGCTTTGCGGCGACACGACGGAGATGGCGCCCGACTCGTTGCCGATCAGGCGACCGCCCACCACGGTCAGGGAAAGGTTCATATCGAAGGGGTCGAGTATCAGGTCGCGGGGCGTGCCGATGAGGTCCTTGACGTGCCCGTAGATACCAAGCAGGCCGTTGGCCACCGCGAGGTTTTCATAGAGCCCGACATTGGCGCTGTTGCGCACACGAATGCCGTGCCGCGCGTTGTTGAACGCCCGGTTGCCCCACAACAGGTTGTCGCCGCTCTCGTAGATGGTGATGCCATCGGAGCCGTTGCGATAAACCTCGTTGTTGGCCAGCACGTTATTGACGCTGGTGCGGTCGACCACGATCCCGGAGAGGGTGTTCTCGTAGGAGCGGTTGTTGAAGATCCAGCTGTCGTTCACCTCGCGGGAGACGATGATGCCGTGCTTCTCGCGGGTGCCATAGGCGGTGTTCTCGGCGATGATCAAGCGCCGCGAGCGGTCGTGCGGGTCGATACCGTAGACCAGGTTGTTGCGGTAGGTATTGCCCTTGAGCACCACGTCATAGGCTTCGTAGCAATAGAAGCCGTACCACATGTCGTCGAACATCGAGCCAATCAGCCAGCCGCTGGGATGGTCGCGCTGCATGGTCGGATGCATCGCCGGGCTGTACTGGGAGATGGATACGCCATAGGACTTGCTCGCGGTGTAACCAAGACTCGATACCACCGAGTTGACGATGTAGGTCTCGGTACCGCCCCAAGCGTTGAGGAAGGGGCGGAACTTGCCCTTCTTCTTGAACCAGTCCTGCTGGTTTTCCGTCTCGCTCCAGGCGGTAAGGCGGGTGTACATGATGAACAGCTTGCCGTCGTTGATCAGGAACGCGCCGCGCTCGCTGGATAGGCGAAAGTCACGGGTTTCGGCACCGACGTGCAGGGTCGCGCCCTGGCTGACGACGATCGGCAGGCGAGCGATGTAGATACCCGGCTCGGTCTCCTCGAAATACTTCTTCGGCAGGCTGCGGGCGAGATCCTTCAGCGTGACATAGCCTCCCTCGATGAAAATCGCCTGGGGCATTTCACCCTGGCGCTTGACCCACTCACGCAGACGCTCGTCACCACCGGTGAACTCCACCAATTGGTTCGGGCCGATCATGCGCTTGAGCACCACGTTGCCAGTGGGCTTGCGTACGATCCGCGCATTGACCGCCTCGGCCGTATAGGGCGACAGATCGGGCAGCTTCGGCGGCTCGATCAGCAGCGACTCGGCGGGAATGCTCGACACCTGGTAAGCGGGTGCAGCGTTTTCCCCGGCCGGAGCCACGACCGCCCACGCGAGGCAACCCGCGAGGACCAAGCCGGCGGCCCAGCGGTGCCTGTTTTTTGTGTGTGAATACATAGCGTCCAACTCCATGGTCAGCTCGGCAGGCGGCATTCAGTAACGCCAGACAAAATCAACGAATGCGCGGTGCATGCTCGAATCCGTGCCTTTGCCGAAGGCATCGCCCGGAAAGAACAGCCCGCCCCGAAAGCGGACCAGCGCGGAGGATGCCTTCAGCCACTCCATCCCGGCCGGTATCTGCCCGCGGTTCAGGTAGCGCGTCACCACCAGGTCGACTTCTTGCCCGATATCCTTCTCGCCAGGCACCAACTGGGCCTTCAGGCCACTGCTGCTGTCGGCCTGGTCATCCACCCGCCAGAAGCGGTGGTAGACAAGGCTGGCGTCGTAGTCCTCGCCCAACTGCCAGCCGCTGAACACGCTGGCCGCCTGCAGGTTGTTCATCTCACCGCGATAGGCTTCGCCGAAGCGGTTGATGGCACTCCCGGTGCCGGTGAATTTGGAGCGATTGCTCTCCAGCCCGGTCTGTGTGAACTGCTCGGAGTCGTCGCCGTCGGAGCCGCCGCTGGCACGCATGTAGGTGGTACCGACGCGCCAGTTCTGGTCGATGTTCCAGCGCAGGCCAAGGTCGACCGCCCAGGCATCGACATCCTGGCTGAGCTGGCCGTCGGCCTGGCGCCGGCCGGCTACGGTGCTGGTGCGCAAGGTGTCGACATTACCGGTCAACCAAGTGGCGGCGACCCAGTAGCTGAGCGGTAGGTTGCTGCGCTCGTTGTAGAAGTCCCCATTGAGTTCAGCCCCTAACCAGTTGAGTTCGCCGGTAGCGGTCTTGCTCAACTGATCCACAGAAGCCCCCTGCCCGGGCAGGTTGCCGCGATCATCGCTGCGATGGAACTTCAGCCCGGCCCAGTGACCCGGCTGCCACTGCCAGGACAGGTCGGCGAGCAGGTGCAGGCGATCCTCGTCCTCGGGCGCCAGTTCATCCAGGTCAGTGCGGTAGTCACTGAAACGTTCGGCAATACCGACGTGGGCACTGAGCAGGGTTGTCTCGAAATTCCAGCGCAAGGCTTCGATATTGCTGTCCCACCACAGGCCGTCGGCACTGCGGATCTTCTGCCGGCCGAGTCGCAAGGACTCTCCCGGATAAGCGCTCAGACCGCCATAGTCGACCCAGAACTCGTGCATGGCGAGGAACTGGTCCTCTCGCTCGCGGGCGTCGTTGGGGTCGAAGGTGTCGGATTCACTGGTGTCCGACTCGATGGTGTCGGTGGCGAGGAACGCCTCGCCGAGCGCAAAGGCGCTCCAGTCGCCCTGACGGTTGAAGATCCAGGGCCGCACGCTGAGGCCGACGCCATTGAAGTCGCCACCGTCGCGGGTACCCAGATCGAGGTCATCGATCGACTGCGCGGTGAGTTTGAGATTGGCGCCATAAGACAAGCCGGGTTGCGGCTGCGCCCCCAGGGCGACGGAGCTGGCCAGCAATCCGGCCATGCAGACCAGCGTGGTGACTGGACGGTATTTCGAAGTCATAGCACTTCCTGCGCTTGATCAACTGGATTCCTGGCGGTGACCTGCTGGCCACCGCGAGCCTCGATTTCACGGGCTAGCAGGCTCTCTACCTGCTGGTAGTCCTGCGCCTGCAGCCTTGGCGCCAGGCGCTCCATCAGGACCTGCCCCTGGGCCACGCCCTGGCGCGACGCGAGCGTGGCGAAGGTGTAGCTGTAGACGGCGTTGATCCGCACGCCCTTGCCCTCGCCAAACAGCTGGGCCAGCGCGATGTTGGCGCTCGGGTCGCCCGCACGGGCGGCAATCAGCAGATGCTCCAGCGCCTTTTGCGGATCGATGTCGCCCAGCGCGCCATCCCGGTACAACCGGCCCAGCAGCAGGTGCGCTTTGAGGTGGCCCGGCGCGGCCTGTAGTAGGTACTGCTCCGCCGCCCGTGGATCGGCCGGTACGACTTGGCCCTTGAGGTACAGCTGCCCGAGCATCAGCGCGGCGCGGCTGGAACCCGCCTCGATGCCCTTGTTCAGGTATCCGGTGAGTACGGCCGCATCCCCCTGATCGGGGAAGCTCAGGACCAACTCAGCCAAACCGCACCAGGCATCCGGGTAGGCCGGCGCAATACGCGTGTAGAGCACCTGGGCAGCCTTGGGATCCGCTTCGCCCAGGCTGCTGTCGGCCAGGACCTTGGCAACGCCCATCACACGTTCAGGCGACACCAGGCCGGCCTGGTAGGCCGAGTCCAGCCGCGCCAACAACTGCTGCTGGCTGTCTTTGTCGCCACGCCGCTGGAAGACCTCGGCCAGTTCGACATAGCACTCACTGGCCTGGTCCAGCCAGCCCTCACAGATGGCTTCGATCTCGTCCAGCTTTTCTACGTAGTTGCCGCGCACACGGTACAGGAGCACCTTGCCGAGCCGTGCTTCGCCGATGCCTTGCGCCTGCCATTGCTCCAGCTCGCGTTCCAGCTCGCCGCCGGCAAGCTTTTGCGGATCCTGCAGCTGTAGCTGCACCAGCGGCAGCAGTGCGCTGTTGTCGCCGGCCGCCAGGCTCTGGCGCAGCAACTGCTCGGCCTCCAGGCGCTCGGCAGGACTCGCCTGCGGCTTGCTCGCCAGCCATTTACCCAGCCGTGCTGGCGCCACCGGTGAGCGATCGAGGGCCTGGCGGTACAGCGTCTCGCCCTGCATCCGCTGCTCGATCAAAGGACTGCGGACCAGCAGGTCGGCGAGGCCGATCTGGGCCTCGACGTAGCCTTGGCTGGCGAGGACGCGGTAATTCTGTTCCGCGGTCGCGAGGTCTCCACCGCCCTTGGCCGTCTTGGCCAACTGCAGGTCGGGCAACGCCACGCAACCGGCCAGCAGACCGAGGCTGAGCGAGCTCAGCAGCCCGCATGCTAGTGCGGTGCTCTTCATTTTCCGAACACCAGGCTGTTCAGGCTGTTATTGGCGAAGACGCCGTTCAACGGGCGAATGCGCACGTCCACCGGACGCTTGGCCAGATCGCTGGCAAGCGGCTCGTTTGGCTGGATGTGCACGCGAATGTCCGAAGCCAGGCCGCCGTCCTGCAGGGCGATGCTGGAGATCCGGCCGCCGCGTTCGGTGGTTTCGCCGCCCACCAGGAAGGTCAGTGGGGTGCCCGGTTGCAGCTTGTTGAACGCGCGGTACGGGAAGCGTGCTTCGACGGTGGCGACGCTGTCCACCGGCGCCAGCAGGAACACCGGGGTGCCCTTGGGTGCCACCTGGCCATCACCCACCAGTTGGCTGACCACTTTGCAGTCACAGGGGCTGGTCAGGGTGCCCTGGAAGCGTTTGTTGAACAGGCGCTCCAGGTTGTCCGGGGTCATCTCCGATTCCGGCAGGGCGCCCTTCAGGGCATCCAGCATGTTCGCCGTGAAGGTGGCCACCGGCGCGCCCTTGCTGACCGTGCTACCAACGGTGACCAGGCTTTGCACAGTGCCTTCGCGCGGCATCGCGACCTGCGCGCCGGGCACGCTGACCTGGGCCGAGTCAGCGTGGGTGACGAAGTAGATGTCGTAGAACTGGTACAGCACGTAGGCGAAGGCGCCCAGTCCGGCGGCCAGGATCACCAGGGTTAAACTCATGGCGCGCAGGCGGCCAAGCAGGCTGAGCCTTTCATTCCCCTTGCCGCCACGGGCCTTGGTGAAGTTCTCGCGCTGGAGAATGCTGATCAGGCCACCGACATTCACCAGCTCGCCGCCGATGAAGGAGCTGATGATGTAGCGCAGCGCCGACATCTCGCGCGGACGCAGGTTGTGAAACTCACAGCCCACGCGCTTGCCGCCGATGATCGAGCGCACCTGGAATTCGACATCCATGGCGAAGCCGATGCCCTCCACTTTGAACATCAGCTTGCCGCGATAGAGTTTGCCCTCGACCACCGACGGGCTGCCCTGCTCGAAACTGAAACCGCCAGCGGACAGGTCTATCAGTTGGACTTCCTGGACGCCCCCCTGCTGGCCCTGGAACCGGACCTTCGCCGGCAGCTTCAGGCGCGCATGCTGACGCTGCGCCTCGGACTCATGCACCACATTGGCGTTGCCCACCGGGCTGATCACAGCACTCATAATTTTTCCCTTTCAAATTAGTAAGTTGAACCTGGCTTCAAGGTTTTTTGGTCCTTTTCGCCGATCACACCACGAACATCAGCAGGGCTAGAAAGACGCTGCCCGCGGAGAAGGTCATGGCGCGTGAAGACCAGGTGTTGAACCAGCGCGAAAAGCTGGCCAGGTCGCGATTAAGCTTGGTGTTCTGGCGGGTCCAGGACTGCCGGTCAAGGCGGAAGAAGACATACACCTTCACCAGCGCGCCCATGATCTGGTTGTAATAGAGGATCAGCGGATAGGCCGGCCCCACCTTGTGCCCGGAGGCCAGCAGCAGCAGAGTCAGCGCCAGGCGAGTGAGGCCGATCCACAGCAGGTACACCATCAGGAAGGCGAAGCCGTACTTGAGGCTGGCAATGATCGCCACGGTGGGCCCCAGCAGGCTGGTCCACATGGATACGCGCTGGTCGGCCAGCACCAGGCAGGTGAACCAGCCCAAACGATTCGGGCCCAGGCCCAGGGCGCGGGAGTTCTGCCGCAGGTTGTTGCCGTACCAGCGGAACATCAGCTTGCGGCTGGCCTTGATGAAGCTTTTCTCCGGCGGGTGCTCCACGGTGTTGATGGACGCGTCCGGCACATAGAACGTGTCGTAGCCCAGGCGCATCAGGCTGTACCAACTGGACTTGTCGTCGCCCGTGAGGAAGCGGAAGCGTCCGAGGCGCCAGTGTTCCAGATGGTCGCTCTCGACGTCGGCGATGAAGCCAGGATTGGTCACCACGCTGGTGCGGAACACCGACATGCGCCCGGTCATGGTCAGCACACGCTTGGAGAGCGCCATGGCGCACATGTTGAGGTGGCGCTGGGCGAAGCGCAGCTTGTGCCACTCGCTCATGATGTAGCTGCCGCGCACTTCGCAGAACTCGTTGGTGGTCAGGCCACCGACATTGGGGAAAAGCTTGAACCAAGGCACGGTTTTCTTCACTACGCCCTGCTCCAGTACGGTATCGCCATCGATCACCGCCACCACCGAATCGTCGTCGGGCAGGTGTCGGGAAATGGCGCGGAAGCCGTGGGCCAGGCCATCGCGCTTGCCGGTTCCGGCGATGCGCACGAAGTCCAGCCTGACCCGCTCCGGTGGGTTCATCTGCCGCCACAGGCTCTCGATCAACAGCTCGTCCGAACGCTCAACGATGGAACACACCACGGTGGTCGGGTAGCCGCAGGCGATGGCCTCGCGGATCACTGAGTGGTAGACCTGAGCGGTAGTCAGCGCCTCGATGCGAAAGCTCGTGACCAGCAGGAACACGTGGGACGGGGCCGCTTGCGCACCCAGCTGCCGCACTTTGCGCCGATACCAGGGGAACACCAGATAGAGGAAGATCATCCCCCGCACGAAATGCACGGCGCCCATGGAATAACGCCAGATGCCAATCACACCCAGCAGAAGAATGAAATCGACGGACTCCGGGTCGAAGGTGCTGCGCGGCAGCAGCAATGCCATCCCCATGAGCGTGATTACCAGCAGTAACCACCCTGCGGCAGTGCGCAGGCGACTCTGAAAAACATCCATGTTTCGGACCTGTATGACTGATCAACAATTCGGCAACAGGAGCGCCGCGCCTGTTGCCAGGGCGCCCCACGAGCATCACTGCAACGGTTCTACCAGCAGATACCCTCTAATCCGCCACCGCTGGACTGGCGCATAAACCCCACCAGGTCGAAGACCTGCTTGTCGGCGGGAGCCCGTTCTGCGAGGAACGCGAAGGCTTCATCGCCGTTGCCCAGGACGATCACGTCGGCATTGGCAACCACTTCGTCGAAATTGGACCGCAGCAACGACGAAACATGGGGAATCTTCGACTCGATGTAGTCGCGGTTGGCGCCGTGAACACGGGCATACTCGACGTTGCTGTCGTAGATGCTGAGGTCGAAGCCCTTGCCGATGAGCATCTCGGCCAGCTCCACCAGCGGGCTTTCACGCAGGTCGTCGGTACCGGCCTTGAAGGACAGCCCCAGCAGCGCGACCTTGCGCTTGTCGTAACTGGCGATGATGTCGAAAGCTTTGCGCACCTGCGCGGCGTTGCTGCGCATCAGCGACTCGATCAGTGGCGACTCGACGTCCAACTGGCCGGCGCGGTAGCTCAGCGCGCGCACATCTTTGGGCAGGCAGGAGCCGCCGAAGGCGAAGCCCGGGCGCATGTAGTAACTGGACAGGTTGAGCTTGCGATCCTCGCAGATCACCGCCATCACCTCACGGCCGTCGACGCCGACCGCCTTGGCGATGTTGCCGATCTCGTTGGCGAAGGTGACCTTGGCCGCGTGCCAGACGTTGCAGGTGTACTTGATCATCTCCGCGACTTCGATGGTCTTGCGGATGATCGGCGCATCCAGCTCGCGGTAGATCTCTTCCAGCAGGTCGCCCGAGGTGCTGTCCAGCTCGCCGATCACCGTCATCGCCGGATAGTCGTAGTCCTTGATCGCGGTGCTCTCGCGCAGGAACTCGGGGTTCACCGCCACGCCGAAGTCCACACCGGCCTTGAGCCCGGAATACTGTTCCAGGGTCGGAATCACCACATTGCGCAGAGTGCCCGGTAGCACCGTGCTGCGTACCACGACCGTGTGACGGGTGGTCTTGAGCGGTAGAACCTGGCCGATCTGCCGGCACACCTCTTCGATGTAGGACACATCGAGGTCGCCGTTGCGCTTGCTCGGCGTCGGCGGTGCGAGGAAGGAAATATCGGTTTCGAGGACGGCCTCGCGAACATCAAGGGTGCCGCGCAGCTTGCCGCTGGCGACCCCTTGCTGCAGCAGCTCGCCCAGACCCGGCTCGACAATGGGCGATTTGCCACTGTTGATCATATCGATCTTGAGAGCCTGAACATCGACCCCGATGATCTGATGCCCTCTTGTCGACAAGCATCCGGCACATACCGCGCCGACGTAACCCAGACCAAATATGCTGATTCGCATGCGACGAACGCTCCTTGCAACTTAAGGTCATGGAATGTCCCTATAACATTCCCGTATCCATTTACAGGCAACTTGAATCCACGACCTGTAAACAGTAGGACTGCGCCATTTACGCCGCCCTAAATACATCAACTTGAGTAACTTCAATATCGCTTGTGAACACCCACACGAACGCCAATTACCGTCATAAAAAACAACGGTACCCGCAAGCACAAGACAGACGATAGAAAAGTGAGTACAGCACTACCGAAGCTACGAACCCGTTCTTCAATAGCTCCAGACCGGGGCATATGGTGAGCACTTAAACAAAGCAAAGCAATAGAGCCATTAAAAATAAACCACAAATAATGGTTTTTGTTTAATGGCGCCAAAACAACGACAGCACAGGAATTCAACAGTCAGACAAAGTTAGTTGTCAGCTTTATGACGACAATATATTTACGTCAGCCGAGCAGCATTAACGCGCCAAGTTACTCGCCATATTAATGACGGCTATAATATGACACTCGATGCTATTTTTATGGCGCCGCGCTTTCGTCAACGTTTCAATGCCAAGGAGGCGCACTTGAGGTGCATTACCGCGCGAAGCCCCCTGTATCGGGGCTGGAATGCTCGAGTGCTTGCGACAGACTCATCGGACGCGATTTTGATGTTTGCAGCCAATACGAATAAATAGCTGTCTGGGTAACGCGGGGGCGATGCAGACCAGGATGCTGATTAAGCACTTTATAAAAATGTCGGTCAGTGCTGCCGCGGTTGGAGGCTCGAACCCGCTAAGATCCGCTGAGACAGAGTTCATTGTTCCCAGACGGGTTTTATTGTCTAAATTCACTGGGCCCGCAAAGCCGTCAAGCAACTACTGCAGATACACAGTGACCACCTAGTGATATTCAAATCATCAAGGGCGCGGACGGCGAGCCGGTCTTTGTGGTCATCCCCTATCAGCACTACATCAGCCAACAGGGCACTAACGAGCTGATTGCACACTCGGTGGTCAGCCGCCTTGTCGACGGGGCCACCCCGATCCGCGTGTGGCGCTAACACTTGAACCTGACTCAGGAAGTGGCCAGCGCATTCGCCATCCGCGCGGATCAGTTGGCGCTGTAAAGCCTGGCGGTGCGCGACCAGCACAAACAAAGAAGCCCGACCATAGGGCCGGGCTTCTCTGGTGCATCACCGCGAAGGATCAGTGACCCTTCTTGCCCATGCTGTTACCTACCGCGCCACCGGCGGCACCGCCCAGGCCGGCGCCGATGGTCGCACCATTCTTGCCACCCAGCGAACGCCCGATGACCGAACCACCGGCCGCGCCGACACCCCCGCCAATGGCGGCCTTGGTGCGATTACCCTTGTGTGCGCCCGCAGCACCACCGGCAGCGCCGGCCACGCCTGCGCCAATGGTCGCGCCGGTGCTGCCACCGAGCTTCTGACCGACCACATTGCCCAACGCGCCACCCAGGCCGCCACCCAACGCCGCGGTGCCATCACCGGAAGCCATTGCACCTTGAGCGACCAGAAGCCCCAGAACCAGAGCAGGCAGAGTTAAACGCATGACATGAACCTCAAACAGAGTACTGAATCGTAGAAATAGGCTGCTAATGAAGGGGGGCGGTCCCGACGAGGACCCTGCCAACCTTCCTGTGCGCGAGAGTTGGACAGCAATTAGCTGAAGAGTTTTATCGCAGGCAAAAAAAAGCCCGCTGGGGAACGGGCTGACAAGACTTGCTTTTAACGGATGAGCTGAGCCTACGTAACGTCTTGTGAAAGAAACGTGAAACACCCCAACCACTCCCGGTTACATTGATACAAAATATGACAAGCCCTCTCCTCCCTTCGTCGGCCGCTGAACCGCAGGCACAAAAAACCCCGCACATCGGCGGGGTCAGTCGGGTTGTCGATCACTTGCGCAATGGCACGATAACCTTGGGCATGAACGGTTTGCGGGTCGTCCGACTCACCGTGGACACACGACCCTGGACCGGTTTGCTGGGTGTTTGGTCAAACCCCGAGAGGTAGTCCGTCTGCCCGCAGTGCACACAGTTATTGATCGGGTACTCAGCGCCATCATCTTCAATGTACGGATTGCTCATTTCTGCGTCCCTCCCTACAGGCCGATACCGGCAAACAAGCGTTTGCCTGAAAAGCACAGACCCTCAAGAGATTCCAGACTAGCCGGTCATCCCCAGACTACCCATTCAAAACAGCCTTCGCCGACGAATGGCCCTACTCGGGTTACTTGAGCTTGACGGCGGTACCGGTGACAAAGACCACCAGCATGCTGCCCTTGCCAGAGGGCATGCTGATTTCAAAGTTGACCCCCACCACCGCATCGGCCTGCAGGCTGCGGGCGCGCTCCTTGAGCTCGTCAGTGGCCTGGGCACGGGCTTCGCGCAGGGCTTTCTCCAGGGTCTGGGAACGCCCGCCGAAAAAATCCCGCATGCCGGCAAACATGTCCCGCACCACGTTGATGCCCTGCACGGACTCGGCGCTGACGATGTCCAGGTACGCCGCAATCTGCCGGCCTTCAATGGAGTGGGTAGTGGTGGTGATCATGAGAACTTCCTTGATGGACTAATGGCGGCCGCGAGGCTGGCCTAAGTCATGGAGACGTACATACTGGGTACTGGCGGCACAGATTCTGCCATTGAGCGTGCGGGAGCCTGTATGACGGTCTTTCTACTGCTGTACCTGTGCACCGACGCCTCGCGCAGCGACTGCCAGGTGATTGCCGTTGAACATTGGGTGCAACCCGATGCTTATCAACAATGCCTCGCGGCCGCCCGGCAACTGACCAAGGACCTCACCGCGAAAAACCGCCAGAGCAATTATTTCGTCTGTGAAACCCAAGCCAGCCCATGAGCTACAGGCAATCGCGCACCGCCTTGCGCAGGGCTTGCGACTTGGCCCACGGCGGCCCCTGATACAGCGAAACCTTGCTGCCGTCCTTGTACTTGACGATATCGAGGATCTCATCGGCGGTAATGATGCTGGGCGCATTGATCCGCCAGCCGTTGGAGATCTGGGTCTGGGTAGCCTTGGGCACCTCGCGCTGCCAGGCTGGCAACACGCAAGCCGCGTACTCCTTGGGCGGTTTGGCGGTCTCCTTGCTCAGGTTCGGCTCCCCCGGCACCAGCGAGGCCGGTAACGAACACCCCGCCAACACCACGCACCCCAGCGCTGCCATCCATATCCGCATGATTGTTCCTTGCACTCAAAAAGGAAAATGTAGCCTCACAACCCAAGCTCGGCCAGCGACCTGGACGCCATTGGCGCCGAGAATCGAACTCGGCTTTAATTTTACTGATGCACTTGGCACTCCTTACCGGAGCCCTCCGGTAGCGCCCTCAGATAGTTTTCCTACACTCGGTGATGCCTATGCCTGACGCACCAAAAACCCGGCAGAACCACTTACTGGCGGCCCTGCCGGCACAATCGCTGGAGCGCCTGCTGCCTTATCTCGAACCGATCAGCCTGCCGCTCGGCAAAGTGCTCTACGAGTCGGGGGATGCCCTGCGGCATGTGTATTTCCCCACCGACTCTATCGTGTCCCTGCTGTACGTCATGGAAAACGGCGCCTCGGCAGAGATTTCGGTGGTCGGCAATGAAGGCCTGATTGGCATTGCCGTGTTCATGGGCGGGGAAAGCACGCCGAGCCGGGCGATTGTCCAGAGCGCCGGGCATGCCTTTCGCCTGCCCGGTCAGCGCCTCAAGGACGAGTTCAACCGTCACGGCGAAATGTTGCTGTTGATGCTGCGCTACACCCAGGCCCTGGTTACGCAAATGGCCCAGACCGCCGTGTGCAACCGCCACCACTCCATCGATCAACAACTGTGTCGCTGGTTGCTGCTGTCCCTCGACCGGCTGCAGGACAACCAACTGATCATGACCCAGGAACTGATTGCCAACATGCTTGGCGTGCGCCGCGAAGGGGTGACCGATGCCGCCGGCAAACTGCAGCGCCTGGGCATCATCGAATACAGCCGCGGGCACATCAGAGTGCTGGACAGGAACCGGCTCGAACAACTGAGCTGTGAGTGCTACGCCGTGGTCAGGAAAGAAACCGACCGCCTGCTGCCCTACGTGCCGTTAAAACCGCGTGGCTGAGGCAAGGGGAAACGTGGCGGTAAACGTGGTGCCCTGCTCGACAGAGGAACTCACCCTGACCTCGCCCAGATGCGCCCGGGCAATTTCCCGGACGATGAACAGGCCCAACCCGACACTGCCGGGCCGCCCGCGCTCGTGGTGGCCACGCACCATCGGCTCGAACAGATGGTCCAGCAGGTGCGGGGCGATTGGCGCGCCCTGGTTGTGCACACTGATCAACACCTGCGCCTCGACACGGGTGGTCACCGTCACCTCCCCCTCACCATAATCCAGGGCGTTGCTCACCAGATTGCCCAACAGTTGGCAGAGCCGATCCCGGTCCGCCATGAACAGCCCCTGGCCGACGCAGCGCAGGGACAAGACACGCCCGGGGAACACCAGGCGCAACTCCTCCAGGCACTCGCCCACCAGCGCCTGCACATCCACCGCGACCAGCGACACCGCCACCCCGCGGCCCGTTTGCCGCTGAGTCAGGTCCAGCAAGTCGGCAATCAAGCGCTGTGCACGCTCGGCGGCATGGGTGATGTGCCCGAGCAGTTGCAACTGTCGGACGGGCAGGTCCTGGCGCTCGAGCAATTGCACCGCCATGCTGATCGCCGCCAGGGGATTGCGCAGGTCGTGACTGGTCACACCCATCAACTGCTCGGCAAACCGCGCCCGGCGTTCTGCCACGCGCACCGCCTCCTGCGCGGTCACCAACGCGCACTGCATCCTGAGCAGGCGCAACTGCGCGGCATGGCTCGGACCGATTTCGGCCCGGAACAAGCTCATGTCATGAACGCTGTCGTAATAGGACGTACTGGGGCGCATGCTGTGACTCCGAGGCGTCTGGGCGCTCGCGCACCCAGGCACTCACCGCTGGATCAGGGAAATCTTGGTGCCCTCGATACTCACGCCCGCCATCAGGCCTTGTTGATCGAACACGAACGCATAGGCATCGTCTTTCAAGGTCGAACTGGAGAGGTTTTTCGCCAGCCCCTGGTCAACCAGGACCACGGTCGGCCCGACTCCGACTTCCCAGCCCTTGGTATCACGGACATAGGCGACGGCCTTGTCCGTCATCAGGAACACCGCATAGGCATAAGACTGGGCACCCGCCTGCAACCCCCAGGAACCCGTCACGGAGTTGTAGTAGCTGTCGGCCTTGGTGCCCTTGAACATCACGCCCTCCCCATAACTGCCGCCGAACACCAGACCGGCCTTGATGACGTTGGGGAACACCAGGACTGCCTTGGCCGTGCTCGACATCGTCTGCGCCAGCGGGTGGGCTTTATAGAGGATCTGCAGGGCTTGCCGGGCGTCCTTGTCCAGGTCTTCGGCGGTTGCGGCACTCGCCGAGTTGAGCAAGCCGCTCGACGCCAGGGACAGCGTCGCCAGCGCGATAAACACGATTGAGCGTAATGAGGTGGTCATGAGCGTACTCCAGTGTCGGCAGGATCAAGTGACTCGTGACCCAAACATGGAGGAATACGCAGGGCATGTCTGTTCGCTGGCGCACGTTGGGGCGTCGGGCAAGGCCATCGCAGTTGCCCCGCCCAACACCTCAGCCGCCCGCTTGCGGTCAAAAAATCCCGCGATAGATGGCCTCGACCTCCCGCTCCGTCATGTCCCGCGGATTGCTGTCGATCAACCGGCGAATGCCCACCACCACTTCCGTGGCCATCGACGGGATGGCCTGCTCATCCACCTGCAGCTTCGACAAACGGGTCTCCAGGCCGCTGTCGCGCACCAACGCCTCGATGGCCAGGACAAACGCCTCGGCCGCCGTCGCCTCATCGGCAAACTGCTGGTCCGGCAGCAGATACGCGGCCAGTTCAGCGTATTGGCGCTGTGCCTGGGCAAGGTTGAAGCGAATGATCGGCGCCATGACCAAGGCATTGGCATGACCGTGGGGAATATGGAAGCGCGCCCCCAGCGGATAGGCCAGGGCATGGATCGCCGCCACCGACGCGTTGACGAACGCCATGCCCGCCATCAGCGAGCCTTGCAGCATCGCCGTGCGCGCCGCGACGTCGCGCCCATCGGCCAGCACCTTGGGTAGATTGCGCCCCAGCAGTGCCAGGGCGGCGGTGGCCAGGCTGTCGGCAATCGGGTTCTTGCGCGTGCGGCTGGTGTAGGCCTCGATAGCATGCACCATGGCATCCAGGCCGGTGGCGGCGGTGACCCTGGGCGGCAGGCCGAGGGTCAGCTCGGGGTCGAGCACCGCCACGTCGGGCAGCAGTAGCGGGGAATACACCACCTGCTTGCACTGCTGCTCATCGGTGATCACCGAGACCCAGGTCACCTCCGACCCCGTGCCAGCGGTGGTCGGCATCAACACCAACGGCACCCGTTGCCCCAGCGCTTTATCGGTGCCGTACAGGTCCTCCAGGGACTGCTCGCTGTTGACCAGCAAGGCCACCAGTTTCGCCGCATCCAGGGAGCTGCCGCCCCCCAGCCCCAGCACCCCATCGACCTTGAACGCGCGCGCCTGGGCCGCCGCCTGCTTGACCACAGAGGCCGAAGGATCGGGCACCACCTGGTCGAAGACCGTCACCTGGCAGCCAGCCGCTTGCAAGGCCCGTTGCGCACCGGCGGCAAAACCCAGGCTGACAATGCCCGGGTCGCACACCAGCATCACCCGTTGCGCGCCCAATCCGCTGAGCACCTGCCCAACCTGTTGCAGGGCACCGGCTTCACACAGGATGCGCGGTACGCTTCTGAATTCGTAACTCATGAATCACTCCTTCGCCCTACAGCACCGAGGCGTAGATGGCATGAATATCGTCGCGGTTGAGGGGACGCGGGTTGTTGATCAGCAAGCGCTCGACCTTCAGCGCGTCCTCGGTCAGCCGGGACAGGTCCTGGGCCGTGACACCCACCTCCTGCAATCGCTGGGCAAATGGCATGCGCGCCACCAGGCGGGTCATGAAGTCGATGAACCCCTCGCAGGCTTCGGCCGCATTAGCAAAGCGCTGCTGCGGCACTACCGCCGAGGCCAGTTGCGCGTACAGCGGCTCGGCCGCCGAACGGTTGAAATTGAGCACGGGCACCAACACCAGGGCATTGCTCAAGCCATGGGGCACATGAAACTGCCCGCCCAGCGGATAGGCCAGCGCATGCACCGCCGCCACCGGCGCGTTGGCGAACGCCATGCCAGCCAGCATCGACCCCAGGAGCATGTCCGAGCGCGCCGACAAATCCCCCGGCTCGGCCAGCACCCGATCCAGGTTGCCCGCCAGCAAACGCAGGGCCTGCACCGCCAGGCCATCGGACAAGACGTTTTTCTTGTGCACGCTGGTGTAGGCCTCGATGGCATGGACCATCGCATCGACCCCGGTCATGGCGCTGATCGCTGGCGGCAGGCCGACAGTCAAGCGCGCATCCAGCAAGGCGATGTCCGGGTACAGCAGCGGGCTGACCACGCCCTTCTTCTCGTGACTGGGGGTGGTGACGATGGCCACGGCCGTGACTTCGGACCCGGTGCCCGCGGTGGTCGGCACCTGGATCAGCGGCAATCGCGGTCCCTTGGCCAGGTTGATGCCATAGATCGCCTCCAGGGACTGCTCGTGACCACACAGCAGCGCCACCAGCTTGGCGGTGTCCAGAGAACTGCCGCCGCCCAACCCGATGACCGCCTGGGCGCCACACCTGCGCGCCACCTGCACCGCATCCAGCACCGCAGCCACCGGCGGATCAGCCTGCACATCGCTGTAGAGCGTGACCTGCACGCCCAGCTCGCGCATCGCCGCCAGCGGCGCATCGAGCAAGCCGGCGCGCAGCAGGCCCGGGTCACTGACCAGCAATACCCGCTCGGCTTTCAGCTCGCGGCACAACTGCCCCAGGCGCAAGGCGCCGTCAATTTCACAGATCACCCGGGGGGTGGTTTCAAAGGTCAATGTCGACATTGTGTTCCCTACCCTACTGTCACGCTGCCGCGCTCGATGCGAAACAACGCATCGACCAGGTCAGCAGAATGAGTGTCATCGGACTCGCTGATCAGCACACACAAACCTTCCTGGCCGAGCTTGGCGATCACCTCGCTCAGGCGCCGCGACAGCACGGGCGCCACGCCCTCGAAGGGCTCGTCGAGCAACAGCAGCTTGTTCCCGGGCATCAACGCCCGGGCCAGCGCCACCAGCTTTTGCTGGCCGCCCGACAGTTGCATGGCCTTGCGGTCGCGGAACTGGGCAATCTCCGGGATCAGGCTGTACACCCACTCCAGGCGGCGCTGACTGTCGGCCAACTGATTGGCCCAGACCGGCAGCAGGATGTTCTCCTCCACCGTCAACGCCGGGATCAACCGTCGATCCTCCGGCAAATAGCTGATACCCGCCGCCGCCCGCTTGAAGCTGGGCAGGGTGCGCAGGTCTTGCCCGGCAAAGGACAGGTCACCCGCGTCGGCGTCCAGCAAACCCATGATGGCGCGGATCAGGGTGGTCTTGCCGGCGCCGTTGTGCCCGATCAACCCCACCATCTGCCCGGCGCCCACGGTCAGCGACACCTGGTGCAGGATCGGCACCCCTTCAATCGACACACTCAGGTTGCGAATCTCAAGACTCATAGCGCGGCCCTCAGGTGAACTTTCTGGCTACCGGTGACGAACTCCTGCACCCGGGGATTGGCCAGCACCTGTTCCGGCACCCCGTCGGCCAGTACTTCACCGCTGTAGAACGCGAGGATGCGCGAGACGTAGCGACGCACCACGTCCATGTCGTGCTCGACAAACAACACCGTCACCCGGCGCTCGGCGACCACCCGCATCACCGTGTCCATCAGCGCGGTTTTCTCTTCGGCGCTGACCCCACTGGTGGGTTCGTCGAGCAGCAGCATCTGCGGTTCGCCAATCAACGCCATGGCGATATCGATCAACTTGCGCACCCCCTGCGGCACGGCGGTAACCTGGGTGTCGCGCCAGCGGGCGATGTCGAACTGCGCAAGCATCGCGTCGGCCAACGCCACCCGCGCCGCCGTGCGCATCGGTGCCAGCAGCGAGGGAAACGGGTTCTGCGCCGCCGCCACGGCAATCAGCAGGTTGTCCATGACGCTCAACTGCGGGAACAGCTGGGCGACCTGGAACGAGCGGGCCATACCCAGGCGAGTGATTGCCCGGGGCGTGCGGCCGATGATCGACTGGCCATTGAATAGGACCTGGCCACTGCTGGGTTTCAGGTAGCCGGTGACCATGTTGATAAAGGTGGTCTTGCCGGCGCCGTTGGAGCCGATGACGCCGACCACTTCACCCGGCCGGATGCGCACGTTGACATCCTTGGCCGCGGTGACCGCGCCAAATGCCTTGCACAGTCCGTGAGTTTCGAGAATGCAGCTCATGCCTTGGCCCTCCGCGCTTGTCCGGTAAACAGGCTCCACAACCCCTTGGGCAGGAACACGATGATCGCCAGCAAGGTGAAGCCCAGAATCATTTGCCAGCTATGGGGCACCAGCTCGATGGCATAGGTGCGCACCACCGCAAACACAATCGCCGCGATAAAGGGCGCCGCAACGTGGGCGGTACCGCCGAGCAAGGCGATGAACACGAACTCGCCGGAGGTGATCCAGTACGCCATTTCCGGGTCGATGTGCCCGGCCGACAGCGCCATGAAGCCGCCGCCCAGGGCCGACACCGCAGCCGCCGCGACGTAGTTCATGTACAGCACCCAGCGGGGGGACTGGCCGAGGTACTCGACGCGCACTTCGTTTTCCCGGATCGCTTCGCACATCATCCCGGCACTGCTGCGGCTGTAGCGGTGCAGCAACACCGCCAGCACCGCGCAGACGCCCACGATGATGATGAACAGCGCAAGTGGCGCCTGACCCTGGGCCGGGCTCCAGCCAAACAGGCTCCAGGCCTTGACGTTGAAGCCGTCGGTGCTGCCCAGGGCCGAGCTTTTGACCAGCACGCCGTACAGGATCATCGAGAACGCCAACGACAGCATGGCGAAAAAGATCTCGCGGTAGCGGGTCATCAACAGGCCCAGCAGCATCGCCAGCAACACGGCCGCGCCCACCCCGATCACCAGCAGCAACGCCAGGTCAGAGATGTCCAGGAAGTGCCCGCTCATGCCCACGGCATAACCACCGACGCAGAAGTACAGGCCCTGGCCGAAGGTCACCAGGCCCGCGCGCATCTGCATCACCACACCCTGCACCACCATCGACTTGGCCAAGGCCATCGTCAGCAGGAACACCAGCCATTGCGGCGCAATCAAGCCGCCGGCGGCCAGCAGCAGCGCGACGCCGAGCAGTATCAGTTCGGTTCTATTGAGGCGCATATCAGATTTTCCTCGCCAGCACGCGGCCGAACAGGCCCTGCGGACGCACCGCAAGCACCAGCGCCATCACGCCGTAGATCACAAAGAGTTCAAATTGCGGGGCGTAGTGCACGGCAGCGGCGCGGCTCAGGCCCACCAGCAAGGCACCGACGGCAGCCCCCTCGATGCTGCCCATACCACCCACCACAACCACGGCAAAGGCCAGCACGATGATTTCCACGCCCATGCCCGGCACCACGGAAATCGCCGGTGCCGTCAGGGCACCCGCCAGCGTGCCGAGCATGGTGCCCAGCACAAACACCAGGGTGAACATGCGACGCACGTTGACGCCCATGGCCATCGCCACTTCCCGGTCATGGATCACCGCGCGCAGCACCTTGCCCTGGTGGGTACGCTCCAGCCACAGCCACAAGCACAGGCCCAGCACCACCGACACGCCGACCAGCATCAGGTCGTAGTTGGACACCTTGAGTCCCGCCAGGGCGCTGCGGCCCATCTCGGCATACGGCTGATAGGCGAAGTAAGGATTGACCCCCCACACCATCTTCATGCTGTCTTCGAGCACCAGCAGCAAGGCGTAGGTGATGATCACCATCAGCACTTCGTCGCGGCCGTACATGAAGCGCAACAACCCACGCTCGATGATCAGTCCGACGATCAGCCCGGCCACCAGCGCACAGCCGAGCATCAACAGATACCCCGCCCACACCGGCCCGATGCCGTTGTTGAAATACCAGCCCACCAGCGACGCGGCGGTGTAGGCGCCAATCGCATAGAAGCTGCCATGGGCCATGTTCAGGATGCGCATCACCCCGTAAATCACCGTGAGCCCGGCGGCTACCAGGAACAGCCACGAGGCATAGATGGTGCCATCAATCAGCACCGCAAAAAGACTCATCATAGGGGTCCTACCTTGGCAAAGAGGTGGCGGCGCCCGCAGGCCCGCCACAGTGGATCAATCACGCAGCGCGGCTCAGTTGCACTGGGCGCCCGGGAAGCCGGCCTTGATCCATTCCAGCGCGGTGGTGCCGTCTGGCGGGGTCACACACTCACCGTTGAAGGCGATGACGTTATGCACGCGGCCCTTCTTGTTCGCCGCGTCGTACTGGTACTCGCCGTAGGCAATGCCTTGCATCGCCTGGTGACCACCGGCCCGGGCCATTTGCACCTGGCCTGAGACCGACTCAAAGGTCGCGCCCTTGAAGGCCTTGGCGATTTCCAGCGGTGCCGGGACCTTGCCCGACTCGACCTTGGCACTCTCCGCCGCGTGCTTGAGGCCGAGAATCGCCTGGGCCATCTTGCTCGCCGGGTAGGTCGGGTCGGTCTTGTAGGCCGCCTGGTAGCTGCCCTTGAACCAGCGATTGAGCTCGTTATCCGGGGCAAAGGCGCCGAATGGCCCACGGCCGCCGATGATCATGCCGTTGGGCGCCTGGTCCTTGTAGCGGTCGATGGCCGACTCGCCGCACGTCAGCACGGCGGTGGCATCCTCCAGCAGGCCACGGGCGTTGGCCTGCAGCACCAGGGCCTCCATGTCACCGCCCCAGAAGCTGGAGTGGATGATGTCCGGGCGCTTGACCGACAAGGCGGAAATCTCGGCGCCATACTGGCCCTGGAACACCTTGGGCATCTGCGACTCGACCACCTTGGCCTTGGGCATCAACTGCTCCATGGAGTGGGTGAAGTCGTTCCAGCTGTCCTGGCCCCAGGCGTAGTTCTGCTGGATGCCGGCGACCTTCTGCGCGTCCGGGCGGACCTTGGCCAGGTAACGCGCCGCACCGATGTTGTCCACGGCCGCATCGAGGCTGGTGCGGAACACGAACTGCGGGCTCTTGTCTTCGTTGAACAACTGCGAGGTGCCGCAATCGTAGAACACCGTCATCGCCCCCAGCTCTTCGGCCACCGGGGCAATGGCCAGGCAGTCGCCGGACGAGATGTAGCCCACCACCGCATCGACCTTCTGGCGCTGCACCAGGTTACGGAACTCTTCCACCTGCTTGGCCGCACCGCCGGCCTCATCGATGATCACCACTTCGATCTCGGCACCGTTGATGCCAATGGTGTTGTAGGGCGCGGGCAGCTTGCCCTGGTTCAGCCCTTCCACCAGCACCTTGGCGGCATTCGCCGAGGGTTCGCCGAACGGGCCGGCCGCCGGACCCGAGAGGAAGGTCACGATACCGATGCGGAACTTGCCGTTCTCGGCCGCCTGGACGCTGGTGGTCAAGGACAGGGCCAGGCCCGTGGCAGCGATGGCCAGGGCCAGGGGGTGTTTGATCACGTTGTTTTTATAGTTGTGCATGGGGCTGATGTCTCGGTGGTTGAATGAACGGCCTAAGGTGCCTGGCCCTCGGTACTGCGTTTACGTGCGGCCAGTCGCCGCGCCAGCGTGGCGTCATCGAGTTGCAGCTCCTGCGCCGAATACACCGACCAGTCCCCCAGCATCAGTTGCGCCAGAGGAAAATCGGCATTGGCGACAGGGGTGCCGACCGCCTGGGTTTGCTGGATCTGGTGGGTGATCGGGTCGATGCGCGAAGTGAAACCGTCCGGGTCTTCCGGCAGGGCAATCTCCAGCCCCTCCAACGCCTTGATCAGTGCCTGGCTGTTGGTGGCCCCGGCGGCTTTGCCATAGGCCTTGGCCAGCACCATCACCCCGGTGTAGGCACCCTGGGCGGCGTAGGTCGGGTAACGCCCGCTCAGGGCACGAAAGCGCTCGACAAAGGAATGGTTGCGCTCGGTGGCCGGCCAGTTGTTGTGGTGGCGGGCCGAAAGAATCAGCCCCGGCGGCGCAGTGGCACCCAGCGACACCAGGAAGTCGTAGTTGCCGCCCGTGTCGAAGTTGGCCAGGCGCGAGGTTTCGAACAACCGGGTACCGGCCGCCTGCTTGATGAAGGCGTGCAGGTCGCCGCCCCACAGGGCCGAGACAATGATGTCGGGCCTGGCTTGCTCCAGGGCCGCGATGTACGCCGAGTAATCCGGCTCGTACAGCCGTGGCCACAGCTCGGTGACATCTTCGAACTGCACGCCCAACTGGCTGAAGGCTTCATGCAGGTCATCACGGGAGACGTGACCGTACTCGTAGTCCGGGCCGATGAACGCCAGGCGTTTCCACCCCGTGGTTTTCTGCAGCGCTTGCAGGTAACGGGCGCCGGCCGCCATCGAGGTCCAGGTGTCGTTGGTCACACGAAAATAATACGGATGGCCGTTTTCCAGGGTCATGCGCGAGGACGCATGGTCGGTGCCGATCATCAGCACCTTCTCCTGATACGCCAGCTCGCTGACCGCCAGCGCCACCCCCGACGACACCATGCCGCACAACACCTGCACGCCGTCCTTGTGGATAAAACTCTTGGCCAGGCTGACGCCATAGGAGGCCTTCGATTGGTCGTCATCGACGATCACCCGCAGGCGCGGCACCAATTCGCCCGCCTCACGCCGGGTGTGCAGTTCGTCCAGGGCCACCTGAATACCGATGATGCTGTCCTGGCCGTAGATCGCGGCGCGCTCGGTCATCGGGTACAGGCAGCCCATGGTCAGGTCGGCCTGACCGGCGGCCACACCCAACTCCAGCCGGCCAACCTGGGCACCGGCGGCCACGCTCACGAGCACACTGCTGAAGGCCAGGGCAACCTGAAACCAATGACGGGGCAGGGACATACAATGAATTCCTGTTGGACGTTGATAACGCCTCTTGTTGGACAGCCAGGTTGCTAGAGCAAGGGCTGTGCCAAAGGCGTTGGAAGTGTCTCGGGGATGGGCAAAGCGCGCGAGCCAAATCCTGTGGGAGCGGGCTTGCCCGCGATAGCGGCATCAGCCTCGACAGCCATATTGACTGACCTGACGCTATCGCGAGCAAGCTCGCTCCCACCGGAGGTGTGTGATGGGGGCGGGGGTATTGAGCGGTTAGCGCTCATACCCCGCGCAAGGTTGAGCGGTTAGCGCTCGATGCCCAGGCGTTGCAAGCGACGCTTGAGCGCATGCCGGGAGATCCCCAGCAGGTGCGCGGCCAGGCCCTTGTGCCCGGCGGCTCGGCTTAAGGCATCGCTCACCAGCTCGCGCTCGGCGCGCTCAAGTTGATCGCCCAGCGCCTGGGCCTCGCTCGCCAGCTCAGGCCCGTGCATTGGCGCCGGCAACAACGCTGCACTGATCGCCCGGCCTGGTGACAGGATGGTCAGGCGCTCGATGAGGTTCTTCAATTCACGGACATTGCCTGGCCAGCGATGCGCACGCAGCGCCGCCAGGCAATCCGCCTCGAACCGAATCGCCTCGACACCCTCCTCCAGGGCCTGGCGCCGGGCAAAATACTCGGCCAGCAGCAGCACATCATCACCGCGCTCGCGCAGGGGCGGGATATCCACGGTGATCACGTTCAGCCGATAAAACAGGTCCTCGCGAAACCGTCCCAGGCGCACATCTTCGGCCAGGTCGCGATTGGTCGCCGCCACCACCCGCACGTCAGCGCTGCTGGCACGATTGGCCCCCACGGCCCGGTAACTGCCGTTCTCCAGGAAGTGCAGGAGCTTGGCTTGCAACGCCAGGGGCAACTCGCCGATTTCATCGAGGAACAGCGTCCCGCCATCGGCCTGACTGACCAGCCCCACACGTTTCTGATGGGCGCCGGTGTAGGCGCCCTTCTCCGAGCCGAACAGCTCGGCCTCGATCAACTGCTCCGGCAAGGCGGCGCAGTTGACCTCGATGAAGGCGTGGGCCACCCGTGAGCTGTGGGCATGCAGCGCTTGCGCCACCAGGGTCTTGCCGGTACCGGACTCGCCCAACAGCAGGATCCGCGTCGCCGAACTGCGGGCGATGCGCTGCACCGCCGCACTCAGGGTACTCATCGCCAGGCTCTGGCCGTGCAGGCCGGCGTCCACCGGCTTGTCGTCCAACCCGGGCCCTGGCGTGGCCAGGGTGCTGGCGATGGTCGCCAACAGGTCATCCAATTCGAAGGGTTTGGTCAGGTAGTCGGTCGCCCCCCCTTTCACCGCCTGCACCGCTGCGCGCGTGTCGCCGTGGGCGGAGATCATGATCACCGGCAAACCGGGCTGCAACGCGCGCAGGCCGTCGAGCGTGGCCAGGCCATCGATGCCCGGCAGGCCGAGGTCGAGCAGGACGATATCGATGTCGGCGGGCCCGCCCGTGACCCGCTCCAGCGCCGCCTCGCCACTGCCGGCCGTGCTGATGCGCATGCCCTCCGCACGCAGGGCATAACTGAGGGAGCGCACCAGCGCCTCTTCGTCATCGACGATCAAAACGTGAATATCAGACATCAACGGCTCACTTAGCGCGTGCACTGAGGCCGGGGAAATCAAGCGTGACCTGCGTGCCCTCCCCCAGCGTACTGACGATTTCCATGCGGGCGGCGTTGGCCTCCAGCAGTTGTTGGCAAATGCTCAAGCCCAGCCCGGTGCCCCGGGCCTTGGAGGTGAAAAAGGGTTGGCGAATCTGCTGCAGGTCGGCCTCGGAGATCCCGCAACCCCGGTCCAGCACGGTGATCCGAACGCGCTCGCCCGAGGCTTCTGCGCGCAGCTGCACCACCTGGTCATCGACGCTGGCCTGCAGCGCATTCAGGCACAGGTTGAGCAGCACTTGCTGGGCTTGCTCCGGGTCGACGTACAGCTGCAACCCGGGCTCGCTGCAACAGCGCAGCTCGATATTGTGCGCCTGGCGATCCGCCGCCACCTGCCGTGCGATGCGCTCGAACAACGGCGCCACGTCCACCGCCTGGGGCTGGGCCGGGTGTGGCCGGCCGTACTCCAGCAGGTCGCTGGTGACGTGGGACAGGCGGTCGATCTCCTGGCCCAGATCGCTCAACAGCCTGCGCCGCTCAGGTTCCTGTTCCCGCCGCAGCAGCGCTTGCACAGTGGTCTTCATGGTCGCCAAGGGGTTACGCACCTCATGGGCAACCCCGGTGGCGAACGTGCCCAACACCGCCAGGTTTTCACTGCGCACGGTGTTCTCCATCACCCGCGCCAAGCGCTCGGCCATCACATTAAAGGCCCTGGCGACATGCCCGATCTCGTCGTTGTGCGGCTGCTCCGCCAGGCGATAACCGAGGTCGCCCATCGACAGTTGGTGCGCCCCCTGCAACAGGGTGCTGACCCGCGCGCGCAGTTGCCGCGACAGGGTGAAGAACACGATGAGGATAAACCCGATGAAACTCGCGGCCACCCAGTACAACCACTGGCGAGCATCGTTCAGGGGCTCGAGAATCGCCCCCGGCTGGACACTGAACACCAGTTGCCAACCCGGCAAAATCTGCGGCCCGTCGCGCCACTGCGTCGGTGCCGGGACCACGCGTCCAGTGGGATCGATGAATACGCCGCCCGGCACCCGCAACAACGGTGCGACCACCCCACTCATACCGGCGCTGACCAGTAGTTCGGTCAACGACGCCAGGCGCAGGTGCAAGGCGATACTCGCCCCATGATCGGTGCGGCCGCTGCGAATCAGCTTACGAATCAGCAACCCACCGGAGCGCCCGGCCTTGGGCAGCAACGGCCCGATCACCTCGACATCGCCCACCCGTGTGCTCGGCAAACCGGCGACCGACCACTGGGAATTGGTCCAGTAGGGTTCACCCGAGGCCGCCTGGCCCGGCAGCACATTGAGCAACTGCTCGTGTTCATCGAAGAACAGCACGCCGTACAGGAACGGCAGGTCGCCCTCCAGCTTGAGCAGTGAATCCACATCACTGCTGGGGCGCGACTGGTCGGTGATGAAGTCCGGCATGTTCGGGTGATTGGACAGCGCCGACAGCTGGTAGAAGCGGTCATCGAGAAACGATGAGAGACGGTTGGCCGTGGACAGCGCCTGGGCATCGAGCCGCTCACCGGTCAAACGGTTGAGCAAATCCTTGGCCAGTTGCTCGTAGAAAATCGCCAGGGCAAACAGGGCGATGCTCATGACCACCACGGAAAGCAGGGTATAGCGCGCCACCAGACTGCGCCGCGGGCGCGCGAGCCAGTGCCACAGCACAGAGGTTGGAGCGTTGGGGTTCATAGTTTTTTTGTTTGTTTTTGTATGAACCCGGCAGCATAAGGACCCTGGCGCGCTCCTGTCCACCGCGCCCCTTCAGATCTCCAGAATGCCCGAGGCCATGAAACCGCCGTCCACCGGAATCACATGGCCGCTGATGTACGACGAATCATCGGAGGCCAGGAAGGCCACCGCTCCCGCCATTTCCGCCGGCGTGCCATAGCGGCGCATCGGTACGGCCCGGGCGTAGGAATCCCGCGTCGCGGCCGAGTGCAGCCTCTGGGTCAGCGGGGTATCCACCGGGCCGGGAGCGATGCCGTTGACGGTAATACCGTACTCGGCGAGCTCGACGGCCATCTGCCGGGTCAGCCCGATGAGCGCCGCCTTGGACGTGCCGTAGGCCGTGCGGCCCAAGCTGGCGCGCAGACCGCTGATGGACGCGACGTTGATGATCCGCCCCCAGCCATGGGCCTGCATCAGCCGCGCCGCGTGTTGGCCGCAGAGCAGCGAGCCGGTCAGGTTGATGTTCAGCACCCGTTGCCAGTCGCTGAGGTCGCATTCCAGAAACGCCTGGGTCTTGGCCACGCCGGCGTTATTGACCAGCACATCACAGCGGCCGAAGCGTTGTTGCAACAAGGCAAACGCCGCGGCTATGGACTGCGCGTCGCCGACGTCGATGACCAATGCCATGGCCGCTATGCCCTGGGCATCCAGCCCGGCGACCATTTCTTCGGCCGCCGCCAGGTTGATGTCGGCCACCACCACGGTATGCCCGTCGTGCCCCAGGCGTTCGGCAATGGCGGCACCGATCCCCATGGCGGCCCCTGTGACCAGGGCCACGCGTCCCCGTTGCGAGGCGCCTGGCAGAAGTTGTTTTGCTGTTTGGCTCATGACAAGTGCTCTCTTAAAGGAAACCGATGGAGATCCATGGGAAACAGGCGACGATAATCAACGCCAGGATCAATGCCGCGAGGTAGCCCCAGACACGCCGGATGACCCGGTCGGAGGAGACCTTGCTGATCGCGCAGGCGGCGTAGAACCCCACACCCAGGGGCGGTGCAAACAGGCCGATGCCCATGGCCAGGATCACCACCATGGCGTAGTGCACCGGGTGAATCGACAGCATCTCGGCCAGCGGGAACATCAGTGGCCCGAACAGCACGATTGCCGGAATGCCTTCGAGCACGCTGCCCAGGATCACGAAAGTGACGATGGTGACGATCATGAAGCCGATGGCACCGCCCGGAATTTCACTGATCAGGTCCACCAACGATGCCGAGAAGCCCGACTGGGTCAGCGCCCAGGCCATGGCCGATGCCATGCCGATGATCAGCAAGATAGCGCCGGACAATGCCGTCGCTTCGAGCATCATCGGGTAGACCTTCTTGAACTCGATGTGGCGCATGAACAGGTGCATCACCAGCCCGACCATCACCACATAGGCCACACCGATGGTGGAGACTTCGGTCGCGGTGGCCGCGCCTTCGAGCACTGCCACCCGGATCAGCACCGGCAGGGCCAGCGCCGGCACGGCGATCATGAACGTGCGCGCGACCACCGACAGCGGCGCACGCTGGATAGTGGGCATTGCTTCTTTGCGTGAGCGCCACCAGCACACCAGCGCGATCACCACAGTGGCCACCACCGCCGGCATCAGGCCACCGATGAACAGCGCGGTAATGGAGACGCTGCACACCGCGCCGATGGTGATCAACACCAGGCTTGGGGGAATGGTCTCGGTCATCGCCCCGGTCGCTGCCAGCAGCGCCGCCAGTTCTTCGGGCTCGGAACCGCGTTTTTTCATTTCAGGAAACAGGGCCGGCGCCACGGCCGCCATGTCGGCGACCTTGGAACCGGAAATCCCCGAGACCAGGAACATCGCCCCCAACAAGACATACTGCAGGCCGCCGCGCACATGCCCGAGCAACGAGGCCATGAAGTCGATCAGGGTGCGCGCCATGCCGGACAGTTGCAGCACCACGCCCAGCATCACGAACAGTGGCACCGCCAGCAGCACCATGTGCGACATGCCTTCGTCCATGCGGCTGACCACAATCGACAACGGTGCATGGGTGGCCAGCGCCAGGTACGCCATGGTCGCGGTGCCAAAGGCGAACGCGATGGGAATCCCGCCGAAGACACAGGCCCCCAGCAGCACCAGGAAAAAGATAATCAGGTTGTAGTTGCCCAGGTCCACCAACAATGGCTGGCTGAGCCACAACACCGCGGCCACGAGCGCCACCACGGTTATCCCGGCCATGAACTGGCGCACGGTGGAAAACCGCGCCATGCGCGACACGGCAGCCAGCAGCATCAACACCGCACCCACCGGCAAGGCCGCTGCGCGCAAGCCATCGGGAATGCCCAATGCCGGGGTGGTGATCGACATCTGCTCATGGGAATGCTGCATGGCCGGGGCGATGATCATCACCACGAACAGGCACACCACCAGCGCCGACAGCGTCTCGCAGAACCCGCGCCAGGCGTGGGGCAGCTTGTTCACCAGCGCCGACATGCGCATGTGTTCCCCGCGGTCCAGCGCCAGCACCGCACCAAACATGGCCATCCAGATGAACAGCGAAGACGCCAGCTCATCGGACCAGATCAGCGGGCTGTGCAGCAGGTAGCGGTAAATCACCCCCGCCAGCAGCACGCCGGTTTCGATGACCATCAACGCGACAGTGATCAAACCGACTGCCCGCATGGTCCATGTGTTCAGACAGACAAGCGCCCGGGCCGGCAGGCGCATGGTAGACGTGGGGGCCACTGCTGCTGGCGCGACCATCATGCCAGTTTCCCGGCATATTTCTCGAGGATCGACCAGGCGGCGTCGCCGAACTTGGCGTGCCAGTCGCCATAATAATTGGCGCTTTGCAGGCTCTGGCGGAAGGGTTCCGGTGGCGCCGCCACCAACTCCAGGCCTTGCTGCTTGAGCGTATCGCGGATAGTGCCCTGCAACTTGGCCAGGTCATCACGCTGGGCGAGCACTGCGGTATTGATGTGTTTGCTGACTACGGCCTGCACGTCCGCAGGCAAGCGCTTGAACGAGGCGCTGTTACCCAGCATCCAGAAACCATCCCAGACATGGTTGGTCAGGGAGCAGTATTTCTGCACTTCGTAGAGTTTCGCCGAGGCCACCAGGGTCAGCGGGTTTTCCTGGCCCTCGACGATGCGGGTCTGCAGCGCCGAGTACACTTCGGAGAAGTTGATGCTGGTCGGCGCGGCTTCGAAGGCGCGGAAGATCGACATGATGATGGGGCTCGGCGGCACGCGCAGCTTCATGCCCTTGAGGTCGTCGGGCGTGGCAATCGGGCGGGTACTGGTGGTGGTCACCCGAAAGCCGTTGTCCCAGATTTTGTCGAACGCAAACAGGGTCTCGGTCTTGGCAATCTCGGCCCGCACATGAGCGCCGAGGTCGCCGTCCATCGCACTCCACACTTGCTCATAGTCCTTGAAGGCGAACCCGACGGCGCTGATCTGCACCGACGGCACCATGGTGCCCAGGATCACCGGCGACAGGGCAAACATGTCGACGGCCCCCGAGCGCACTTGAGCCAGGGTATCGGTGTCACTGCCGAGCTGGCTGCTGGGGAAGATCTGGATCTGCACCGCGCCGTTGGTTTCTTCACGAATCGCCTTGGCCATTTCCCGCGCCCGCACGTTCATGGAGTGGCTGATGGGCATGTTGTTGGCAAACTTCAGCTTGAACTCGGCAGCCTGGCTCTTGCCGCTGTACAGACCGAGCCCGGCGGCGGCAACGGCGGCAGAAGCAAGGGTGGCCGTTTTGAGAAAGTTGCGGCGCGAAAAGTCGCTCATTTGGTTCTCCTGACTTTATTGTTTTTATGGATCAATGGCCGTTATGCCGGCGACTGGCTAAGCAAGCTATAGCAATTGGGGTGCCACGAATGACGCTGTCCTCATGACGGCAACCCAGACCGCCACTCAAGCAGCTGTTTTCATAAGGAAAAACAGCGCCTGCAGGAATGTATTTATTTCTTGCAGGGCATTGGCCGAGACGGCGGATGTAACAGGTGTCTCCGGCAACTGTCGCTGTGCTCGGCAGGGCAAGCGACACCTGTCCTGCACATCGGCAGCATCGGTATCTACACAACTGTGGTGCGACGTTGCACCTGTGGGCCTACCAGGGTGTTGGATTAGGCGAGTACATATCCATTCTTTCGGTAACGGCCACCTATGGTTCCGCTCTTACAGCGGCTCACTTTTGGAGGAGCGCAAAAGTAAGCAAAACGCTCTTGCCCCACCACTTGGCACCTCGCTTGGGCTCGGTGTTCCCTCACTCCGGCTTGAATCCGTGGGCCGCCGCCACGCGCCATCCATGGCGCGGGGCGGCTAACCCGGCGTCCTGCCGGGTTACCCACGGATTCAAGCCTGCGTTCGGCCAGCGTGGTTAACGGGGCGCCCAGGATCAAGATCAAGAGCCAGAGCCAGAGCCAGAGCCAGAGCCAGAGCCAGAGCCAGAGCCAGATCAAAAGATCACTGACTTCGTCAGTGTCTTAGGAAGTAGAAGCTACACCGCGCATGCCCCAACGATCAGGTCGGCTCTAAAGCCGCCTCGCTTTGTTTTTGATCCTGGGCGCCCCGTTAACCACGCTGGCCGGAATCCGATATTGATTTGGGGGGTAAACCGGCAGGACGCCGGTTTAGCCGCACTGGGCCAAGGATGGCCCATTGCGGCGGCCCCCCAAATCAATGTCGGAGTACGGGCATGCCGAGCCTAAGCGAGGCACCGAGTGGTGGGGCAAGAGCGTTTTGCTTACTTTTGCGCTCCTCCAAAAGTGAGCCGCCGTCAGGGCGGAACCATAGGCGGCCGTTACCGAAGAAATGGATCTGCAGGGTCGCCAACCCTGCCGCCAACTGAAAAGGGGTCCTGTTCAAGCGACCCCACTGGATCAGAACAACGCCAGGGTGTAGTTGACCGACACGCGGTTCTGGTCCTGGGAATACTCACTCGGCACGCCGCTGCGCATCGTGCCGTTACGCCAGCTGAACCCGACGCCCTTGAAGGTGCCGCTCTGCACCACGTAATCCAGCGCCAGGTCGCGCTCCCATTCTTTCTCGTCGGAGCCGTTCGCCATGCGGATATGGGTGCCCTTAAGGTAGGTGACCGATGCCACCAGCCCTGGCACACCCAATCCGGCGAAGTTGTAGCCGTATTGGCCGAACGCCGTGCGCTCGCCGGCCCGGGTGAAGCTGGTGATCAGACGGTCGGTGAACAGGTAGATACTGCTGCCCGCCGCGCCTTCGTTGGTATTGCCCTGGTTGGCCTGGACAAAATTGCCACTGTCGGAGACGTTCTGGTAACCGAGCAGGAAGGAGTTGCCGCCCAGGGCGTAGGTGAACATCGCGCTCCAGGTGTCGTTGTCGATCTTGCCGGGGGTATCCCCCAGGCCACTGACCCGGTACCCGGCGGCCCGGCCCGCGGCGGTGTCGTTGCGGCCATCGGCGTCGGTCTTGAAGTAACGCAGGTCGGTGGTCAGCGACTGGCCTTCACCCAACGGCAGCACATGCACCAGACCGCCGAAATGCTGCACGTAGTAGTCTTCCAACTGGGCCGCGTAGTATTGCAGGGTGAGTTGTTTGCTCAGTTTGTAGTCGGCGCCGGCAAACAGGAACTCGTTGCTTTGCTGGGTGCCGCCGGCCACCGCGAGCCCCGAACTGTTGGTCGATCCACGGCCGGTCGCATGTTCCAGGCGACCACCGAGCAGGGTCAGGTTGTCCACTTCCTTGGAGGTGATCATGCCGCCCTCGAAGGTTTGCGGCAGCACGCGACCATCGTTGGCCACCAGGATCGGCAGCTTCGGTTGCAGGGTCCCGTAGCGGGCCTCGGTCTGGGAAAAACGCATCTTGCCGGTCAGGCCCAGTCGGCTCCAATCGTCCACGGCGCTGCCATCGCTCTCATCCGGAATCATCGAGCTGCCACGGTGATTGCCTTTACCGCCGTCCAGGCGTACCCCCTGCAAACCGAGCGCGTCGACGCCAAAGCCGACGGTGCCCTCGGTGAAGCCGGATTTGTAATCGAGAAAGAAACCCTGCGCCCATTCGGCGGTCTTGCTTTGCCCGGCGGGACCGGCGCGGTCGCGGTAGTCGTTGTTGAAGTAGTAGTTGCGAAAACCCAGGGTGGCCTTGCCGTCCTTGATGAAGTCAGCGTGGGCCAGGGGTGACAGGAGCACCCCGCTGGTGGCGAGCAAAGACAGGCGAACGAAAGGATTTATTGTCATTGTTGTTTCTCCTAATGGATGCGGTCGACAATCCGGGGGCGCGGGGCATGAAAGGGCCCGTTGCACCTGGCTTCGACGTTCTTGTTATGGCGATTGCGGGTGAAAGCGTCAGTCGGGCAGCCACTCCTGCAGCGTCAGCTCGACCGTGATGAAGGTGAGGTTTTTGCCGCGTTCCAGGCGGCCGGCGTAGAGCTTGCCATCGGCATCGGCCACCACCGCCTGCAGGCGACTGGCACCGTTGAGGATTTCGCCGCTGACGCTGAGGATTTCCACCCCCGGGCCTGGCACCTGGATCTGGATCATGCCCTCGCGCCCCAGGTAGCTGAGTTGCCCATCAATCAGGCTGCCCAAGCCACCGCGAACCACGGCCAGATGAATACCGTGTTCTTCGCACAGGGCCTCGGCGCTCTCGATGAGGTCTTCGTTGGGCTTGAGGCGGGCGATCACCAGGCGGCCCAACCGGCCATCCTGGACCAGGGAATCTTCGGTGACGACAACGCTCATGACAGCTCCTTGAGAACGGGATGCAGCAGGTTGAAATGGGTTTCGGCGTCAGGCTGCACCTGGTAGGCCACTTGGTCGAACAGGCACAGGCGAATCGTCAGTGGTTCGCTGCCGACAATCAGTTTGTCCAGCACCAGATGCCCGCCGTGCTGCTCACCATTGCGGTCCAGAAAACCGGCATGGCAATGCAGCAACGGCGCGCCCCGGGCATCGCGGCCCACGGTGATGGCGCCGCTGATAAAGGTGATGTAGCCATCCAGGACCACCGGCTGACCGTAGTCATAGGGGCGTTCGGGCTGGTCGGTGACGATCATCCGGTGATAGCTCAGGTGCGCGGCGCCGCCACACAGGATGCGGCCCACGGCGCTGCCGTACCGTCGACCTTCCAGCGCCTTGAGGACGCCTGCCGCGACGTTACTCGCCAGGGGCAGGACGATGCGCAGCTCGTCGCAGCCAGGCACCTCCAGGTCCAGCAGGCGCGGTGCCAGGGACGGCCCCTCGTGAATGAACGTGCGTACCCCGGCACGTTCAGCGAAATGCGGCGTCATCAGGCCACCTCCTGGCGTTCTTCAAGCAACGCGCGGATCTGTTTCTTGACGATCTTGCCGTAGCCCGATTTGGGCATTTCGTCCCAGCGCACAAAACGCTTGGGCCATTTGTAGCGGGCGATACGCGGCTCCAGATGGGCCAGCAGTTGTTCATCGCTGACCTCGCCGGTGGTGACGATCACCGCATAGCCGGACTCGCCCCACTTCACGTCGGGCATACCCAGTACGGCCGCTTCGGTCACCGCCGGATGGCTGAGCAGGGCCTCTTCGATCTCCCGCGGGTACACGTTGGAGCCACCGGAAATGTACATATCCGAAGCCCGCCCAGTGATGAACAGATAGCCGTGTTCATCCACATGGCCGAGGTCGCCGGTGTGGAACCAGCCGAACTTGAAACAGCTTTCGTTGGCCTGGGGGTTGTTGTAGTAGCCGCTGAACACCGCCGGTCCGCGTACGCAGATTTCACCGTCGATACCGGTGTCCAGTTCGTTGCCGGCTTCATCGAGAATCGCCACTTGCATGCCGGTGCGCGGGTAACCGCAGCTACCGACCTTGGCATTCGGCGAGTCCTCGCTGTCGTGGCAATCGGCGGGCAGCACGGTGATGTTGCCCGTCACTTCACCCAGGCCGTAGTACTGCACCAGGACCTTGCCCAACTTGCTCAGGGCATGGCGCTGGTCAGCGCGATACATCGGCGCGCCCGCGTAGATCAGATGACGCAGACTGCTGTGATCGTAGCGGTCGACGGCCTCGCTTTCGGTGAGCATCTTGACGATGGTCGGCACGGTGAACAGGTTGTCCACACGGTGTTCCTGGACCAGGCGCCAGGCCTCGTCGCAGTCCAGTTTGTCACTGGCCGGCAGGATGCAGGCCGCGCCCCGGGCGACGTTGACCAAGGCATGAATGCCGGCGCCGTGGGACAGCGGAGCCAGGACCAGCGAACGCGAATGCTGATTCAGCCCCGGCATCAGGTCGGCGATATGGTTGGTGATGACAAACGCCATCTGGCCGTGAGTCAGCACCCCAGCCTTGGGATGGCCCGTGGTGCCCGAGGTGTAGAAGAACCACAGCGGGTCGTGGTACGTCACTTCGGCCGGGCGGAAGCCGGCCTGCAGCGCGCTGCCCTCCTCCAGCAATTGCTCATAGCCCAGTTCGCCGTCGCGGGGCTGACCGATGGCGATCACCTGTTGCAGGCTCGGCGATGCTGCACGCACGGCATCGACATAATGCTCCAGGCCTTCGTCATACAGCATCGCTACCGCGCCACTGGAACGGCCCAGGTAGGCCGCTTCCGCCGGGGTGATCCGCACGTTGGTCGGCACCCACACAGCACCCAGGCGGAACGCGACCCAGGCACTTTCGAACAACGGCAGATTGTTGCGCGAATGCACCAGCAGCTTGTCGCCTTTGCCCAAGCCGCGCGCGCGCAAGGCGGCAGCGACACTGTCGACCCGCCTGGAGATGTCTTTCCAGGAATGTTCACGACCGTTGCGAATGAAGCCCGGCGCATCCGGGTAGCGACGGGCGACCTGGTTGAGCATTTCCCCCAGGTTCATGACGTTGTCGATGCCCATCATTGCGCGCGCTCCAGAATGCTCACGTAGTTGGTCACCGCCGCGCCGCCCATGTTGAAGACCCCGGCGCGATCGGCCTTGGGCAACTGCATGTCGCCAGCCTGGCCGCAGAGCTGCATGGCAGCCATCACGTGCATCGACACGCCGGTGGCGCCGATGGGATGGCCCTTGGACTTGAGGCCGCCCGAGGGGTTGATCGGCAGGCGCCCGTCCTTGCGACTGATGCCTTCGGCGATGACCCGCGCACCTTGACCCCGCTCGGCCAGGCCCATGGCTTCGTACTCCAGCAATTCGGCGATGGTGAAGCAGTCGTGGGTCTCGACCAGGGACAGATCGGCCAGGCTCAGCTCGGCCCGCTCCAAGGCCTGCTGCCAGGCGCGGGCGGCGCCTTCGAAGTAGGTGGGGTCGCGCCTGGACAGCGGCATGTAGTCGTTGACTTGCACCGCGGCACGGAAGCGCACGGCATGGCGGTGCTCACCGACCAGATCCTCGCGGCTGATCACCAGGGCGGCTGCGCCATCGGTGATCAGCGAGCAGTCGGTGCGTTTCAGTGGCCCGGCCACGAAGGGGTTTTTGGCCGAAGGCTGCCGGCAGAACTCATAACCGAAATCCCGGCGCATGTGGGCGTACGGGTTCAACACGCCGTTGGCGTGGTTCTTGGCCGCAATCATCGCCAGCGCATCGGACTGGTCGCCGTAACGGTCGAAGTAGCTTTGTGCGATGTTGCCGAACACCCCGGCAAAGCCGCCCTCGATGTCGGCTTCTTCCTTGGCGTAGCAGCACTTGAGCAGGATCTTGCCGACCTCGGCGGTGGGCAGGGTATTCATCTTCTCGAAACCCACCACCAGCGCGTGTTGGCTTTGGCCGCTGAGGACCGCTTGCAGCGCCGAGTGGATCGCGGCGGAGCCCGTGGCACAGGCATTCTCCACCCGAACCGAGGGCGTGAAGCGTAACGCCTCAATGTGGTTGGCCAGCAGAGACGACGGGAAATCCTGATAGACGAAGCCGGCATTGAAGTGGCCAACGTGGATGGAGTCGATCTGCTGTGGCGCGATGTCGGCATGCGCCAATGCGCCGAGGGCGGCCTCGGCCATCATCAGCTCGGGATCGAGGTGGTCGAACTTACCGAATGGGGAGTGATACCAGCCTGTGATAACGGGCGATCGCATAAGGGGGTCCTTGCATGAATGGTGTTTGCAAGGGCGATAGCAAGAGCGGTGCCAAGGGCTGGCCAGGCCAGCGCAGGCCTTGTGGAACGGGGCTTTGCGCGATAGAGATCAGGCCCGGAGCGCTGTCGCCTGGGCAGGGGCGGGAGACACTCCGGGAGACAGGTGTCGCTTCAGGTGTATCGTCTGGGCGAGCGGATTGGCCCGCCCGTCACCCTGCTTCTGCCTCGCGCGTCACCTGCAGGCACGCGTGCTGTGCGCTGTCGATGAAGGTGGCGATGCAGGGGTTGTGATTGTCGGCCTTCCACACCGCCACCACCTCGATGACCGGGGCATCGCGCAACGGTTTGAAGGTGGTGGTGGCCAGGCGCATGTTGCACATCGAGCGGGGCACGATGGCAATCCCCAAGCCTTCGCCCACCAGGTTGACGATGGTTTGCTGCATGTTGATTTCCAGCCCGATGTTTGGGGTGACACCGTGCTGCAGGCAGTAGTTGAAGATCATGTCGTGCAAGGCGGGAGCGATCCGCCGGGGCACGATGATGAAGGTTTCTCCGGCCAGTTCCCGGGGGTCGATCAGCGCCTGCTCAAGCAGCCGATGGCCCGGCGGCAGGACCACGGTCATTTCCTCGCGAAACAGCGTCACCGTTTCCAGCCCGGAGCAGTCCTGCGGGCGGTACATGATCGCCACGTCCTTGTTGCCGCTGCTGATGTCCTGGGCCAGGTCCAGGGGCAAGGTCTCGGTCAGCTTCAGGCTGACCTGGGGAAACTGCGCCGCGTAGCGCCGGGTAATCGCTGGCGTAACGCTGTAGGCCGTCGACATCATGAACCCCACCGACAGCTCGCCCGCCGCCCCCCGCGCGGCGGCCAGGGCATTGCGCTTGGCCTGCTCGAACGCGGCAAACACCGTGCCGGTGTCCAGGTAAAAACGCTGGCCGGCTTCGGTGAGTTCCACCCGTCGCCGGGAACGATCAAACAGCCTGACCCCCAGCTCATCTTCCAATAGGGCGATCTGCCGCGAGAGCGGCGGCTGCGAGATATGCAGGCGCTCGGCAGCACGACCGAAGTGCAGTGTTTCAGCCAGGGTGCGGAAATATTGCAGATGGCGGAGCTCGATCATGATGCTCTCAAAGGTATCAATAGATGATTTATTATGGATTGGAAAATATAAGTGTGCCTCGTTATTGTCCTTCAACGCCATATCGACGGCTGCATCACAAGTGCGGTGAGTCGACATAGTCACGAGCTATACAATAATAAAAGGTGACGCTGATGCCTTCTGTACACGAAAACCCTTCGTTTACCCGAGCCCACACAACCTCCGCCTACCCTGAATGCGATATTGCCCACGACTCTGACCCCTACGTGCGTCAGGCTTTTCGCCGCGCACTGCGGCTCATGGAGCGCGGCATCGCGGTGCTGATCCAGGGTGAGACCGGGACCGGCAAAGAGGTCCTGGCCCGTGCGCTGCACGAGCACAGTCAGCGCCACGCCGCGCAACTGGTCGCCCTCAACTGCGCGTCCATCCCCGACACCCTGATTGAAAGCGAACTGTTCGGCTATGCCCGCGGTGCGTTTTCCGGCGCCCTGCCCGGTGGCAAGAAAGGCAAAGTGGCCCAGGCCGACGGCGGTACCTTGTTCCTCGATGAAATCGGCGACATGCCCTTCGAGCAGCAAACCCGCCTGCTGCGGGTCATCGCCGAACGCGAGATCACCCCCCTGGGGGCCGAACGCAGCGTGCCGGTGAACTTCGCCTTGATCTGCGCGACCCACCAATCCCTGACCCAACTGGTGGAAAACGGCCGCTTTCGCGAAGACCTGTTCTATCGCATCGCCACCGGCGTGGTGCAATTGCCGCCCCTGCGTGAACGCACCGACCGGGCCGAACTGGTGTGCAGCATGGTCGCCCACGAATTGCCCGGGTGCGACCCCCGCCAGATGATCAGTGCCGATGTCTGGCCCTTGCTGCTCGGCCATGCGTGGCCTGGCAACCTGCGGCAGATGCGGGCGGTTATCCGCTACGCCTGTGCGGTCAAGGAAGGCGCGCGCATCCAGCGGTGTGACCTGCCCGCCGACTTCCTCGCCCAAGCTGGCGGTCAGCCTGGGTTGCCGGCCCGCAGCCCGGTGCAGAACGTCACGCCGATTCGCCCGAGCAGGCCCACCGCCGCTCCCGTGGGTGAACGCGAGGACGTACTCGGCGTGCTCATCGACTGCCGCTGGAACATGACCGCCGCGGCCCGTGCGCTGGGCATCTGCCGGCCTTCGCTGTATCGCGTCCTGCGGCGGCTGGACATCGCGCCGCTGAAGAACCAGTTGGCGCTGGGCAGCTACGCCCCGTCCTGACGGTTTTACCCCCTGCTGCTCATCGAAAAGCCGGCCACTTCCCGTGACTCGGGAAGGCCGACCTGCGCCCAGATCAAGGAATAACAACCATGAATGCCTCAGCCAATTTTGCGCCGATCAGTTTTTCTCTAAAGGGCCGTAACGCACTGGTGACCGGCGCCGCGCGCGGCATCGGCTATGCGATCGCCGTGGCCTTGGGTCAATGCGGCGCACGGGTCGCCATCTGCGACCTCGACCACGACGCCGCAGAACGGGCCGCCACCCAGTTGGGTGAGTTGGGCATTGAGGCCATCGGCCTGGGCGTGGACGTTGCCGACGAGCAACAGGTGCAGGCCATGGTCAGCCAGGTGGGCCTGGCGCTGGGCAGCATCGATATCCTGGTCAACAACGCCGGCATCGTCTCGACCTTGCCCCTGCTTGAAGTGAGCGCCGCGGAATGGAAGCGCGTCATGGCCATCGACCTCAACAGCGTTTTCTACTGCGCCAAAGCCGTACTGCCCGGCATGATGGCCCGACGCTCCGGACGGATCATCAACATTGCCTCCGTCGCCGGCAAACGCGGCGGCGGCCTGCTGGGCAACAGTTGTTATGCCGCCGCCAAAGGCGGCGTGATCGCCCTGACCAAGGGCCTGGCCCGCGAGGCCGGCCCCTTCAACATCACCGCCAACGCCGTCTCCCCCGCCCTGACCGAAACTGACATGACCAGCACCCTGAGCACCGAAGCACGGGCCAAAGTGCTGGCAGACATGCCACTGGGCCGCGCCGGAACCCCCCGCGACATCGCCGCCGCCGTGTGCTTCCTGGCATCGGATGCGGCGGGTTTTGTCACGGGGGAAATCATGGATGTGGATGGGGGGTATATGCGCGATTAGGGGAGGTGGCTGGTCGCACGGCCATTGGTGCTGCGCTATCGCCTTTTTCCAGACGCCAGAAACCACAAACCCCCGATCTTCTCTAGGAAAATCGGGGGTTTGTGTTTGTAGAATGTGGCGGTGAAGGAGAGATTCGAACTCTCGATACAGTTTCCTGTATACACACTTTCCAGGCGTGCTCCTTAAGCCACTCGGACACTTCACCGTATCTCTTCAAACAAGTTCTGTCTGTCGAGGCGCGCTAATGTAGTCGAAAGCTTTTCTGATGGCAAACATTTTTTTCAGAATTTTCATGCGCTTAAGACATTTGTTCGGGAACGCGGTTTGGTGGGCAGGGCAAACCGGCCATTCTTCGGCCCGGGCCGTGCCTCTATATAGAGGGGAATGCCGGGTGGCTGTGGCTGGCGCCGTTGGTTTCGCTGACTGGCAGGTCAGTCACGGCGCGTTACCTGGCGGGCGGCCATGGGTAACGACTGCTGCACTTCAATACAAGGAATAGCGTCATGAGTGAGTTGATTTCCTATCAACCCATAAAATCTGCAGAGGCGGGATAGACCGCTCTATATCTGAGCCAACCGGGATACTCTCAATCATTTTCCGAATAGATACCCCGCACCTGTGGACACAGTGTGGCCAATGAAAGCTCATGACTCGTCCTGAACAAGGCTACTTCCGCACGTTGGGCATTTTTCTTTCGCTTTCGCTGCGGTGCCCTGCTCTTGGAGCAGTTCAAACCAATAGTCAGTTTGAATTTTGATTTCTGCCCTGGTCTGCAATCCTGCGGAAGCCAAACCCGCGACCTCGATCATTACCCAAGCAGCCCATTTGCATACCGTGGCTACATCCCGCGCTGTCACATGGTTGTGTTTTGCGTCATACGCCGCGCCACAGCGCAGCCGGGCCTTACAGGTATCTAGGCAATCTGAATCGCCGGCTCAAAGGTGTGCAGGGTCCTTTCATTTCTTTGCAATTTCTTGCACTCCTTGAAACTCCCATACGGCCCTCAAAACCCATGCTGGGCCTATGCGGGAATACCGATTGCACCACCCTGCCCCTTTGCACAAACAAATGACGTAAAGCCGGTCGACGGGAGGGGGATAGTGCGTTTTCTTCACCATTTTTTCCCGAACGACTTTTTGCAAATCGTTGAGGCAGGATCAATGGAGAGGACTGGTACGGGGTGCTGCTGAGGAATTTGAACAATGTTTGGTAGGCGTATTTGGGAAATGCCTTACATCTTCCCGAGAACTCGTTCGTTAGCATCCGAGCTCACTCCGAGAACAAGGAATACTCATGGCTTTTGTTATCAGGGAAGGAGATCCGACCAGCACAGGCGGAAAGGTGCTCGCAGGTTCGACCACAGTGAATGTGGAGTACCGCAAAGCGGCGAGAATCAGCGATCCGGTATGGTGCCCAAAATGCAGCAGCATGGGGTTTATCGCTGAAGGCAATCCGACCTTTATCGTTGAGGGCGTTGCCGTCGCAACTCACGGGCACGCGGTGCAATGCGGTTGCCCTACGGGCAGTAATCGCTTAATCGCCACGCAGAGCACGGTAATGGCGGCAGAGGACGGCAGCGTGACCATCGCGCCCGAATTTGCAGCAATGGCCCAGGCGGCCACGCATGTCTGGGCACAAGCCATCAGTGATGGCT